>JAYTTV010000256.1:0-14049 GCA_043745075.1 Sphingomonadaceae bacterium
TAGCGGCCCGCGACAACGCGGTCGAGAAGGGTCAGCCACGCTGCGGCGGAATGACCGATCCGGTGTTGCAGCAATAACGCACTGCTCGCCGCCGGGTCGGGAACAGTCCCGGCGACGGCACGGACTGCTTCGGACAAGGCGGCGGCGGTCGGCGCGGCGACGCGGCCGAAGCTCGGGTGACACAGGATTTCAGGGACTGCGGGCGAGCATGGCGTCGTGACTACGGGTAGTCCCGCCGCCAGCGCCTCGATCAGCACCGCAGGATAGCCTTCATATCGCGACGTGCAGAGGAAGGCGCCGGCGCGGGCGAGAAACGGCGCGATGCTTGGCACGTGACCAGCGAAATTGATGCGGTCGGCGACCCCGAGCGCAGCGGCGCGGGCTTCGAGGCGACCACGCTCGCGCCCGTCGCCGAGCAGGTCGAGACGCCATCCCGGACCGAGCGCGGCAAGCGTCTCGAAGGCGAGGCCGAAATCCTTCTGCGGCATCAGGCGCCCAGCGGTGACGAGCGTGCGGATCGCGGGGACCGGCCCCGACCGCGGCGGCGGCGTGGTCCAGTCGTCGGGCAGGTTGGGCTCGGCGATCGTCGCGACGCTGCGCGCCAGCACCGTCTCGGCCTCGGCGGCGAGCGCGGGGGACATTGCGACGAGCGCGGCGTAGTGGCGAGTCGCCCACGCGAACCAGCGGTTGAGGATTCGCTGCCCCGGCGGCCCGCGCTCGGCGACGCGGATCGGGTTGCTGATCTTGGCGACGACCGGGAGCCGCATGCCGCCAAGCCGCATCGCGCTGAAGGCAGGGACGTGCCAGTTGCCCGGGGAGACGACGACGTCGGGCGCGAGTGCTGCGACCATGCGGGCAGCGGCGTAGCCGAAGCGCAGCCGGTCGGGGATGCTCCGGGTCAGGGCGCGGCGGAACTCGACCAGCGACAGCCCCTCGGCGAGCGCCCGCGCTACCCCCGCCTCGGTCCCGGCGACGATCGTGACACGCCGGCCCGCCGCGGCCCAGCGCTGCGCCAGCCGGATCGCGATGCGCTCGCTGCCGCCGCCGGAGAAATCGTGGAGGACGAGCGCGATATGCGCCGCGCGTCCGTCGATGCTGGTCAACCCGTCGTTCCTCCGCGAGGGCTGACTAGCGGGCGCCCGGGCACAAATCTATAACCACCGCCAAACGACCTCATCCCCGGGAATTCACATGCGTTCGATCCTGCTGCTCGGTGCCGCCCTGATGGTCGTTGCCGCCGCTCCCGCGGCCAAGCCGACCTACGGCGACTATGGCTTCGACACCGCCGGGATGGACCGCAGCGTCACGCCGGGCAACGATTGGGGCCACTTCGCCAACGGCAAGTACATCGACGATCTCGTCATCCCCGACGACCGCTCGAACTACGGCATGTTCACCAAGCTGCGCGACCTCAGTCAGGAGCGGACGCGCGGGCTGGTCGAGGCCGCCGCCGCGGCGAACGCTCCCGCCGGAAGCGAGACGCGCAAGATCGGCGATTATTACGCGAGCTTCCTCGACACTGCGGCGATCGAGGCGAAGGGGCTGGCCCCGCTCCAGCCGCGGCTCGATGCGATCGCGGCGATCGGTGACCGGGCGAAGTTGGCGGCGACGCTCGGCGATCTCAACCGCGAGGGGATCGACGCGCCGGTCAACCTGCGGCTGCGGCAGGACCTCAAGAACCCCGATATCTACAGCGTCTATATCGGCCAGGGCGGGCTCGGCATGCCCGACCGCGACTATTACCTCGACACCAAGAACCCGAAGTTCGCCGACGTGCGGACGAAGTATCAGGCGTACGTCGCGCAGCTGCTGACGCTCGCCGGGGTGCCCGACGCCGCTGCCAAGGCGAAGATGGTCTATGACCTCGAGGCGAAGATGGCGGCGGTTCAGTGGAGCCGGGTCGAGCGGCGGCAGGTCGACAAGACGTATAATCCGGTCGCGACCGCCGCCCTGACGGCGCAGGACCCCGGGCTCGACTGGACCGCGTTCCTGACCGCCGCGGGGGTCGCGAGCCAGCCGCGCGTCATCGTTTCGAACCCGAGCGCGATCGCGGGCACGGCGAAGCTCGTCGCCGCCGAGCCGCTCGAAGCATGGCAGGCGTATCTGACCTTCCACACGCTCGATCGCTGGGCACCGCTGCTGCCGGCGAAGTTCGTCGACGCCAAGTTCGCCTTCTCGGGCACCGTCCTGTCGGGCCAGCCGGTCAATCAGGAGCGGTGGAAGCGCGGGGTCGACGCGACGAGCGATGCCCTCGGCGAGGCGGTCGGCAAATTGTACGTCGCGAAATACTTCGCCCCCGAGGCGAAGGCCAAGGCCGACGCTCTGGTCAAGAACATCATCGCGGCGATGGACGCCCGCCTCGGCGCGCTGACGTGGATGGACCCCGCGACCAAGGTTCAGGCGCGCGCCAAGCTCGCGGTATTCACCCCGAAGATCGGCTACCCGTCGAAGTGGCGCGACTACGCCAAGTTCGACGTCGTCCGCGGCGATGCGCTCGGCAACGCCCAGCGCGCGGCGCGCTTCGAGTTCCAGCGCGACCTCGACAAGCTCGGCAAGCCGATCGATCGGAGCGAGTGGGGCATGACCCCGATGACGGTCAATGCCTATGCCAACCCGACGTGGAACGAGGTCGTCTTCCCCGCCGCGATCCTCCAGCCGCCGTTCTTCGACCCCAACGCCGATCCGGCGGTCAATTACGGCGGGATCGGCGCGGTGATCGGCCACGAGATCAGCCACCATTTCGACGATCAGGGACGCAAGTACGATAAACGCGGGACGCTCGCCGACTGGTGGACGGCGCAGGACATCGCGCGCTTCAAGGTGCTGACCGACAAGGTCGTCGCGCAATATTCGGCGTATCAGCCGCTCCCCGGATTGCACGTCAACGGCGAACTGACGCTCGGCGAAAACATGGCCGACCTTGCCGGGATCAACGTCGCCTATGACGCGTACCACAAGTCGTTGAACGGCAAGCCCGCGCCGGTGATCGACGGGATGACCGGCGATCAGCGCTTCTTCCTCGGCTTCGCGCAAATCTGGCGGCAGAAGTATCGCGACGCCGCGCTGCTCCAGCAGACGACGACCGACCCGCATACCGCCGGCTTCCTCCGACCGAACGTCGCCCGCAACCTCGACGCGTGGTACGCCGCATTCGGGACGAAGCCGGGCGAGACGCTGTATCTGTCGCCGGAGGAGCGCATCAAGGTCTGGTGAGGGATCGGCGGCGGCGTTGGCGTACCCCGGCGTCGTCCCGGGAGTATCACATGCGTCGCATCGGCCTCGTCCTGCTCCTCGCCGCCGGCTGCGCGCCGCAGCCGCGCCCGCACGGCCCGCCGCCGGGGGGACCGCACGGCCCAGGTGGGCCGGGCGGTCCCGAACGCCGCGGAGTGTTCATCAGCCCGATGGGCGAGCCGTTCCGCGGTCCCGGCGGGCGCGAGGTGCTGATCGGGCGCTGGTTCGACGGCGCCGATACCGACCATGACGGCAAGGTCACGCTCGCCAAGTTCGAGGCCGACGCGGCGCGCTTCTTCAAGACGCTCGACCTCGACGGCGACGGCGAGATCGATCCGGCCGAACTCAACCAATATGAGACGGTGATTGCCCCCGAAATCCGGGTCGGCGATGCCGGCGGCGGCGGGCGCTCGGGTGGTGGCGGAAAGCGCCAGGGCGGGGGCGGCAACGGACGGCACGGCGGCGGGGGTGGCGGTGGCGGCCACGGCGGCGGGCATGGCGGGGGCGGAGGCGGTAATACCGGCAGCGAGCCGTCCGGCGCACCGCATCAGTCGCTCGGCGTGCAGGGCGCCGCGCGGTTCAGCTTCTTCGACCTGCCCGAGCCCGTCGCGTCCGCTGACGCCGACTTCAACCGCAGCATCACCGAGCGCGAGTTTAGCGCCGCCGCCGCGCAACGCTTCGCCCTGCTCGACACCGAAGGCGACGGCGAGCTGACCCGGCGCGAACTCGCCCGCCGCTAGACCCCGCGCTCAGCCGACCACGTCCGCCATCGTGTACCGTCCCGGCGGCTTGCCCGCGAGCCACGCCGCCGCTGTGACCGCGCCGTGTGCGAAGATATCGCGGCTTTCGGCGCGGTGGACCAGCTCGATCCGCTCGCCGTCGCCCGCGAACAATACCATGTGGTCGCCCGCCGCCGACCCGCCGCGCATCGCCGCGAAGCCGATCGATCCCTTGGCGCGGGCCGGGGCGACGCCGTCGCGCAGCCGCGTCCGCACCGCGTCGAGCGTCGTCCCCCGCCCGCGCGCCGCCGCCGCGCCGAGCGCGAGCGCGGTTCCCGACGGTGCGTCGCGCTTGTCGCGGTGATGCAGGTCGAGAATCTCGATGTCCCAGTCGGGGAGCCGCGCCGCCGCCGCCTCGACGAGCCCGGCCAGGACGGTGACCCCGATCGAGGTGTTCGGGGTCTGAAGAACCGCGATGTCACGGGCGGCGCGCGTGACCGCGGCGTCGTGTCGCAGATCCAGCCCGGTGGTGCCGATGACGATCGCGGTCTTGTTCGACCATGCTGCGTCGAGGTTCGCTTCGAGCGCGTCGGGGGTGGTGAAGTCGACCATGACGTCGCAAACATGCGCCAGCGCCGATGGATTACTGCAAATCGTCAGGCCGCCGCCGAGTTTCGTGCCGACCGAACGGTGTCCGGCGTGCTCGACCGCGCCGCCCAGAACGGTTCGCGGATCGGCGGCGATCGCGGCGAGGATCGCCTGCCCCATCCGCCCGCCTGCACCGAGAACGCCGACTCGTACCATATCAGACTGTCCCATTACGCCTCGAAACCCTATGCTAAAGCGTGACACGATTCGAGCGGCCAAGCGATATCGCCACCGGGCGCGATAACGGCGCAGTGTCGGTGGAGTCCCTGATGCCCGTCGACTGTGACGAGAGGCTCCGCGACGAGGCCGGACGCCTCGCGACGCTGCGCCGGTATGATCTTCTCGATACTTCCCCCGAGTCGCCGTTCGACCGGATCACCGCGCTCGTCCGCACCGTGCTCGACGTGCCGATCGCTGTGATCTCGCTGGTCGACGATCAGCGGCAATGGTTCAAGTCGCACGACGGCATCGATATCCAGGAGACGTCGCGTGAAACGGCTTTTTGCAGCCACACCATCGCCGCGCGCGGGCCGATGATCGTCACCGACGCGCGGATCGATGCGCGCTTCCGTGCCAACCCGCTGGTCCTCGAGCCGCCAAACATCGTCAGCTACATCGGCGCGCCACTGATCACCCGAGATGGCTATCAGATCGGCTCGCTGTGCGCGCTCGACCGAGTCCCGCGCGAGTATTCCGCGGATCAGATCGACCTGCTCGTCAGGTTTAGCGCGCTGGTCGTCGACACGTTCGAGCTGCGCCAGATCGCGACGCGCGATTTTCTGACCGGAGCGCTCAGCCGTCGGGCGCTGATCGAAGCGGCGGCGCAAGCGATCGCCCGTCACGCCCGCGACGGACAGAATTGCACGCTGCTGCTGTTCGACCTCGATCATTTCAAGGCGGTCAACGACCGCCACGGACATGCCGCCGGAGACATCGTGCTCGAGGCGGTCGCCGCCTGCTGCCAGACGCTGCTGCGCACGACCGACGTCCTCGGCCGCGTCGGCGGCGAGGAGTTTGCCATCCTGCTCCCCGGCGTCGATGCGGCTGGATCGACGATCATCGCCGAGCGGTTTCGCGAGGCGATCGAGGGCGTCAAGGTGCCGTTCGACTCCAACTTGCGGGTGACAGCGAGCTTCGGCGTCGCGCCGCTGACCGAAAATATCACCAGCGCGCTTCAGTGGCTTGCAGTGGCCGATGTCGCGCTGTTTGCCGCGAAGGTCGCCGGTCGCAACCGCTGCCTTCAGGTCGCGGACCAACCCGAAGCAGCGTGACGGCGGTGCGCAAAATCGTCATCCTGACCGGGGCGGGCATCTCGGCCGAGAGCGGCGTGCCGACGTTTCGCGGCCCCGACGGGTTGTGGGAGGGGCACCGCGTCGAGGATGTCGCGACGCCGCAGGCGTTCCGTCGCGACCCGGTCCTCGTCCAGCGCTTCTACGATGCCCGGCGCGCGGCGCTAGCGCGGGTCGCGCCGAACCGGGCGCATCTCGCACTCGCGCGGCTCGATCGCGAATGGACCGGCGGCCTGCTGATCGTCACGCAGAACGTCGACGATCTCCACGACCGCGCCGCCGTCATACCGGACAACGACCGCCCGCCGCGGCTCGTTCATATGCACGGCGAGCTCAAGTCGGCGCTATGCGACCGCTGCGGCGCGACCCGGCGCTGGACCGGTGACCTGACCGGCGCGGCACCGTGCGGCTGCGGCGGCACGCTGCGCCCCGACATCGTCTGGTTCGGCGAGATGCCGTACCACATGGACCGGATCGACGCCGCGATCGCCGACTGCGCCCTGTTCGTCTCGATCGGCACCAGCGGCGCGGTCTACCCCGCCGCCGGGTTCGTCGACGCCGCGCGCCACGCCGGTGCCCGCACGCTCGAACTTAACCTCGATCCGTCGGCAGGCACCCAGCTGTTCGACGAAGCGCGCCACGGCCCCGCTGGGCGCCTGGTGCCGGCATGGGTCGGCGAGATTCTCACCGGCTGACCAAGACCGTTACGGTGCCGTTCGCCAATCCGGTACATCGGCTTGCTATCTTCCTGCGCATGCGCGACAACTCGCCACAATAAGACAAGATGGGCGGCAGTGGACCGCCCGCGATCCTTGGGGGGAAATCATGGACTTCGTGCTTGTTGCGATCCTGTGCGGGCTTGCTGCGGTTGCTTACGGCGTCGTCACCTCGCGGCAGGTGCTCGGCGCGTCGCCGGGGAACGCGCGGATGCAGGAGATCGCGCTTGCGATCCAGGAGGGCGCGGGGGCGTATCTCAAGCGCCAGTATCAGGCGATCGCGATCGTCGGCGTGATCGTCGCGGTCCTCGTCGCGGTGTTCCTCGGGCTGGTCCCTGCCGTTGCCTTCGTCGTCGGAGCTTTGCTGTCGGGAGCGACCGGGTTCATCGGCATGAACATCTCGGTCCGCGCCAACGTCCGCACGGCGGAAGCGGCGCGCAACTCGCTCCAGGCCGGGCTGACGATGGCGTTCCGCTCGGGCGCGGTAACGGGGATGCTCGTCGCCGGCTTGGCGCTGCTCGCGATCGCCGGATATTTCTACTCGCTGGTCAACTTCGGACACATGGACCCGACCAGCCGCCCGGTAATCAACGCGCTCGTCGCGCTGAGCTTCGGCGCGTCGCTGATCTCGATCTTTGCGCGGCTCGGTGGCGGCATCTTCACCAAGGCGGCCGACGTCGGCGCCGATATGGTCGGCAAGAACGAGCTCGGCTTCGACGAGGACGATGATCGCAACCCCGGCGTCATCGCCGACAACGTCGGCGACAATGTCGGCGACTGCGCCGGCATGGCCGCCGACCTGTTCGAAACGTATGTCGTCACCCTCGGCGCGACGATGGTGCTGGTGGCATTGCTCGTCGCCGGGACCGACGCTGCGAAGCTGATGACGCTGCCGTTGCTCGCCGGCGGGGTGTGCATCATCACCTCGGTGATCGGGACATTCTTCGTCAAGCTCGGCAAGTCGGGCTCGATCATGGGCGCGTTGTACAAGGGCTTCATCGTCACCGCCCTGCTGTCGATCCCGGCATTGTGGTTCGCGACCAAGGCGATCTTCCCCGACATGAACGCGGTGATCTCGGTCAAGCCGGCGCAGGCCGCCGCTGCCGCCGCCGTCGCTGCGCCGACCGACTTCACCGCGATGCACCTGTTCTTCTGCATGCTCGTCGGGCTGGCGGTGACCGGGCTGATCGTCTGGATCACCGAATATTACACCGGCACAGGCTACCGCCCGGTCCAGTCGATCGCCAAGGCGAGCGACAGCGGCCACGGCACCAACGTCATCCAGGGCCTCGCGGTCAGCATGGAATCGACCGCATTGCCGACGCTGGTGATCGTCGTCGGCATCATCGCCAGCTTCCAGCTCGCCGGGCTGATCGGCATCGCGTTTGCCGCCACCGCAATGCTCGCGCTCGCCGGGATGGTCGTCGCGCTCGACGCGTATGGCCCGGTCACGGATAACGCCGGCGGCATCGCCGAGATGGCGGGATTGGAGCATGAAGTCCGCCAGCGGACCGACGCGCTCGACGCGGTCGGCAACACGACCAAGGCGGTGACCAAGGGCTATGCGATCGGCTCGGCGGGGCTGGCCGCGCTCGTCCTGTTCGCGACGTACACCGAGGATTTGCGCCAGTTCTTCGCGACGACCACGGTCGATTTCACTTTGTCGAATCCGTATGTCGTCGTCGGGCTGCTGCTCGGCGCGCTGCTGCCGTACCTGTTCGGCGGCATGGCGATGACGGCGGTCGGGCGGACGGCGTCGGCGGTCGCACAGGACATTCGCGCACAGTTCCGCGAGTCGCCCGGCATCGCCGATCGCAGCGTCCGGCCCGATTACGCGCGGACCGTCGGCCTCGTCACCGCGGGCGCGATCCGCGAGATGATCGTCCCGTCGCTGCTCCCGGTGCTCGCCCCGGTCGTCGTCTATTTCGCGGTCACCGCGGTCTCGACGCAGGGGAATGGCTTCGCCGCATTGGGCGCGCTGCTGATGGGCGTCATCGTCTCGGGGCTGTTCGTCGCGATCTCGATGACGAGCGGCGGCGGAGCGTGGGATAATGCCAAGAAGGTCATCGAGCAGGGGGCATACGGAGGCAAGGGGTCGCCCGCGCACCAGGCGGCGGTGACCGGCGACACCGTCGGCGACCCGTACAAGGATACCGCCGGACCGGCGGTCAATCCGATGATCAAGATCACCAACATCGTTGCGCTGCTGCTGCTCGCGGCGCTGGCGGGGCACGGCTAAGCGCTTTCGCGGGCGCGGTGGTTAGGATAGTCCCGTCGGCACTAGCGACGGAGCGCCTGTGACCGACACCACCCTCGACGCCGAACAGCTTGCCGCGCAGGCGTGGTTCCAAAGCCTCCGCGACCAGCTTTGCGCCGCCTTCGAAACCCTCGAGGACGAGGGCGGCGGCGACTCCCCCGCCGGACGCTTCGAGCGGACCGCATGGGACCGCCCCGACGCGACCGGGGCGCCCGGCGGCGGCGGGGTGATGTCGGTGATGAAGGGCCGGGTGTTCGAAAAGGTCGGGGTCAACACCTCGACGGTGTTCGGCGAGTTCGCCCCCGAATTCGCCAAGTCGATAAACGGCGCCGGGGCCGACCCGCGCTTCTTCGCCACCGGCATCAGCCTCGTTGCGCACATGGCGAACCCGCACGTCCCCGCGGTCCACATGAACACGCGCTTCCTCGTCACGACCAAGCGCTGGTTCGGCGGTGGCGCCGACCTCAACCCCGCGCTCCCGGTCGCCGCCGATACCGCCGACTTTAAGGCGGCGTTCGAGGCGGCGTGCGACCGCCACGGCAGCGACTATTACGAGCGCTTCGACCGCTGGTGCGACGAGTATTTCTACGTCCCCCACCGCAACCGCCACCGCGGCGTCGGCGGAATCTTCTACGACCATCTCGAAGGCGATTTCGCCGCGAACTTCGCGTTCACGCAGGACGTCGGGCGGACCCTGCTCGGCGTCTTTCCAGAGATCGTCCGGCGGCACATGCACGACCCGTTCACCGAGGCCGAACGCATCGCCCAGCTCCGCTACCGCGGCCTGTATGCCGAATTCAACCTCGTCTACGATCGCGGCACGACCTTCGGGCTGAAGACCGGGGGCAACGTCGAAGCGATCCTGATGAGCCTGCCGCCGCTGGCGCGCTGGGACTGATCGCGCTGCGACTAATCGCGTTCGGCGAGCTGCCGGTACAGGACGCCGTAGCCCGCTGCGAGATAGACCGCCAACCATGTGTTGAAGGCGCTGCGGATCACGATGAACGGGAATGCGGGAGCGGTGCCGATCGCCCGCGCGATCGCGAGCAGGACAAGCTGCACCGCCAGCGAGACGATCATCGTGGCCAGCAACAGAATGAAGATCCGCCACGCCGAGCCGCGCGATAGCTGCCACGCGCGCTTGATCGAGGCATAGGCCGAGATCGGCTCGCGGAGCAGAACGCCCAGAAGCGGGGCCAGCCGCGTCATCACCCAGAAGATGGGGGGCAGGGCGAGCACGAAGACTCCGAACCCGATCAACATCGGGGCAGACGTCCCGGGCGACAGCTTCGCTCCGCTGACCCCGGCGACGATCCCAATGATGACCGCCACGATCGCGACCACGATGATGACCGCAAGCTCGGCAAGACAGAGCCAGAGGATAACGACCAGCATCTTGCCGATCTTGGGCACGACGCCGGCGATCGTCGCGCCGATCGAACGGCCGCCGCCCTCGTTCGGATCGGCGGTGATCGCTCCGATCGAGAAGTACCCGAGCAGCGTCACGAGCCCGAGGCCGGCTGCCATGACCCAGAACAGCAGCGACAGCTGTTGCGGATGCGAGGGGTCGGGCATGTGGGGTGTCGCCGCGTCCGGGAACGCGAAGCCGATGACGACGCTCGGGAGGAAAATGAACGCTGCCCCAAGCGTCGCGAAAACTGCGAAGTGGCGGCGGACGATGGCCAGCAGGTCGCGCCAGAAGAGTCCGAGATCGAGTCGTTGCATCGTCGGCCCCCCGGCCGCCCCCGACCATCAACTCTTATGCAGCCGCAGGTAGACCAGCGCCATCCCCACCGCGTTGAACACCGTGAATAGCGCGCCAACGACTCCGCCGATGACGCTCGAAAAGACCGCCCCTGCCGCACCGGCACCGAGGCTGTTAAACGCCGTCACCACCCCGCCGCCGATCAACGTCGCGATCGCCGACAGCGCGAGGAACCACGCCGCCCACATGATGGTGAAGGCGATGATCCGCCAGCCGTTGCCGTCGGTCATTTCCCAGCTCCGCCGGACCGCGGCGATCGGGGCGGCGACACCGTCGAGGACGAGCGGCATCGCCAGCGCCAGCCGCCCCGCCATGTACAGTCCCGGCACGATGAACAGCAGCAGTCCCGCGCCGATCGGCACCGCCGCGAGCAGCAGCGCGACGACGAGCACCGGCCACAACCGCAGCGACACGAGCAGCGCTTCGCCGACCGACCGGTCGATCCCGCTCGCCTTGTCGATCGCCAGCCGCATGATCGTCCCCTGCGCGACGACGGCGATCAGCGATGGCACGACGAGCGCGATGAAGACGAGGTTCGGGGTGAGCTCGGCGGGAGTCTTGGGCAGCGTCGGCCCGAACAGCTCAATCGCCACACCGGGCAGCAGGACGAATGCCGCTGCTACGGGAAGGTAGAGCGGCATGCCGGCGCGCGCCGCCTTGAAGGTGTCGCGCCATAGCGCGGCAATCGACAGGCTATAGCTCATACGCCGCCGCCGGGGTGCCAGCGGACTTCACACATCGTCATCGGCGCGCTCAGGAGGCGCGCGCGACGCCCTTTTCGGTCACCATCGTCTCGAGTTCGCCCGACTGGAACATCTCCATCATGATGTCGGAGCCGCCGACAAACTCGCCCTTGACGTAAAGCTGCGGCACCGTCGGCCAGTCGCTATACGCCTTGATGCCCGACCGGACCTCGGGGTCGGCTAGGACGTCGACGGTCTCGTAGTCGACGCCGAGGCGTTCGAGAATCTGGATGGCGGTCGACGAAAAACCGCACTGCGGGAACAACGGCGTCCCCTTCATGAACAGCACGACGTCGGTGCCGCCGACGAGCGCACCGATCTTGGCATGGATATCGGTCATGGCGTGGTCTCCTGAACGGGAAGCGCGGTGGTCAACTGGAGCGCGTGGAGTTCGCCCCCCATCCGTCCGCCGAGGGCATTGTAGACGAGCTGGTGCTGGCGGACGCGCGGGAGGCCCGCGAACGCGCCCGAGACGACGCGCGCGCTATAATGGTCGCCGTCGCCCGCAAGATCGGTGATCGTGACCTGCGCGTCGGGAAGCGCGGCGACGATCGCGGCCTCGATGTCGGCGGCGGCCATGCCCACTACGCGACGTCCATGATCTGGTGGCGCGCCTCGGCCTGCGTCGCGGCCATGGCGGCGCGGACATCGTCGGCGGTGATGCCGAGATCGCGGACGGCGAGGTCGGCCATGATCTTGTCGACCACGCCTTCGTGCCCCGCCTTCTCGAATTCGGCGTGGACGACGGCGCGGACGTAATCGTCGCTCGCCTCGGGCGTCATCCCGAGCTTGCCTGCCGCCCATAGTCCGAGCAGCTTGTTCGCGCGTGCGACGATGCGGAACTCGACGTCGGCGTCGTGGGTGAACTTGGCCTCGAAGCCCGCTTCGCGCTCGTCGAATGTCGTCATGGCGGGGCGTACGTCCTTCGTTATCCAGCGCTACAGATAGAGGCGCGGGGCGGCGCGTTCAACTCGCGATCGGCGCAGCCCAGTGTTGCGGCCTCATTGTCAGCCGCCCCCCGCCGCGCTATATCCAATATTCAGCCCCGGCCGCGCGCGTACCCGCCCGCGCCGGGGCGCTTTCTTTCCACGGATGCGGGCAGCGGCGCGCGTGTCCGGAAGACGACCGAGGAGGACGACGCCCATGTCCCGCCGCCGCCAGATCTACGAAGGCAAGGCCAAGATCCTGTATGAGGGTCCCGAGCCCGGTACGCTCATCCAGTATTTCAAGGACGATGCGACCGCGTTCAACGCCCAGAAAAAGGGCACGATCAGCGGCAAGGGCGTCCTCAACAACCGCATTTCCGAGCATCTGTTCACGATGCTCGCGACGATCGGCATCCCGACGCACTTCATCCGACGCCTCAATATGCGCGAGCAGCTCGTCCGCCAGGTCGAGATCGTGCCGATCGAGGTCGTCGTCCGCAACGTCGTCGCCGGCAGCCTCGCCAAGCGCTTCGGGCTCGAGGAAGGCACAGCGCTGCCGCGGACGATCATCGAATATTATTACAAGGACGACGCGCTCGGCGATCCGCTGATCACCGACGAGCATATCTCGGCGTTCGGCTGGGCGAGCCAGGACGAGATGCACGACATCGCCGACATGGCGATCCGCATCAACGACTTCATGGCGGGACTGTTCGCCGGCGTCGGCATCCGGCTGGTCGATTTCAAGCTCGAATTCGGCCGCCTGTTCGACAACGAATTCAGCCGCATCATCCTCGCCGACGAGATCAGCCCCGACGGCTGCCGCCTGTGGGACATGAAGACCAACGACAAGATGGACAAGGACCGCTTCCGCCTCGATCTCGGCGGCGAAGTCGAGGCGTACACCGAAGTCGCCCGGCGGCTCGGCCTGCTCCCCGACGGCGCGGTATCGACCGTCCTCGACCTCGACGAGCATCGCAAGGCGCGGGGCAAGTAACCCCGCGCCGCGTCAGTGGCTCCGCGTCGCGGGGCGCTGGCGGACTGCGGCGATGAGGATGACGAGCGTGACGAGCAGCAGCCCGCTTGCGGCGTAGCGGTCGAGGTTGAGTCCGCCCTTGGCGATCGGCTTGTCGAGGAAGTCGCCGACGACTGCGCCGAGTGGCCGGGTCAGGACGAACGCCGCCCAGAACAATGCGGTGCGCGAGATGCTGGTCCAGAAGTACGCCACGGCGATCAGCGCGAGCAGACCGCCGAAGATCAGCGCCGCGCCGGTATAGCCGAACCCGGCGGTGTCGGCGGTCCAGTCGCCGAGCGCGGTGCCGAGCGTTTGCGAGAACATGATCGTCACCCAGTAGAACAGCTCGGCGCGCGGCGTCGCGACGCTGGCCACCGCGATCGTCCCGGTCGTCCGATACCAGATGAACAGAGATGCGAGCAGCAGCGCGAGCAGCAGGCTCGATCCGCCCGCGTAGCCGATCCCGAGCGAGCGGTCGGCGAAGTCGGCGAGGGTCGTCCCGACCGTCGTCGTCGCGATGATCGTCGCCCAGTAGAGCCACGGATGAAACCGCGTGGCGCGAATCTGCGCCGCGACCGCGACCGCAAAGATCGCCGCGAAGACGCCGGTCGAAGCGAGATAGCCGAGGTTCGCCGACATCGACAGCGAATCGCCACCGGTCTCGCCGAGCGTCGTCGCGATGATCTTGCACAGCCAGAACACCAGCGTGACCTCGGGCACCTTGCTGCGTTCCGCCGCCA
>JAYTTV010000257.1:0-3516 GCA_043745075.1 Sphingomonadaceae bacterium
AGCTTGTAGCTCTTGCCCTTGTCTTCGAGCGTGATCGTGCCGGCGACGGCGTCGCGCAGGTTGATCTGGCCCTCGACCATCGTCTCCCAAACCGGCGACGACGCGTCCTCGAAGTCGGCCATGAAGCACTTCGCGCCCGAATTGAGCGCGTTGATCACCATCTTGCGGTCGACCGGGCCGGTGATCTCGACGCGCCGGTCCTGGAGGTCGGGCGGCGATCCCGCGACCTTCCATGTGCCTGCGCGGACGCTCGACGTCTCGGGAGGGAAGTCGATCGCATTGCCCGCATCCCACCACCGCTGCCGCGCGACTCGGGCGCCGAGCAGCGCTTGCCGAGTCGGCTCGTACTGGCGGTGGAGATTCGCGACGAAGGTCAGCGCATCGTCGGTCAGGACCGATTCAAAGCCGGGCCTCATCGCACCGGTGATGCGGATGCCGGCCATCGAAGGCTGCGTCATGGGGAAACCCTTCAGGTGAAAGTTTAGCGTTGACGTTCGCCTAGCGGAGCGCCACAGGGCTGACAATCGGGATCACGGACTACTGGGGAGAGGATGGCGGAGGTCGCGGTTCAACGCGCCCCGCCATATCCCGGTCCGCTCCACGATTTCAGATATCCGAAAATCCGAACGGCGCGCTGGCCCGGCGAAAATCGTCGGGGAGGACGGTCCGCCCGATCGGCGGGGCCGACCGCGCGGTGCAATGCGTCCGGTGGCACAGGTGGCACGTGACCCCGATCGGCGTCGCGGTGTCGGGTCCGGGGCTAAGCGGATCGCGGGTGTAGACCAGCCGCGCGGCGTGCTCGGCGCTGCATCCGAGCGCGATCGCACGCTCGACCCGAATCGCGCCGAACGCGCCGCCACCCGCGGTGACGGTGCGCGCGATCGAGAAAAAGCGCTGGCCCTCCGGCAGCTCGATCCATTGCGTGACGATTTCACGTGGGCGGCGGAAGACCTGATGGACCGACCATAAGGGGCAGCCGCCGCCGTGGCGGGCGAAGGGGAAGCCCGCGCCGTCGAGTCGCTTCGACACGTTGCCGGCCGGATCGACGCGGATGAAGAAGAACGGGACGTAATTGTCGCCGGGCTTTTGCAGCGTCGTCAGCCGGTGCGCGACCTGTTCGAAGCTCGCGCCGAATTGGCGGGCCAACGCCTCGACATCGTAGCTGCGACGCTCGGCGGCGCGGGCAAACGCGGTGTACGGCATCAGGATCGCCGCCGCCGCATAGCTTGCAAGCGCCTTCTGCGTCAGCCGTTCTCCGTTCGCGGTTGTGAAGCGGCTCCCCGCCATCGGCGCGTCCATCACGCTGCGGAGGTCGAGATAGGCGAGCTGGAGCGCGAGCTGGAAAGTCTGGCTGGCGTTGTCGAGCGTGTCGTCGAGCAACACCTCGTCGCGGTGCCGGTCGAACCGCCGCATCGCCCCGCCCATGACGTCCGACGGCAGCCGCCGCACGCGCAATTTGTGGCGGTCGCGCAGGTACGCGACGAGGCCGCCCGCGTCGGCGACGGCACCAGCGATCAACTCGGCGGCATCGTCGATCGCCGGAAAATTGTTGCGCCGTGCCGCGAGGAAGCGCCGTGCCTCCGCGACCGGATCGGCGGGCGCCGCGTCTCCGCCGGGCCCCTCTGCACCCTTATCGGCAAGCGCGAGATGCTCCTCGCGATAGGCGGTATATAGGCGAAGAAACGCCTCGGTGATGCCGGGGAAGCCGTTGACGACATCGGCGGTTTCGATCGCCGGCATATCGACGTCAGCGAACATCGGGTCCTTGAGCACCGTCTGCAGCCGCGCGATCGTGTCCGACCCGTTGTCGCTGGCGAGGGTCGCCATGTCGAGCCGGTAGGTCCGCGCCAGCCGCAGCAGCATGTCGGCGGTCAGCGGCCGCTGGTTGCGTTCGATCAACGCGACGTACGACGGCGAAATGTCGAGGTCGGTCGCCATGTTCGCCTGCGTCAGGCCAAGGTCGCGGCGCAACCGGCGAAGGCGCGGACCCATGTACACGGGGCGGTCGTTCGACACGGTCATCCCTCCGAATGTGCAATCCTTACATCAGCACAACCGAAGTCTGTAAAGTGTGACAGCACAACTTCGAGAGGGGTTTTCGCATCTGCAGCATCGCCGTACCCGCCCCGGACCAGTCAGCCGCAGGGGCAGCACCGATGTCGTATCAAAAACATATCGCTCAGGTGAGCCACCTCATCGGTGCCCAGAAGGGCAGCTGGGACGGCATCAACGCCGAGTCTGTCGCCCGGATGCGGCTGCAGAATCGCTTCAAGACCGGTCTCGACATTGCCCGCTACACGGCGACGATCATGCGCCGCGACATGGCGGCGTACGATGCCGACCCGGCGAACTACACCCAGTCGCTCGGCTGCTGGCACGGCTTCATCGGCCAGCAGAAGATGATCTCGATCAAGAAGCATTTCGGTTCGACCGAGCGGCGGTATCTGTACCTGTCGGGCTGGATGGTCGCCGCGCTGCGCTCGGAGTTCGGCCCGCTCCCCGACCAGTCGATGCACGAGAAGACCAGCGTCCCGGCGCTGATCGAGGAACTCTACACCTTCCTGCGCCAGGCCGATGCGCGTGAACTCGGCATGATGTTCCGCGACATCGATACAGCGCGCGCCGCCGGCGACGTGCTCAAGGAAAAGCAGCTTCTCGCCGCGGTCGAGAATTACCAGACGCATGTCGTCCCGGTGATCGCCGACATCGACGCGGGCTTCGGCAATGCCGAAGCGACGTATTTGCTCGCCAAGAAGATGATCGAGGCCGGTGCGTGCGCGCTCCAGATCGAAAACCAGGTTTCCGACGAGAAGCAGTGCGGCCATCAGGACGGCAAGGTCACCGTTCCGCACGAGGACTTCCTCGCTAAGGTCCGCGCCTGCCGCTACGCCTTCCTCGAGCTCGGCCTCGAGGACGGCATCATCGTCACCCGCACCGACTCGCTCGGGGCCGGGCTGACCAAGCAGATCGCGGTGTCGAAGGAGCCGGGCGACCTCGGTGACCAGTATAACAGCTTCCTCGACTGCGAGGAGATCGACGCATCGACCGCGAAGAACGGCGACGTCATCATCAACCGCGACGGCAAGTTGATGCGCCCCAAGCGGCTGCCATCGAACCTGTTCCAGTTCCGTGCCGGATCGGGGGAGGACCGCTGCGTCCTCGACTCGATCACCTCGCTCCAGAACGGCGCCGACCTGTTGTGGATCGAAACAGAGAAGCCGCACATCGAGCAGATCGCCGGGATGGTCGACCGCATCCGCGCGGTCATTCCGAACGCCAAGCTCGTCTACAACAACTCGCCGTCGTTCAACTGGACGCTCAACTTCCGCCAGCAGGTTTATGACGCACGGGTTGCCGCCGCCGAGGACGTGTCCGCATACGACCGGGCGCGACTGATGAGTGTCGATTACGATGCGACCGACCTCGCGATCGAGGCCGATGAGCGCATCCGCACCTTCCAGGCCGATGCCGCGAAGCGTGCGGGCATCTTCCACCACCTGATTACCCTGCCGACCT
>JAYTTV010000258.1:0-13728 GCA_043745075.1 Sphingomonadaceae bacterium
GTCGCCACCGGGCAGCGTCGATCGTGGTTTCTCATCGTGAGGGTCCGCCGCTGCGATCCGCGCAGCCGTGCGATTGGGAAGCAGCGAAGTCGAAAAGCACTGTCGTTTGTGTGAACTCAATCTGAACTTAGCAGCACATTAACCCATTCGGTTCGCACATCCGGGTCGCTTTCGGCCGCGATCCGCACCGGCTCGACAGCGCCGCCGAGCCGCCGCCACGCCCAGATCGCCGCGCCGCGAACGACAGCAGTGGGGTCGTCGAGCAGCGTGGCGAGCGGGCCGAGCAACGCCGCGTCGCCGCTATTCCCCGCCGCGATGCAGACGTTACGGACGAAGCGGTCGCGGCCGATCCGCTTGACCGGCGATCCGGCGAAGACACTGCGGAAGCCGGCATCGTCGAGCGCAAGCAGGTCGGCGACGGCCGGGCGGACGAGTTCGGCGCGCGGGGCGAAGGCGATGTCGTGCGCCGCGACCGCGAACTTGTTCCACGGGCAGACGCTCAGGCAGTCGTCGCAGCCGTAGATGCGGTTGCCGATGGCGGCGCGGAATTCGATCGGGATAGGGCCCTTGTGCTCGATCGTCAGGTACGAGATGCACCGCCGCGCATCCAACTGATAAGGTTGGGGAAAGGCGTCTGTCGGGCACGCGCGCTGGCACGCGTCGCAACTGCCGCAACGGTCGCGACCTGGGTGCGAGGGGGTCAGGTCCAGCGTCGTGTAGATCGCGCCGAGGAACAGCCACGAGCCGTGGTCGCGCGAGACGAGGTTGGTGTGCTTGCCCTGCCAGCCGAGCCCGGCGGCTTCGGCGAGGGGTTTCTCCATCACCGGCGCGGTGTCGACGAAGACCTTGAGCGGGGCAGGGGCAGCCTTGGCGAGCCAGCCCCCGAGCGCCTTTAGCCGCCGCTTGACGCTGTCGTGATAGTCGCCGCCCATCGCATAGACCGAGATCGCCGCGTGGCCGGGGTCGCCCGCCAGCCGCAGCGGGTCGAGCGCGGGGGCATAGCTCGTGCCGAGCATGATCACCGAGCGGACTTCGGGCCAGAGAGCGGCGGGGGTCACGCGGCGGTCGACGGTTTCAGCCATCCAGATCATGTCGCCGTGGCGCCCGTCGGCGAGCCAGTCGCGCAGGCGGGCTCCCGCGAGGGCGGCGGCGGTGGCGGGGGCGATACCCAGCGCGGCGAAGCCGTGGGTGATGGCGGCGGCGGTAATGCGGGAAGCAAAATCCTCCCCCGCCTTCGGGGGAGGGGGACCATGCGATTGCATGGTGGAGGGGCGGTCGAGCAAGCTCACAGATCGAGCCCGTTCGACCGCCCCTCCACCATCGCAAGCGCGATGGTCCCCCTCCCCGTTCCGGGGAGGATCACAAGGTCACCAATCCAGCTTGTCATAATGACCCGGCGGCGGCAGGCCCTCCATCCGCTCGCCGAGCAGCGGGCGGAACGTCGGGCGCGACTTGATCGCCGAATACCATTGCCGCGCCGCGTCGTGGCCGTCCCAGTCGATCCCGCCGAGATAGTCGGCGACCGAGACCTGCGCGGCGGCGGCGATATCGGCGAGGCCGAACGCCGGGCCCGACAGCCAGCGGCGGTGGTCGAGGACGAAGTCGAGATAGTCGAGGTGGGCTTCTGCGGCGCGAGCGGCCGCGCGGATGACCTTGGCGTCGGGGGCGGTGCGTTCGAAGACGCGCTTGAACATCCGCTCGCCGAGGAGGGGGACGACGACCTCGGCGTAGAACTTGCCCTCGAACCACGCGACCATCCGGCGGGTCTCGGCGCGCTCGGCGGCTCCCGAGCCGAGCAGCGGCGAGCGGTCGACGGTCTCCTCGAGATACTCGCCGATGGCCCCTGAGTCGGCGAGGACCAGCGCGCCGTCGCGCAGCACCGGCGTCTGGCCGGTTGGGTTCAGTTCCATGAAACCGTCGCGCCGCTCCCACGGCAGTTCGGCGATGAGTTCGACCGCGACGCCCTTCTCGGCGCACTGAAAGCGGACCTTGCGGGAGAACGGGCAGAGCGCGAATTGATGGAGTTGCCACATAACCGTCTTACTAGCGTCGCGCCGCGCCCGTGGTCACGGCTTAAGTTCGATCCACGCGGGGGCGTGGTCGCTCGACTTGTCTCCAGCCCGCGCATCGCGGTCGACCCCGGCGGTGGTCAGCCGGGCCGCGACCGCGGGGCTGAGCAGCAGATGGTCGAGGCGCATCCCGGCATCGTGGGGGAAGGCGTTGCGGAAATAGTCCCAGAAGGTGAACATCGGCTCGTCGGGGTGGAGCGCTCGCAGCGCGTCGGTCCAGCCCTGCGCGACGAGCGCGGCATAAGCGGCGCGCGCCTCGGGCTGGACCAGCGCGTTACCCTTGAGCGCGCCGGGGCGGTAGATGTCGAAGTCGGTCGGGACGACATTATAGTCGCCCGCGAGGACGACCGGGAGGCCGCTGGCGAGGAGGCTCGCGGCATGTGCCGCGAAGGCCTCGAACCAGCTGAGCTTGTAGTCGAACTTCGGCCCCGGGCACGGATTGCCATTGGGGAGGTAAAGGCCGCCGATCAGAACTTCGTCGACCGCCGCCTCGATATAGCGGCTTTGGGTGGGATCAGGGTCGCCGGGGAAGCCGCGCCGGGTGAGAACGGGCGTACCGCCGCGGGCGAGGATGGCAACGCCGTTCCAGCTTTTCTGGCCGTGCCATACCGCGCCGTAACCTGCCGCTTCGAGCGCGGCGGCGGGGAAGCGCTCGTCAGGGGCCTTGAGTTCCTGAAGCGCGACCGCGTCGGGTTTGGCGCGATCGAGCCAGTCGATGAGGTTCGCCAGCCGCCCGTTGATGCCGTTGACGTTATACGTCGCGATCCTCACCGGCACGGGCCGGGGACGAGCTCATAGACATGGACGTACGCCACCCGCAGCACCGACGGGTTCGGCGTCTCGGTGATCGGGTAACCCGACCCGAGCGCGAGATTGACCAGCGGATATAGAAGCCGCTTGTGCTCGGGAGGGGTCGCGATCTCCCACACCGGCGTGCGGTCGAGGTAGAAGGTCGTCTTGTCGGGGGCGACGCGGATGCCGTAGTTGTGGAACGCGGTCGTCAGGCTGTCGGCCGGGACCTTGTTCCAGTGAAGACCGCCCGGGGCGTGCTGGCCGGGCCAGACGTGCCAGCCGCTCTGGAAGCCGCCGGTGTCGTGGCCGTAATATTCGATCGCGTCGAGCTCGACCGACGGTATCGTGTCGCCGGGAAGGGTGTGGGTGCCGAGC
Source organism: Sphingomonadaceae bacterium (assembly GCA_043745075.1). GTDB lineage: Bacteria > Pseudomonadota > Alphaproteobacteria > Sphingomonadales > Sphingomonadaceae > Polymorphobacter_B. Next base: position 3,237 of record JAYTTV010000258.1, read on the forward strand.
CAGAACGCCGGCCACGTTCCCGGTCCCGGCGGCAGTTTCATCCGCGCCTCGAAATAGCCGTAGCGGACCCCCGGGCCGGCGCCGGTCGCGTCGCCCGCCGCGATCAGCCCCGATGTCCAGTGCCCGGCGGCGTCGCGGCGCGCGGTGATCGTCAGACCCTCGGCGTCGCGTCCGAACGGTCCGCCGACGCCCGGATCGGCGAAGGCGGCGTCGCCGAAGTCGCCGTTCCACGGCGTATGCGCGGTCCAGCGCGCGCCGTCGGCCAACGTATGCGACGCGATCGCCAGCGTCTTGAAGTCTTCCATGAACACCGGGCGCAACGCACACATCGCCAGCGGCGTCATCGTCGCCTGGGCGTTGCAGGCGGATAGGAGCAGCGCTGCGACGAGAGTGCGGATCATCGCGCGGCCACCAATGCGCGGCTCAGTTCGACGTGGCGGCGGATATAGCCCTCGGCGTCGAGCCCGGCTGCGGCGAGATGCGCCTGCGCTCGCCGCGCCATCGCCGTCGCGGCCGCCGGATCGGCAGCGATCTCGCGCAATGCCGCGCGCAATCCCGGCGCATCGCCGACGGCGACGTAGCGCACCGCGTCGTCGCCGAAATAGCCGCGCAGGCCCCCGACATCGCTCGCGACCACTGGCAGCCCGGCGAGGACGGCTTCCTCGATAACGGTGATCCCGCTGGCGTGGTGATTGGGCGACAAGGGCACACACATCACCGTCGCCCGCGCCATCGCCGCCGCGAGGTCGGCGTTGGTCTTGAGCTTGCCGATGACGACGTTCGGGACGTCGCGCGCCAGGCTCCGATCGATTGTGCCGGAGAACAGCTCGACCTTCATATCATCGGAACCCCGCGCCGCCGCGATCAGCGTCGCCCAATCGCGATGCCGGTCGTTGCCGAGCGCGAGGACACGCATCGGCTGGGCTTCGCGGACGACCGGTTCGACCATCTGCTCGGCCGGAATGCCGAAGGGGATCATCTCGGCGCGCTGCCCTGGGAACAGGCTGCGGGCGATCGCGAGATTGTCTTCCGATAGCGTCGTCAGAACATCGACCCGCCGGATCAGCCGCCGGAACAGCGCGCGCCGGAGCGGGTCGAGCCGCGCCCATCGGTCGTAGAGCCAGACCGCTTGCCCGATCAGTTTCGGCCCCGGCGGCAGCACCCAGGCGACGCCGAGGAATTGCGATTCGGTGTGCGTCCAGACGACGTCGGCCTGTGCCATCGCCGCGCGATGCCGCCACGCATGGACCAGGTCGAAGCCGAGGATGACGCGCAGCGCCAGGCGGACGAACTGCGTCATCCGATTCTCCCGCCCCGAGCGCGAGAAGGTGACGCTGCAGCCCATCGTCTCGGCACGGCCATAACCGTACGGCGTGTCGTCGTTCACCCCGACGAGCGACCCCGCCGCCCGCGCCGCGCGCCACTTATCGACGTCCTTGTCGCGCGCGAGGTGGACGAAGACGTTGAGCCGCCGGGTCATCGCTGGCGTCTTTCGCCTGCGATTTCGAACTGCGCGGCGCCGCGAATACCGACCGTGCGGTTGGGCCGCGTCGGTGAAGCCGACGCAGCGCGCGACGCGAGCGCGGCCCCGGCGAAAATCGCGAACAACGCGGTCGGATCGGGGGCGGCGGTGACGAGCGCGGCGACGAACAGGAACGAGACAGCAGCCCATTTGGCGGCGGTGCCGATGCGCGCTCGCTCGTCGTCGGCGGGCGTGTCGTCGGGTCCGCGCGGGCGCATGAGCCGCCACAGATACACCGCGAACGCGACCGTGCCGACGACGCCGGTTGAGCCGAGGATCGCGGTGACGATGCTCGACGACCGGAAGCTGCCGGGACCGATACCGAGCCCATCGGAGGCAAGGAACACTGTCCAGCCCTGGCGCGCCCAGAAGGCGCGCTGGAGCCCCGACGACGATCCCTGCTTCTTGGCGACGACGGCGTCGAAGATGCGCGCGAAGCTGTCGACCAGGGCCGGGTTTAACGAGGCGAGAAGCGCGACTCCGACGATTGCGGCGAGGCCGACGAGCGTCGCGCCGACCCATTTGCGTGTGCCGCCGCGGCCCAGTGCGAGCACGAGCCGCACCACGCCATAGCCGGCGAGCCCGACATAAGCGCTCGACGAGGTCGAGGCGATCAGCACGAGGAGCAGCGCCAGCGCGATCGGGCCGGTCCGGCGCGGACTGACCTTGAGCGACCAGCATTCGAACATGAAGACGAACCATACCAGTCCGAAAATCGCGAACGACGACGGTTCGGGCTGGATGCCGCTGATTCGCAGGAAGCCGCCGACTTCCTCGTCGAGCTGGGCGTAATGCGCGTTGCGGAAGAAGGTCAGGATCGCCGTTATGACGCCGCCCTTGCCGGCGATCGACATGACGCCGAAGATGACGTGCGCCCATGCCGTGACGACGCCGGCATCAACCAAAGCGCGCAGGCCGCGCGAATCGCGGCACGCGACATACGCCCCGACCGCGCACAGCAAAGTCCCGACCATATAGACCGCGGTGGTGATGTTCTGCGACGTCGGCGCGAGCGCGAGCGTGGCGAACAACGGCCCGTTGCCTTGCCGCATCGGCGCGACGTCGATCACTCCGGCGAACAGTCGCGGCCCGACGAAGGCCATGACGAAGCCGTACAGCACGAAAATCGCGAGCGGCAGGTTTTCGCGCAAGGCGGCACCGGCGAGATCGCCCTGGCCGCTCCCCGGCACGCCGATCCGCATGATCAGGAACAGCAAGGCGACATTGACCGGGGGCACCGACGATCCGCCGAGCGCAGGCAGGATGAACGCCGCCGAGCCGCCGAACAGCGACGAGAAGACGACGACGACGAACATCGCGACGACACTACCGCGAAGCATCAAGACGATTCCGACGACGATCAGGATCACGCCGAAAATCGTCGGTACCATCGCCGGTTATCCCGCGAGCGCGGCGCGGATCCCCGCGTCGAAGTGTTCGGGAGCGAAGCGCGCGGCGTCGGCGACCGCGGCGGCGGGGTCGAAGTGCGGCAGGAACTTCTCCATCGCGTGCACACCCTCGATCAGGCTCGCGACGGTCTGCTCGGCGAAGAACAATCCCGACCGGCCCTCGACGACGCTGTCGCGGATGCCGCCGCGGCCGTAGGCGAGGACCGGGCGGCCCGATGCCATCGCTTCTACGGGAACGATGCCGAAGTCCTCCTCGGCGGTGAACACGAGCGCGCGGCACTGGGCATAGGCGGCACGGAGCGCGGTGAAGTCGAGCCGATCGACGATGGTGATGTTGGGCTTCGCCCGGCGGCGCAGCTCCCTCTGGATATTGCCGTCGCCGACCATCAGCAGCGGCAGCCCGAGCTCGTTGAACGCATCGAGCGCGATGTCGGCGCGCTTGTACGGCGTCATCTGGCCGACCCACAGATAGCGCGGCTCGACATCGTCGCGCGGGCGAAACAGGTCGACCTCGACGGGCGGGTGGACGACGCTCGACTCGCGGTGCCAGACGCGACTGATCCGTTTCTGGATGAAGGTCGAGTTGGCGACGAAGGTGTCGACCCGCGCCGCCGAGATCACGTCCCAGTTGCGGACGCCGTGGAACAGCCACGGGATCGCCAGCTTCGACAGTCCCGACGTCGTCGATAGATAGTCGTGATAATGGTCCCACAGATACCGCATCGGTGAGTGGCAGTAACACAGGTGGACCGCGTCGGGCGGCGCGATGACCCCTTTCGCCGGCCCCGACTCGCTGCTGATGACGAGGTCGTAGCCGCGCAGATCGAGCTGCTCGAGCGCGAGCGGCATCAGCGGCAGGTACTTCTGATAATGCTTCGCCGCGCCCGGCAGGCGGTTGATGAAGGTCGTCTTGACCGGGCGTCCACGAATGATCTCCGAAATCTTGCCGGGGACATAGACGTGGGTGAAGATGTCGGCGTCGGGAAACAGCTTGATCAGCCGCTCGATCACGCGCTCGCCGCCGCGCATCCCGACAAGCCAGTAATGCACGATCGCGACGCGTGGTTTGGCCGGCAACAGGTTAAGTCCCACGATGCGCCCACACGGTCATCGGTAATATTTCCTGTAGCGCTGGAAATACGCGCTCTGGTCGATCGCGCCGTATTTCGCCTGCCGCCGCATGTCGATGCCGGTGAGCACGACCCCGGTCGTCTTGAGCGCCTTGATCGACAGCAGCCGCATCGCCGCCCGCACCGCATGATCGGCGGTCGACCGCCAGCGCACCAGTAGCAGCGTCGCGTCGGCGAGCGCGACGATCGAGCGCGTCTCGGCGACCGGCAGCAGCGGCGCGGTGGCGATAACGACATAGTCGAACCGGATGCGAAGCTGGGTGAACAGGTCCTCGACCTGCGTGCCGAAGACGAGCTGGTCGCCGCGGTCGCTCGCGGCATCGGCAAGCAGCAGGCCGAGTCCGGTCGGCTCGTCGAACACGATCGCATCGTCGAGCGAGGCTTTGCCGCCGAGAATGTCGAGGATGTCGGTCCGGCGGCTCGACAGGCCGAAGGCGGTCGCGACACCCTGCTCGCGAACGTCGCAGTCGACTAGGATCGTCGTCTCGCCCGACAGTGCGAGGCTGCGCGCGAAGCACGCCGCGGTCAGCGCGATGCTCTCTCCCGGCAGTGACGACGTGATCGCAATGACATGGGGGACCTCGCCGGCGGCTTGGCGTAGCGTCTCGCGCAGGCTGCGGAAGATCTCGGAAAAGCCCGATTTCGGATCGTCGACGACCATGTCGATCGGCGACGCCGACCGGGGCATGATGCCCTCTGGCAACGGGATGCCGCCGAGATAGGCCAGCCCGAGGCGGCGTTCGACGTCTTCCGACGTCGTCAGACCGGTGAACTGGAGTTCGACCAGGATCGCGACGGCGATGCCGAGCCCCGCGCCAAGTACGACCGCGACGATCAGGCTAAGGACGACCTTCGGGCTGCTCGGCAGCAGCGGCTCCTCGGCGCTCGACAACAGGCGGGCGTCGGCGTGCTCGGTGCCGTCCTGCGCGACCGACTCCTTGTAGCGATTGAGGTAGCTTTCGTAGACCGCCTGCGATGCCTTCGCGCGGCGGTCGAGGTCGTTGAGCCCGGCGAGCGAGCGGTTGGTGTCGGCTAGGCCGCCGCGCGCGGTGGCCAGGCTGCCGGTCAACGATGCGAGCCGCTGCTCCGAGACGCTGACCCGCGCCTCGAGGTTGGAGATAATCCGCGCGATCTCGGCGCGAATCTGCTCCTGGACGTCGGCGAGTTCGCTGCGGGTCTTGGCGACATCGGGATATTGCGCACCATAGCGCGCGGTCAGCGTCGCGAGGCGGCCGCTGACTTCGGCCTCACGCGCGCGCAATCCGCCGACGACGGTCGATTCGAGCGCTTCGCCCGCATCACCGCCGTTCGAGCCACCGCGAAGCTGGGCCCGGGCGGTATTGAGCCGCGCGCGATCTTCGACCGCCTGCGCGCGCGCCGTGGTGACCGCGAGGTTGTACGACGATATTTCCTGTTCGGTCAGCGACGAGCCTGACGTGCTGAGCAGGTTATGCGCAATGCGATAGGCCTGGACGCGCTCGGCATCGCTCTGCGCCTGGCGCTGCAGACTATCGAGCCGCGACGACAGGAAGGTGATCGCCGAACGGTTCTGGTCGGTCTTCCTGCGGAGCTGACCGGCGATATATTGCCGGGCATATTCGTTCGCGATCCGCGCCGCATCGACTGCCGACCCCGCATTATAGGTGATGTCGAGCGCGAAGGTCTGGTCCGAGCGCGTCACCTTGAGGCTGGCCTGCAGTGTGTCGACGATCGCCCGCTGAATCTCGGCAGGTGACCGGATGCGGTTCACGGGGCTGGCGAGGCCGATCGCTGCCTTCAGCCGCGCGGCCATCCCGGGAACCGGTTTCGTCGTCGGATTGAACGCCGGGTCGGTGTCGAGTCGGAGCGCCGTCGCGACGCTCTCGGCGAGTACGCGCGATTTCAGGACTTCGACTTCGGTGTCGGCGCGGTCGGCGTTCGGCAGTTCGCTTCCGGCCTGGGTCGACGTCGGAGCGATCTGCTCGTCGCGGGTGTTCAGCACGATCTCGGCGGTTGCCGAATAGATGTACGGCTGATGCGTAACGAACAGCGTCGCCGCGGCGACGACGACGACAATGATGCCGAGCAACAGCCTGAAACGACGTCTAAGTGCGGCGACGAAATAGCGGAAGTCGAGCCGGTCGGCACTCGGCCGATCGGACCGGCGCCGGTCGGCAACGGCAACCGCACCACCACCCTCGCGCCTGTCGGTCGGCGCGCGCTCGCGATACGGCTCGAGCGCGGTCATCAGCGCCGCACCGTCAATTGAAGCAGGACGTCGTTGCCGCGATACGGCCGCGCCCCGTCACCCCGGCTCGCCTGATTGCGATAGTCGTACTGCAATCCGAGCTGGAGCGTCCGGTTGATCATGTAGCGGATGCCGGCGCCCGCCGATGTCCGCCGGTCGCGGCGATCCGATCCGCGATAGGCTTCGCGAAGATAGTCGGCGCGAACATTGACCAATAGATTGCGCAACACTTCGAAATCCGCCTTCACCCCAGCCCCGTCCGCGACGATCCCGGCGACATTGGCGATCGGGCTCGGCTCGATCGAACGATTGGCCGTCGCCGTAACCGCCAGCAAAGTCGTCGGATTCCACACGATCCGGGCGTCATAGTTCAATCCCTCGATCGTTGGAAATACGGCCGCACGGTAAGATTGTCGAAGATAGCCCGCGGTGATCTGTCCTGTTGTAACGCTCGAGACACCGAAACGGACCCCGGCAAGCGTTGCGAAGCCATTCGAATCGAGTGGAGTCGTACCCGGTAAAGTATTTGTATACGATGAATCGTTGTAGCTCGCCGACGTTACTGCACTAATTGCCGGCGTCAGCGGGAAGCTGAGTTCGACCAAGGCAGTTGTAGCGCGGTGGTCGCGATACCGCTGCGAAAAATATTGGTTACCGACCTGCGCATCGTTGTAACGATAGTCGTCGAGGTCGAGGCGGCCCTTCGCGGTGACCGCACCTAACGTAGTGGTCAGTGAAATATGACCCCCGGCGTCGTAGAAGATGATCGGGCGGCTGCCGGCGATCACGTCCCCCGACGACCCGCGGGTCTCGGCACGGCGGGCGAACAGCGCATCGAGTTCGACGACCGTATCATGTGTGACATCGATGCGTCCGAGCGCGTCGACGCCGTATCGTTCGTTGTTTTCGCTGTGGATGCGGGCGAAGCGTTCGATCGCGGCGTCGCCGGTCAGGCGCAAGAAATGCTGGCTCCAGCCCGACTGGATCGTGATCCTTGGACCGATTTCGAGGAAGTAGTCCCCGATCCCAGTCGCGCGATCGAAGACATTGGTGTCGTAGACCGTGCCGATCGTCAGCGACGGATAGACCCTGAAGCCGCCAGCGGGGATGCCGAGCGCGTCGAGTTCGGGCCGCTCGCGGGCAAGGACGATATTGTCGTGATCGACGCTGACGAACTCGGACGGGATGGCGGCGATCGGGCAGCACAGGAGGATGGCTATCGCCCCGACCCGCCTGCCACCTGCCGCCGTGTGCCTCACTCCGCCCCCGTGCCGCGCATACTCGCCCTGACAAAGCCGATCGGGACCAGCCTGTCCACCGCGCCAGTTGGTTAGCGCGCGGCGGATCGGCTTCCCCGGCTTCGGGCAAGCGTCTAGGCTGTTATGCGTGATAGGGGAAAACATACCGGCTGAGCCGCCGATTTCGGCCCGCACCGGCAGCGGCGCCGCATGGCTGATCAGCTCGCGCTTCGCCACGCGCGGGGTCGATCTCGCGACGCTGGCGATCCTCGCCCGGCTGCTCGACCCCGCGGCATTCGGTCTCGTCGCGATCGCGATGACGCTGCTCCTGATCGTCGAAGCGGTGTTCGAACTGCCGATCCTGCAGGCGCTGGTGCGGATCGAAGTCCTTGAACACGGCCATTTCGACACCGCCTTTACCCTTGGCGTCATTCGCGGCGGCGTCCTCGCGCTGACGATGGCGCTGTGCGCGTGGCCGTTCGCGCTGATCTACGGCGACCATCGCCTCGCGCCGCTGATCTGCGTCCTTGCGCTGGCTCCGGCAATGCGCGGCGTGATCAGTCCACGGATGGCGATCTTCGCGCGGCAGATCAACTTCCGGCGCGACTTCGTCATCGAGATCGCCGGCAAGACCGCGGCGTTGGTCGCGGCGGCGACGATCGCGTTCACGACGCATAGTTATTGGGCGATCATCGCCGGGACCGTCGCAACCCCGACGGTGACAGCAGCGGCATCGTTCGGCTTCGCGCCGTACCGCCCGCGCCTGTCGCTCGCCCACTGGCCGGCGTTCCGTTCGTTCCTCGGCTGGAGCAGCGCGGCACAGGTGCTCAGCGCGATCAGCTGGCAGTGCGACCGGCTGCTGCTCGGCCATTTCACCACGCCCGCCAGCCTCGGCCGCTATGCGCTTGCAAGCGACGTCGCGGCGATCCCGGATACCGCCCTCGTCGTGCCGATCGGCCGACCTTTGATGGCGGCGTTCACACTGATTCGCGACGACGCCGCGCGGCTGCGCCAGGCGTATCTCAAGGCGTCGAGCACGATCGTCCTCCTCGGGCTGCCCTTGTGCCTCGGGCTCAGCCTGCTTGCTGACCCCGTCGTGCGGCTGTTGCTCGGCGGGAAGTGGATGGCGGCGATTCCGCTGCTGCGCTGGCTGGCGCTGGCCTCGGTGCCGATGCTCGCGGTCGCGCCGTTCGCAGGTCTCGCGATGGCCGAAGGGCGGACCGATACGCTGTTCCGGCAGAAGGTCATCGAGGCGGCGATCAAGATCCCGGCGATCGCGCTGGCGGCGATGTTCCTCGGCATCGCCGGAGTTATCGCCGTGCGGATCGGCACGAGCGTCGTGCTGACGATCGTGACGATGGTCCTCGTCCGGCGGATCAGCGGGGTCACGGTGTCGCGCCAACTCAAGGGCGTTGCCCGTCCGTTCGCCAGCGGCGGCGCGATGGCGCTGGCGTTGGCGCTGGTCGCGCCGGAACTGGCGGCGATCCGGTCGCCGGCCCTGCTTGGGGCAGCGCTGGCAGGGACGGTGGTTCTCGGTGCTGTGGTCTATGGCGCGAGCGGGATTATCCTGTGGCGACTCGCTGGACGGCCCGACTGTCTCGAGGCGCAGATCGTCGCTCGCTTGCGCCGCTTAGTTCGCGTCGGGCGTCACGATCGCAGGGGTCCGCCGCAATTCCAGACCTGATCAGCCGAAGCTCTACCGCCGAGGCTATCTAAAGTATGCGTTAAGGATTACGGTCGAATATGCTCATTGGAGAGGAGCATAGGCCTCGGGGACGTTCGTCGATGGTGCCGCATAACGGTCCCGACAATAAGAGTGAGCGCGAGCCTCGAAAGCGCACGAATGACGAGCGTCCGTCATTCGATTTTCCCTCGCCGATGATCCGACGTTGGCCGCCATGGCTGCGTATCCTGACGATCATCAGCGCGACAGTTCTGCTCTGGGCGATCATCTTCGCGAGCATCTGAGCTGGCCATCAAATGGCGCTCTCGCCGTCGGCCTTCGCTACCGCTTAGAGCCCTCTCGCTCGCGGCGCCGGTGCGGCAATTTGTCATTCTCTTTCCGTAACGATTACTTCTTAGCCATAACAAGAGCTTGCTTCGACGCAGTCGAGGCGGGCCGTACCGTGTCGCGCCCACTGAATATTAACCAGTTTTTAACTCTTTACGTTGCACCGCAGCATGTTAATAACTTCTTACCGGAGTATGCGGGGCGAACAAAGTGACGATGATGATGCAGGTTAGTCTTCGTTCCGGTGAAGTCGTCAAGTTTCCAGCGTCGTTTCCCGCTGTTGCCAGCGTCTCGACTCAAGCAAAAATCACGCGTCTGGCCGACATCTTCGTCAGCGTAATTGCTCTTATCGTGCTTGCGCCGCTGCTTCTGGTCATTGCGTTGCTGGTCATGTTGAGCGACGGGGGTCCCGCTTTGTTTGGCCATACCCGCCTTGGTCGCGGCGGCACGCGCTTCGCTTGCCTCAAGTTCAGGACGATGGTCGTCGACTCCGACGCGCGTCTCGCAGCGCACCTCGCCGCCGATCCCGCCGCCCGGGCGGAATGGGCCGACGGTCAGAAGCTGCGCCACGATCCGCGTGTCACGGCACTGGGCCGCTTCCTCCGCCGCTCGAGCATCGACGAACTGCCGCAATTGATCAACATCCTGCGCGGCGAGATGAGCCTGGTCGGCCCCCGCCCGATCGTCGACGCCGAAGTCTGCCGCTACGGTCGCTACATCGCGTCCTATTACTCGGTTAAGCCCGGTGTCACCGGCTTGTGGCAGGTGACCGGCCGCGGCGAGGCATCGTACCGCCGCCGAGTGGTCCTCGATCTCGCTTATGTCCGTTCCCAGTCGATCCGCCTGAACTTCGCCATCCTGTTCCTGACGGTGCCTCGCGTGCTGTTCGGCGCGGGATCGTACTGACCCCGTCGCGGGGGTCGCACGAAAGGGCGCTTGGTCGAATTGACGCGGA
>JAYTTV010000259.1:0-13722 GCA_043745075.1 Sphingomonadaceae bacterium
GCCAAGTCGGCGGCGGCCCAGGCAGCGGCGGATGCGATGGCAGCCCAGACCGCACAGGAGAAGGCTGCCGCGATCGCCGCCAAGGCGCAGGCCAAGGCCGATGCCGACCTCGCCCGGGCCAATGCCGTGCAGGCGCGGGTCGCGGCGCGGCCCCAGCCGAAATCGCTAGGGGAGAAAATGCTCGAGTCGGCGGCGCGGTCGGCGGCGACGTCGCTGAGCCGTCAGGTAGCGGGCAAGCTTGGCGGGCAGTTGCTCCGCGGTATCCTCGGCGGCCTATTCAAATAGCCGTCGGCAGGGGTCAGCCGGTGACCTTGACCTCGGCGACCTTGGCGTTGGCGGTCCCGACCGGGGCCGCCATCAGCTCGCGCAGGAACGCGCCCTTGTTGACCGTCGAGGTCTTCGGATCACCTGCGTTCGAGCGGACGCTGGGGTCGACCTTCGCCGCCCCGGCCTTCTCGAGCAGGTTGATCTCGGCGGGCGACTTGGGGGTGATCTTGACGCCCGGACCGAACAGCGCCTCGGCGGCGTTGACCTGGGCATCGTCGGCGAGCGCGCGCGGCGCACCCGGCTTCGGCGGGGCGAGGCTGAAGTCGGGCGGCACGATCAGAGGCGCGGCGCGACTGATCGCGAACTCGTCAGGCGCATTGCGGTTCGACAGCCGGTTCTTGTGGTGCGCGCACCCGGCGAGGGCGACGGCCAGCGTGACGGCGATGATCGGCCAAGACTTCACAGATGATACTCCTAAACCGGTTTCGCCGGCTGCGGCACGAGCGCGGCGCGCACCAGCAGCAGGATGACGCCGACGGTTATAGCCGCATCGGCGACATTGAAGACGTAAAAATGATGGTCGTGCCAATAGGCGTGGAAGAAGTCGACGACATAGCCGTAGCGGACCCGGTCGACGATGTTCCCCAGCGCCCCGCCGAGCACCAGCCCGAGCGCGATCGTGTCGGGGCGGCTGGCCTCGCGGGCGATCCACACCGCGACCCCGGCGGCGATCGCCAGCGTTACCCCGACGAGGAGCCAGCGCCCAAGATCGCCATCGGCGCGGAACAGCCCCATCGACACGCCGGTGTTCTCGACCCACGTCAGGTCGAAGCCGCGGATCAGCGGGACGACGCCCCGGTCGCGCAGGTCGAGGACCGCGGTCACCCAATATTTGGCGAGCTGGTCGATGATGAACACCAGCGCCGCGATCGCATAGCCGAGCCGCTTCATCCAACCACCTCGGTGCAGCGGCCGCACAGGCCGGTGTCGGGGACGACGTCGGGGAGGAAGCGGCGGCAGCGGTCGCACTTGGGCAGCTCGGTCCGCGACGTCGTCACCGCGGCTCCGACGGTCAACCCAGGATCGACCTCGACGGCCACGCCCGCGACGATGCACAGTTCGGGGAAGTCGATGGAGGCGATCAGCGCGGCTTCGTCGGGCGAGGCGCGAACGGCAAGCTCGGCCTCGAGGCTGGACCCTAAGGTCTTTGCCTTGCGCTCGGGCTCGATCGCCAGCGTCGCCAGGCTCCGCAGCGCCCGCAGCTCGTCCCACTTCGCGCCGAGCAGGTCGTCGCGCCACATCGAATAGTCGCTCCACTCCTCGAGGTGCACCGACCCTGCGTCCGGAAAGCGCGTCCGCCACACCTCCTCGGCGGTGAACGCCAGCACCGGCGCGAGCCAGCGGACGAGCGCGTGGAACAGCGTGTCGAGGACGGTCCGGCAGGCGCGACGCTTGAGGCTGGCGGGGGCGTCGCAGTACAGGCTGTCCTTGCGGACGTCGAAGTAGAACGCCGACAGGTCCTGGTTGGCGAAGGCGTTGAGCGCGGTCATCAGCGGGTTGAAGTCGAAGTTGGCGACATGGACGCGCAGCTCGGCGTCGAGCTCGGCGACGCGGTGGAGGACCCAGCGTTCGAGTTCGGGCATGTCGGCCGCCGGCAGCCGCTCGGCCTCGTCCCAGCCGTCCAATGCGCCGAGCAGGTAGCGGAAGGTGTTGCGCAGCTTGCGATAGACGTCGGTCTGGCCCGACAGGACCTCCTTGCCGATTTTGACGTCGTCGAAGTAGGCGGTCGAGGCGACCCACAGGCGGAGGATGTCGGCCCCCTGCGCGTCGACGATCTTGAGCGGGTCGACGGTGTTGCCGAGCGACTTCGACATCTTCTTGCCGTTCGAATCGAGCGCGAAGCCGTGGGTCAGGACGGCGGCATACGGTGCCCGCCCCCGGGTTCCGGCGCTTTCGAGCAGCGACGACTGGAACCAGCCGCGATGCTGGTCGGACCCCTCGACGTAGAGGTCGGCGCGGACGCCCTCGCCGTAGCGCGCTTCGATGACGAAGGCGTGGGTCGAGCCGCTGTCGAACCAGACGTCGAGGATGTCGTCGATCCGCTCGTAATGGGCCGGGTCGCGGTCGGGGCCGAGGAAGACCGCCGGGTCGGTCGCCCACCACGCGTCGGCTCCGCTCGCCTCGACCGCGGCGACAATGCGCGCGTTGACCGCGTCGTCACGGAGGTACTCGCCGGTGCGCCGGTCGACGAACAGGGTGATCGGCACACCCCATGCCCGCTGGCGGCTGATCACCCAGTCGGGGCGTCCGGCGACCATCGCGGTGATGCGGTTCTTCGCCCGCTCGGGCACCCAGCGGGTCCGCTCGATCGCATCGAGGGCGACTTCGCGGAGGGTGGCGGCGTTGCTTCCCTCGCCCCTCGCACCCTCACCTTGGCGCAAGCGCGCCTGACCCTCTCCCTCAAGGGGAGGGGGAGAAGGACGCGGCTCGTCCATCGGGATGAACCATTGCGGGGTGGCGCGGAAGATCAGCTTGGCATGGCTCCGCCAGCTATGCGGGTAGCTGTGCGAGTAGTCCGCGCTCGCCGCGACCAGTGCGTTCACCGAGCGGAGGTCGGTGCAGATCGGCCCGTCGGGGGCATTGAACTTGGCGTTGATGACCGAGCCCTGCGCGCCAAGCCAGCCCCAGTCGGCGCGGTAGCGACCGTCTCCCTCGACCGCGAACACCGGGTCGATGCCGTTCGCCTTGCACAGGTCGAAGTCGTCCTCGCCGTGGTCGGGGGCCATGTGAACCAGGCCGGTCCCCGCGTCAGCGGTGACGAAATCACCGGCGAGGAATGGGCGCGGGCGGGCGAAGAAGCCGCCGAGCGCGTGCATCGGGTGGCGGGCAACGGCGCCCGCGAGACTCGGCCCATCGACGGTGGCGACGATGACCGGCGCATCGGTTCCAAGCAGCGCGCCGAGCCCCGACGGCATCAGGCCGGATCGCGCCCAGAACTCATCGAGAAGGCGCGTCGCCACCAGATAACGACGGCCGTCCTTACCGGTTACCAGCGAATATTCGAGCGTCGGCCCGTAGGCGATCGCCTGGTTGACCGGGATCGTCCACGGCGTCGTCGTCCAGATCACCGCATAAGCGCCGACGAGTTCATGCACCGGGCTGTCGACGATCTCGAACGCGACATCGATCTGCGTGCTGACGATATCGGCGTATTCGACCTCGGCCTCGGCGAGCGCGGTCTTTTCGACCGGCGACCACATCACCGGCTTGGCCCCGCGGTAAAGCTGCCCGCTGGCGGCGAACTTGAGCAGTTCGGCCACAATCGTCGCCTCGCTCGCATAGTTCATCGTCAGATACGCGTCGGCCCAGTCGCCCATAACCCCGAGCCGCTCGAACTGGCCGCGCTGCGTCGCCACCCAGCCGCTGGCGTATGTCCGGCATTCGGCGCGGAACTCGGCGACCGGGACGGCGTCCTTGTCGAGCTTCTTCGCCCGATACGCTTCCTCGACCTTCCACTCGATCGGCAGGCCGTGGCAGTCCCAGCCGGGGATATACGGTGCGTCCTTGCCGAGCATCGACTGGCTGCGGACGATCAGGTCCTTGAGGACCTTGTTCATCGCATGGCCCATGTGGATGTCGCCGTTGGCGTAGGGCGGGCCGTCGTGGAGGATGAAGCGCGTCCGCCCCGCGCGTTGCTCGCGAAGCTGGCCGTACACGTCCTCCGCCGCCCAGCGTGCGAGCCACGAGGGCTCGGCGGCACTGAGGCCGGCCTTCATCGGGAAGTCGGTCCGCGGCAGGAAGACCGTGTCGCGATAATCTCTAACGGGGGAGTCGGACATTGGACGGACCGTCTAACCGCCGACGCCCCTCGGCGCAATTGCTGGTGCAAGGCGGGGCGACCCATTGGCAGATCCTGCCCCAACGAGAGGCGATGCGGACGTAGAGTGGGGAGGGTTGGGAGGGCTCGCTATCGCGACGGACACCGGCGTCGGCGACGTGCGGCTAGCGCTTATTCAGTCTGGCCGCACCAAAGCCAGCTTTCCGCGCGCAGCCATACTGTCCGCCGCGATCTGCCGGATCAGCGCGTCGAAGCTGTCGAGCTTCCATTCGGGACGCAGGAAAGCGTGGAGCTCGACGCCGATCGTGCGTTCGTACAGGTCGCCCGACCAGTCGAACAGATTGACCTCGAGCAGTTCGAGCGGCGGCTCGATCATCGGGCGGATGCCGAGGTTGGCGACGCCGTCGATCACGCTGCCATCGTCGAGCAGGGCGCGCACGGCGTAGACCCCGTAAGCGGGGCGCTGATAGTCGCCGAGCGAGACGTTGGCAGTCGGGAAGCCCAAAGTCCGTCCGACCTTGGCGCCGTGGTGGACCACGCCGACGATCGTGAACGGACGCGTCAACAGCGCTGCCGCCCCCTGGGGGTCGGCGGCGCGCAGCCGGTCACGGACGCGGGTCGACGAGATGACCCCCTCGGCGTCGGTGACGGCGGGGACGACTTCGGCCGCGATCCCGTGCTCCGCGCCAAGCCGCGCGAGCGAGCCGACGTCGCCCGATCGCTTGAAGCCGAAGGTGAAGTCAGCGCCGCTGACAACGGCATGCGCGCCGATCCGGTCGCGAAGCCAGTCGGTGACGAAGGCTTCGGCCGGCATCGCGGCGAAGGCGTGATCGAACGGCATGACGACCGTCGCATCGACCCCGAATGCGGCGAGCAGATCGAGCTTCTGCGCGGTCGACGTCAGGCCGAACGGCGCGGCATCGGGCCGGAACAGCCGCGCCGGATGCGGGTCGAAGGTCGCGACCAGTGCCGGGCGTCCCTCCGCCCGCGCGCGGGCGAGCGCCGCGCCGACGACCGCCTGGTGGCCGAGATGGAAGCCGTCGAAATTGCCGAGCGCGACCACTCCGCCGCGCAAATGGTCAGGCACCGCGCCGCTGAATATCCGCTCCATCGCGTGTCTGTAGCGAGCCAGATTAACCCCGTCATCCCCGCACGCGGCGCATTCGGCGAAGCAGCCAAGCGCAACAGGCGTGAACCCACCGCTACCGGACGAGGCCGACGCCGATGCGCAGTCGATTGGCGTGGCGGTTGTAGTCGAGCAGATTCTCGCCGTAGCCGCTGAAGCCCTGGCCGAAGACATACAGGTTGAGCGACTTGATCCAGCGATTGAGCGGGTACGACACCTCGCCCTCGACCGCGCCCTTGCCGCTCGCGAAATTGAGCCGGGTATTGGTCGAGACGCGCAGCCCGTTGTCCTGCCCGATCTCGGCGAACAGCCCGGTGTTGCCGCGGAAGTGGGCGATGTCGGGATTGTCGCTGAGGTCGCCGACGTAGGTCCACAGCCGCGGACCGACCGACAGCTTGTAGTCGCCGATCGGCAGCGTCGCCATCGGCTGGACGTAGGCGTAGTTGGTGCTGCGCGAGGCGATGCCGTCGCGGCCGTTCGACTCGTGGGCGATGCCGCCGCGGGCGCCGAAGGCGATCCCGGTGAGGCGAACCGGGGCGGGGACGATGTAGATCAGCTCGGGGTTGTAGTCGACGTTGCGGAACGGCGCCGATTTCGCCCCGAGATCCCAGTAGAGCCGCTGGCTATAGGCGAAGGTGAACCCGTCGATCCACGACCGGCCGGCCCCCGTCGCGCCGGCGGTGCCAAACAACTGGTATTTAAAGCTGATCTGGATCTTGGCGTCGGTGCTCGTCCCGGGGCCATAGGCCGCATAGATGGGCAGATACGCCGATAGATTGCCGAGAAAGGCGTTGCCGGTGTCAGCGCGCGCCGAGTTGAGGCTCTGCTGGACGACGACAGGCGCGGAGGGGTCGCGCGCGGGGATTAGCGGCGCTGCGGGTTCGGCGGCGGCGAGTTGCGACTCTCTCCCGGCCTTCGGCAGAGACAGCGCGAAAGCGGCTCCGCTGGCGAGCGACAGCGTTGCGCCATCGGCTCCGCTGGGGAGCGAGGCGGTGTAGTTCGCGCGCACGAAGCTGCCTGCTGCGAACGTCTGCGGGGTGGCACTCCCGGCTCGCTCGAGCGTCACCGCCGTGTGCCGGCCGCCGACCGAAAGGTCCGCCACCAATCGTGGCGGCGGCTCGAAATGCTGGACCGCGTCGCCGTCGTTTAGGAAATTGAGCGCGATCGTCGCGCGGCCGCTCGCATCGGCGACGCCGACCGTGCTGATCAGCGTCTGCACCGCAGCGGCTGCTGGCATCGCAGCGAACGTCGCAATCGCGCCGACCCCGAGGTAGATCGTCATTCGTGGCATGGTCGCTCCAAAACCTCGTGCGATTGCCGACGCACGCCCGGTCAAGCGATCCGACCGGGTCGTATGACCGCTAAATGCTCGAGCGTGACGAAGCTATATGCCGGGGCGTCACCCTCGGCGGGATGCGCCTCGCGCGCGGTCTCGTGCCACACCGCGGGATCGAATGGCGGCAGGACGGTGTCGCCCTCGGGCGCGGCATGGATCTCGGTCAGATAGATGCGCCGCGCCGAAGGCAGCGCCTCGGTATAGATCGTCGCGCCGCCGATAATCATGATTTCCTCGGGCCGCGCACCCTGCTGGAGCCCCGCCGCCGCGACCGCCTCGGCGAGATTAGGCACCACCGTCACGCTTTCGGCGGCCCAGTCTTTCGACCGGGTCATGACGATATTGTGCCGCCCCGGTAGCGGCTTGCCGATCGAGTCGAAGGTCCGCCGCCCCATCACGACCGGCTTGCCGACCGTCAGCCGCTTGAAATGGCGCAGATCGGCGGGGAGGTGCCACGGCATGCCGCCGTCGCGCCCGATCACGCCGTTATCGGCGCGCGCGACGACCAGGGTCAGGATCACGGCGCGATCGGCTCGTTGAACATCAAGGCGCGGACGTAGCGTGCCGGGGGCGAGCCATAGCTGAGCACCGCGTCGTGGTACTTCTTGACGGCGAAGCCAGGGCGCTTCTCGGCGGCGGCGCGCAGGTCGGTGTGCTCGCTATAGCCGACGAAATAGCTCGGCAGCTGGGTCGAGCCGAGCCGGGCGCGGGTCCATTTGCCCGCGGCCTCGCGCTCCTGCTGAAATGCCTGGTCCATCATCAGCGACATCGCGGCCTTCTCGGTCATGCCTTCGGTGTGGATGCCGATGTCGAGCAGCGCGTTCGAGATCGACCGAAGCCGCATCTTGAGGACGGTCAGCTTGTACAGCGGATCGGCGTTCATGAAGCCGTCGTCGGCCATCTGCCCCTCGGCATAGACCGCCCAGCCTTCGACGAACGACCCCGAACCAAGCACCGCGCGCAGCGTCGACGGATAGGCGTTCTGGTGTGCGAGCTGGACATAATGGCCGGGCATCGCCTCGTGCACCGCGAGGTCGCGGATCATATACTCGTTGTATTCGCTGAGGAACGACGTCGCCTGCGCCTCGCTCCACTGGTCGGGAATCGGCGACACCGCGAAGAAGGTGCCGAGGTTCTTTTCGAGCGGCCCGGGCGAATCGCAATATGCCACCGCCACTCCCTGCTGGAACTTCGGCATCGTGATGATCTGCACCGGGCTGTCGGGCAGCGTGATCAGGTCTTTCGCGCGGACGAAGTCGGTCGCCTCCGCCAGCGCCTTGGTCGCGCGCGCCTTGATCTCGGCGCGGGTCAGCGGCGAATCGAGCGCGAAGGCGAGCTTGGCATCGTACAGCGTCGCGCCAAGGCGGAAGTCACCCTTCGCATTGGGCACCAGCACGGTGTCGAGCCAGCGCTGGTGGAGTGCGACGGCACGCTTCAACCGGGTACGCGCCTCGTCGAACGCGGCCCGGTCGGCGGGCGACAGTTCGCCCTCGTGGGGCACGAGCATATCGTCGACGATGTCGAGGATGCCGCCGTTCTGCTTAGCAACGGTCTGCGCGTGGATCAGCGGAACGCGCGCTGGAACGAGCGTCTCGCGCTCGACGGCAAGCATGCCCGGCAGCAGGTTCATCCGCGACGTCGCCGCCTTGAGCCGCACCGGCCACGGCGCAAAATCGCGCGCGGCAAGGCTGTAGAGCGACCCGCCTGCGGCATCGTTGTAGATCTGCGGGTCCCACGCCCAGCTTTGCAGCGTGGCGTTGGTCCACAGGCTGTACCGCAGCGCATTGCGCAGCATCGCCGCATCGACCTGATTGGCGCGGGTCAGCTTTTTAGGGTCGATGTGATCGAGTTCGGCGAGCCAGCCGCGCTCGGCGGTGGCGGCGGCGCTGCGTCCGGCGGCTGATCGATCGCCGATCAGGTTATCGTATTTGTGAACCCCGATCCCGGTCGCGCTTTCGGGGGCGAAGCGCATTTCGCCGTCGAGCCAGCGGGCTTCGAGCGACGCGAGCTTGTCGTTGGCCGGGCTGGCGGCGGCCGCGGTCGCGACGAGCGCGACGCCCACGAACAGAATGCGGAACATCACGAACTCCCCCTCAGACCGCAACCGGTGCCGCGATGTGCGGCTGCGGGGCGTAGTCGTACACCGCGAAATCGTCGATCGTATAGTCGAAGATCGTCGGCGGGCGGCGGAGCAGCTTGAGCTTGGGAGCGCCCGATGGCACGCGGCTAAGTTGCTCGGTCACCAGCGCCTCGTGGTTGAGATAGAGGTGGCAGTCGCCCCCCGACCACACCAGCTCGCCGGGCTCAAGATCGCACTGCTGCGCGAGCATCCGGATCAGCAGCGACGCCGCAAAAGCGTTGAAGGCGAAACCGAGCCCGAGGTCGCACGACCGCTGCCACAGCATCCCCGACAGCCGGCCATTCGCGACGTGAAACTGGTACGTCATATGGCATGGCGGCAGCGCCATTCGGTCGAGTTCAGCGACATTCCAGCCGGTGAAGATGTGCCGCCGCGATGCCGGATCGTGGCGCAGCCCGTCAACCAACGCCGCGATCTGGTTGATCCCGGGACCGCGTTCAAAGCGCCCGTCGCCGACCGCCTCGAACGTCGGCCAGTCGACCCATTGCTTGCCATAGACCGGGCCGAGATCGCCCCATTGTTCGGCAAAAGCGTCGTCATCGAGCAGCCGCGCCTCAAAGTCATCGCGCGACAACTTCGTCCCGGTCTCGCGGTTGTGCCGTGCAAGGGGCCAGTCGGTCCAGATGTGCACCCCCTGCTCGACCAGCGGCCGGATGTTGGTCACGCCGCTGAGGAACCACAACATCTCGCGCGCCGCAGTCTTCCAGAACACCCGCTTGGTCGTCAGCAACGGGACCGCGTCGCCCGACAGGTCGAAGCGCATCGTCTCGCCGAACAGCGACCGCGTGCCGACGCCCGTCCGGTCGACGCGAAGGTCACCGTCGGCCCAGACCCGGCCCATTAGGGTTAGATATTGCTGCTCGGGATGGGGGCTGGGCATGACGCTCTATCGAGAATATCGTTACGGTTGCGCAAGGGTCGATCGAAGCAGATCGCCGAGCTTGGGGGATTGAATACTGGATAATATCACGGCGGGCCACCGCGGCCCGCCCGTCTGATCGCATGGCCGGGGGGATCGTGCTCATCGCCGCCGCATTGCACGTCGCCACGCGCGAGGTGCTGGTGCTCGCCGCCATCGGGATAGCCGCGTCGACGCTCGACGATTGCGCGATCGACCTTATCTATCTCGCGATTCGATTACGCCGGCGTGCGTTGCGGCTGCGGCCGGTGCCAGCCGCCGACCTTCCCCCTGGAAGCGGCTGGATGGCGATCATCGTGCCGGCGTGGGACGAAGCCGCGGTGATCGCGCCGATGCTCCGCAGCCTGACGACGCGGCTCGATCACCCGCGCTACCGGGTATTCGTCGGTGTCTATCCGAACGACGCAGCGACGCTGGCGGCGGTCACATCGGTCGTCGATCCCAGAATCTCGCCCGTGATGTGCAGCCGCCGGGGCCCGACGACCAAGGCCGACTGCCTCAACCACCTGTGGCGCGCAGTGGTCGCCCACGAACGCGAATCATCGATCCGGTTCAAGGCGGTCGTCTTCCACGATGCCGAGGACGTCGTCGACCGCCATGAACTCAGGGTCTTCGACAATCTGATTCCCGGCCTCGCGATGGTCCAACTTCCCGTCGTTCCGCTGGTAGACCCCGGCTCGCGCTGGGTCAGCGGCCATTACCTCGACGAGTTCGCCGAATCGCACGGCAAGGATATCATCGTCCGCGGCGCCATCGGCGCGGCAGTGCCGAGCGCGGGGGTCGCCTGCGCGATCGATCGCGATGTCCTCGCGATGATCGCAGGGGATGGCGCGAGCCCGTTCGATCCAACCTGCATGACCGAGGATTACGAACTCGGCATGAAGGTCGCGGCGTTGGGACACCGCAGTGCACTCGTCCGCATTCCGGGCTTCGCCGGCGGGCGTCCCGTCGCGACGCGCGAGCACTTTCCGGCAACGTTCGAGACCGCCGTCCGGCAAAAGACCCGCTGGCTGCTCGGCATCGCATTGAGCGGCTGGGACCGCGTCGGCTGGCAGGGCGGGCTCGCCGATCGCTACATGCTGCTGCGCGACCGCAAGTCGATCGTTGCTCCGCTGCTGACAATGCTCGGCTATATCGCGGCGGCAATGGTCCTCGTCGACGCCGAGGCCAGCGCGCTTGTCCCCGCGGCGGTCCGGTTCGACCCGCTGGTGATGTCACCCTCGCCCCTTGGCGTCCTCCTGTGGGCAAACGGCGTCACGCTCGGCTGGCGGCTCGGCCTGCGCGCCTCGTTCACTGCGGCGACCCACGGCTGGCGAGAAGGGTTGCGCGCGGTCCCTCGAACCATCGTGGGTAACGCGATCAACGCGGTCGCCGCGACCCGCGCGCTGCGGCGCTATGCGCGCATTCGCGCCGGGCGCGAGGCGGCGGCTTGGGACAAGACCACGCACAAGTTCACCGTGCCCGCCAAGTGACGCGGACCACCACGGGGCATCCAACGCGAGCCCTGCGCGGAGGTGCGCTGCTGCTGCTATTGTGGCTGACCTACCGCGCCCCCGCGATGCGAACCGGCTTCGACGCCGCGGTCGCGGCAGCCGGCGAAGGCGCGACCGCGGTTGCCAGCGACGGCGCGAGAATATTGGCTCGCCATTGGACGTGGACCCTTCCGCGATGGACCCCATCGCCGAAGCCGATCGCGCGCACGCCTTCGTCGGAAATGGCACATCCGCTTGCTCGTCACTCTTCACTACCCACCACGAATACCAGTGTTCGGCCTGCAGCGAGCAGTCAGCGCGCGGGCACCGACATCGTTGTCCTCATGTCAGCGAACATGCCGTCAGAGTCCTCGCAACAGCCGCAGCCGACCGCCCACGGTAACGGGCCAGCCGCAAGCGACTATGCAACTTCGGCCTATGCCCGCCTCAGCGCCGGTGACCGGCGGGGTGCTGCCAGGCTGTTCGACGCAGCGCTGTCTGAAGGCGACGACCCTCGCTCCGCGACATGGCGGGCACAGCGCGATACATTGACCCACCGCTGGTCGGGGAGCGCCTACAGCATCGTTCGCGCGGGCGGAAATGCCGGCGTCGCCGTCGCGCCCGTTCTCGGCGGTGGCCAGAGCGGAGCGGCGCTGGCGTGGGCCCCCGACCCCCTCGCCGCGCAGCCGCTGGCGGTGACGTTGCGCGGAACGATCGCCCATGACGACGGCGGCCGCAGCGCGATCGCCGCGGTCGGCATCGCATGGCACCCATTCACCGGGATCACGCTCGCCGCCGAGCGCCTGCTGCCCATCGGTCCGTCGGCGCGCGGCGACTGGGCAGTACGGATTGCCGGCGGACTAAGCCGGAGCGCCGGGGCCATCGACGCCTCGGCGTACGGCGAGGCCGGCGCTGTCGGGCCGGTCGTCTATGCCGCGGCGCAGGCGCATCTCGGCGCCACTGTCCACCGCTACGGCATCGCACTCGGCCCAGGCTTCGGCGGCTGGGCGAGCGTCCAGCATGGCTACGGCACCACCGTCGACCGACTCGACCTCGGACCCGGCTTCGTGGTCCGCGCCGCCCGGCTCAGCCTGTCGGCAGACTATCGCTTCCGCGTCGCGGGCAACGCCGCCCCCGGATCGGGGCTGGTGATGACGTTCGCCGCCGCCTTCTAGCGGTCGTTCGCCACTGTCCGCCGTCGCTCAAGCTTGGCGAGCAGCGCCCGCGTCCGCATCAGCGCGAGCAGGTCGTTGACCGCGCCGATGCCGAGCTCGGCCATGTCAGCGGCCTTGGGCTCGTCGACCTGCCCGGCGGTATGCTCGAAGAAAAAGCGCATCTCCTGCGTCGTCACATAGTCGATGAAGTCGGCGTACATCCGGATCATGCCGGGGGTGAAGCCGTGTTCTTTGCTGAAGCCAATGCGATCCAGATCGCCGAGCGTCCGCAGGATCGCGGCATCGCGCGCGGTCATTGTTCCAGCCGCATCGACGGTGACGATCGCATTCGCCACCGCCTCGTCGAGCGTTTCGGCGGTCCCGCCCGACGCGGCAAGGACGGCGGCGACCGAAATCCGCGGCGCATCATGGTCGATCCGCGACCGCAGCACCGCGTCGAGCCCCGGGAATGCGTCGGGCTCGAGCCAGCGTTCGGCGTCGGTACCGTCATCGCGGTCGAGCAGCCCACGGATCACCGCGAGCGGCAGGAAGCGCTCCTCCTGCAGCCGCTTGATCGCGACCAGCCGTGTGACGTGCGCTTCCGAATACGACGCCGAATTGCGCGCCGCGCGGGCGGGTTCGGGGAGCAGGCCTTCGCGGATATAGAAACGGATCGTCTCGCGTCCGACCCCGCTCCGCGCCTCGAGTTCACGCATACGCATTGTGCTTCATGCCAAACTTGCCGCCACAGCGCCACGCCCTACGTTAAGCCTCCGATGCAAGCCTTTGCCGCCCTTCTCGACCGGCTCGTCTACACGCGGTCGCGCAACGCCAAGCTGCGCCTGATCGCCGACTATTTGGTGGCGACACCCGACCCCGATCGCGGCTGGGCGCTCGCCACGCTGACCGGCGGGCTCGACCTGAAGGCGGTCCAGCCCAAGCTGATCCGGACCTTGCTCGAGGAGCGGATCGACCCGGTCCTGCTGGCGATGAGCTACGACTACGTCGGAGACATGGCCGAGACCGCGTCGCTGCTGTGGCCCGACCCGCTGACGCCGTCCGCCCCGCCGCCGAGCCTCAACGAGGTCGTCGAGCGATTGCAGCATCTTGGCCGCGCCGACGCGCCGGCGGCGATGCGCGAATTGATGGACCGGCTCGACAGCAGCGGGCGCTATGCGCTGCTCAAGCTAGCGACCGGCGCGATGCGGATCGGCGTCTCGGCGCGGCTTGCTAAGACTGCGTTCGCGCTCGCCTTCGGAGTCGATGTCGATGCGGTCGAGGAGGTCTGGCATGGGCTCAAGCCGCCCTACCCCGAACTGTTCGATTGGGGGACCGGGGGCAGCCAGCCGACCCCGGGGACGGTGCCGGTGTTCCGCCCCTTCATGCTCGCGCACCCGCTGGAGGACCTCAAGCTTGACCTCGCCGACTATGCCGCCGAGTGGAAGTGGGACGGCATCAGGGTCCAGATCG
>JAYTTV010000260.1:0-13649 GCA_043745075.1 Sphingomonadaceae bacterium
TAGCGGCCCTTCGCCGGGACCATCATCGGCGCGCTGTTGCCGGTCGCCTTGAATACCCCGCCGAGCAGGATCGGCACATGGACGACGCTGGCCCCGGTCCGTGCAGCGATGCCCTTCAGCCGACAATGCGCGATGTAAGCCGCAGGCGAGCCGAAGTCGTACAGGAACTCGATGGTCTTGGCGGGCATCAAAATTTCTCCGTCCACGGGCGCAGGTCGATCTCGTGGGTCCAGGCGTCACGCGGCTGGGCGTGGAGGAACCAATAGGCGTCGGCGATGTGATCGGGGTCGAGGATGCCGTCGTGCGCCTTCGCCGCGTAGCGGTCGGGGAAGGTGTCGCGGATGAACGCGGTGTCGATCGCGCCGTCGACGACGACATGGCCGACGTGGAGCCCCTGCGGGCCGAACTCGCGCGCCATGCTCTGAGCCAGCGCACGCAGGGCGTGCTTGCCTCCGGCGAAGGCGGCGAACCCGGCGCCGCCGCGCAGGCTCGCGGTCGCGCCGGTGAACAGGATCGTGCCCTTGCCGCGCGGCAGCATCACCCGCGCCGCCTCGCGCCCGGTGAGGAAGCCGGCGAGCGCGGTCAGCTCCCAGATCTTGCGATACTTGCGCGCGGTCTCGGTCAGGAGCGGGGAGGGGACGTTCGCGCCGATGTTGAACACAGCGACCGCGACCCGCCCGATCTCGGCCTCGACACGGTCGAACAGCGCGACCATCGCGTCCTCGTCGCGCGCATCGGTCGCGATGGCCACCGCGCGACCGCCCTCGGCCTCGATTGCGGCGACCAACGGTTCGAGCGCGGCGGCGGTGCGGCGGACGACGACGGCGGTGAAGCCCTCGCGCGCGAACCGACGGGCAATCGCGCCGCCGGTCGCGTCGCCCGCGCCGATGACGATCGCGACCTTTGGGGCGGCGGTCATGGCTTGATCTCGAAGATCAGGCACGATGACGTGCCGTGCGCGAGGACCTTGCCCGCGGCGTCGGTTAGGGTCCCACGCACCGTCCCGACCCGCCGCCCGACGTTGATGACCTCGCCGCGCGCGGTGACCGGCCCGGTGGCGTGGGTAATCGCGCGGACGTAAGTGATGTTGATGTCGATCGAGGTGTAGCCGATACCGACGCCGAGCATCGTGTGGACCGCGCAGCCCATGCAGCTGTCGAGCAACGTCGCCGCATAGCCGCCGTGGACGCTGCCGATCGGGTTGTAATGTTCGGGCCCCGGTATGCCCTCGAAGACGATGACGCCGGGGTCGGCTGCGATCCCGCGCATGTTCATCAGCCCGGCGATCGGCGCACCGGGGAGCGTCCCGTCGATCATGCCGCGCATCAGGTCGAGCCCGGTCATCGTCGCGACCGCGTCACGAGGAAGCGGCGCGCGTGCGGGAGCCGTCACGACTTCACATGCCGGTTGCACCGCGCGAGGTCGGCGTCGGTGAAAGCTCGCGGTGCGCGTGCCGGTGCGGCCAGCTGTGCGGTCGACAGCCCGGGCGCGGCGAGCGCCGAAGATGATGTAATTACAGCTATCGGGGCAAAGGCAAGGCGCATGCGCGTCTCCATCAGAGCAAAGTATAAGCGTCGTTGAGAATGAAGCGCAGCGCGGCGAGACGCTCGCTGCCCAGACGCGTGGCGATCTCGCCCTGCGCGGCGGTCCACGCATCCTTCGCCGCGAGGACGCGCTCGCGCCCGGCGTCGGTCAGCCGGATCGCCTTGGCGCGTCCATCGTCGGCGTCGCGCTCGATCGAGATGAGTCCGGCGGCGGCGAGCGGCTTGAGCAGGCGCGACAGAGTCGAAGCATCGCTTGACAGACGCTCGGCGAGCGCGGCGACGCCGATCGGGGTCGCGCGGCGCAGGTTGCCGAGGATGCCGAACTGTCCGATCGTCAGCCCGTGCTCGCCGAGCGCATCGTCATAGACCTGCGTCACCTTCCGCGCGAAGCGCCGCGCGACCATCGCATTGCACAGGTCGGCGGCGGGAAGGGGCAGGGACGCGTTCACCTGCCGACCGTATAATCAATGCAATTGCACGTAAAGTCGATTTAAACCGCAACCTCCCGGCCGTCGACGCCTACCCCAGCGACTCGTGCAACATCGCCACCGTCCTGCTCCACGCAAGATCGGCCGCCGCCTTGTTGTAACGCTCGGCCGAGGTGTCGTTGTTGAACGCGTGGTTGGCGTCGGGATAGACGAAGACCTCGTACTTGACGTTCGCCGCCTTGAGCGCCGCCTCGTACGCCGGGATGCCCGCGTCGATCCGCTGGTCGAGCCCGCCGTAATGCAGCAGCATCCGTGCCTTGATCGCGGGGACCAGCGCGACCGGCGGCTGGGGCCCGTAATAGGCAACTCCAGCGCGCAGGCGCGCACCGGCGGCGCAGGCGACCGCGTTGACCATGCCGCCGCCCCAGCAGAAGCCGACCGTGCCGACGCGCGCGTTCGCGCCCCGGATTTTCGCCATATAGTCGAGCGTCGCGACGCCGTCGCCGACCGTCGCGTCGCGGCCGAGTGCGCCGATCATCGCGCGCGCCTTATCCTCGTCGGCGGGCGTGCCGCCGTCGGGCGAGAGGAAATCGGGCGCGAGGACGATGAAGCCCTCGATCGCGAGCCGTCGCGCGACGTCGCGGATATGCTCGGTCAGCCCGCGATTTTCGTGGATCACCAACACCGCGCCGAGCGTGATCTTGTTGCTGACTGCCGGGCGGACGAGATAGCCGCTCAGGCGATGGACGGTGCCGCCGGGCCATTCGACCGTCTTGGCGATGACGTGCTTGTCGTCGGCAGCGATGATCGACGCGGCTGCCGGGGAGGCCTCGATCAGCGGCAGAATCGCCGCCGCCGCCGCGGTCCCGCCCGCGAGCCGCGCCAGCCCCGTCATCAGTGCGCGGCGGTCGAGGCCCTCATGGGTGAAATGATCGTAGAGGTCGATCATCGCCTGGGTAATTTTCGGCGGGGTCATCGGGCGCTCCTGTCGCGGGCTGCATCGAGTCGCATAGCACCAACCGGCGACGGCTACATCTTGCCGCGCATCTCTTCGGGCAATAGTGCGTCGTCGATCTCGCGCGCGCGGATTGCGGCGGGGCGGTCGCGATGCCGCGCAGCGTAGGTGGCGAGCACCGGCCGATCGGTGATCATGCCGAAGGCGAGCCCGAAGCCGATCTGCGAGGTGACGTAGAGGTCGGTGGCGGAAAACCGGTCGCCGGCGATGAACTCGCGTCCGGCGACCGCGGTTTCAAGCGCATCGAGCGTTTCGAGGGTGCTCGCATAGCCGACCATCGCGCGCCGTTCGGGCGGTGGCACGAAGCCGAGCGAAGCGTTGGTCATCGCCGGCTCGACACATCCGGCGGCGAAGAACAGCCAGCGATAATAGGCGCCGCGATCGCTCGGCGCTGGGGCGAGGCTGGCGTCGGGAAAGGCATCGGCGAGGTAGGCGCAGATCGCCGCGACTTCGCTGACGACGACAGCGCCGTGGGTGATCACGGGGACCTTCGCCATCGGGTTGAGCGCGCGAAAGGCATCGGACTTCATCGACGTCGCATAGTCGAGAACCTCGGTCCGGTACGGAGCGCCGACCTCCTCGAGCATCCAGCGCACCATCCGTCCGCGCGACCGTGGGTTCGTGTAGAAAACGAGCTCGGTCATGGTCGCAATCCCCCCTGGGTTCGGCGCATCTTATCGCCGATGCGCGCGATCACCTATTGCCGATACGGCGTCAGCCGAAGCGCCCGGTGACATATTCGCGGGTGCGCTGCTCGCGGGGCTTGGTGAAGATGTCGGCGGTCGAGCCGACCTCGACGACCTCGCCGATGTACATGAACGCGGTCTGGTCCGAGCAGCGCGCCGCCTGCTGCATCGAATGGGTGACGATGACGATGGTGAAATCGGCGCGGAGTTCGGCGATCAGCTCCTCGACCTTGGCGGTCGAGATCGGGTCGAGCGCCGAGGTCGGCTCGTCGAACAGGAGCACCTCGGGCTTCACCGCGATCGTCCGGGCGATGCACAGCCGCTGCTGCTGGCCGCCCGACATCCCGAGTGCCGAGGTGTGGAGGCGGTCCTTCGCCTCGTCCCAGATCGCCGCCTTCTTGAGGCTCCACTCGACCCGCTCGTCCATCGCGCTCTTGCCGAGCCGTTCATGGAGGCGGACGCCGAACGCGATATTTTCATAGATCGTCATCGGGAACGGCGTCGGCTTCTGGAAGACCATGCCGATCCGCGCGCGCAGGTCGGTCGGATCGACCTTGGCGTCGATCAGGTTTTCGCCCTGCATCAGCACTTCGCCGGTCGCGCGCTGGCCGGGGTAGAGGCTGTACATCCGGTTGATGACGCGGAGCAGCGTCGACTTCCCGCACCCCGACGGGCCGATCAAGGCGGTGACGCGCTTTTCGGGGAAGTCGAGGTTGACCGACTTCAGCGCGTGATTGTCGCCGTAATAGAAGTCGAGGTTGCGCGTCTTGATGAACGGCGCGGTCCCCGCAAGGGTGTCGTGGCGGCCGACTGCCCCGGCGAGGCTCGACATTTCGGGCGTCTCGGCCATGTTATTCTCCTAGCGCCGACGGCCGACGGTCAATTGTGCGATGATGTTGATCGCGAGCACGCCGAGCGTAATCAACAGCGCCCCGGCCCAGGCGAGCTGGACGAGGTCTTCGTACGGGCTCGATGCGAACTGGTAGATCGCGACCGGCAGGCTCGCCATCGGCTTGCCGAGCGAGGTCGACCAGTTGAGGTTGCCGAGCGAGGTGAACAGCAGCGGCGCGGTCTCGCCCGCCGACCGCGCGAGCGCGAGCAGGATGCCGGTGAGCATCCCCGAACCCGCCGCGCGCCACGCGATCTGCGTTACGACCTTCCACTTCGGCGCGCCGAGTGCTGCAGCGGCTTCGCGCAGTGCAACTGGGACGAGCGACAGCATGTCCTCGGTCGTGCGGATGATGATTGGGATCGCGATGACCGCGAGCGCGACGCCGCCGGCGAAGCCCGAATAGGTCTTCGTCGTCGCGACGAGGAGGACATAGACGAACAGGCCGATCAGGATCGACGGGGCCGACAGCAGGATGTCGCTGACGAAGCGCGTCACGTCACCGAGCTTCGAGCCCTTGGCGTATTCGGACAGATAGGTGCCGGCGAGGACGCCGATCGGCGTCGCGATCAGCATGCCGATGCCGACCTGGATCAGACTTCCGACGATCGCGTTCGCGAGTCCGCCGTTTTCGCCGGTCGGGGCCATTGAGGTCGTCAACACGCTCCAGCGGAGCGCCGGGGCGCCGCGCACGATCAGCGTCCACAGGATCGACGCAAGGACCGCGAGCGACAGCAACGCCGCTCCGGTGGCGAGCGCGGCGATGACGACGTTGGTCGCCTTGCGGGCAGATGTCCTCGCGCTCATCAGCTCACCGCCCGGGGGGCGACGAGCGCGCGCGATGCCGCCAGCACGATGAACGAGATGATGAACAGCGTCAGGCCGAGGCCGAGCAGCGCGGCAAGCTTCATCGTTCCGGCTCCCGCCTCGTTGAATTCATTGGCGATCGTGCTCGCGATCGTCGAGCCTTGCGCGAACAGGTTGGGCGACAGCCGCGTCGCGTTGCCGATGACGAATGTCACCGCCATCGTCTCGCCAAGCGCGCGGCCGAGGCCGAGCATGATCGCGCCGATCATCGCGCGACGACCGTATGGAACGGCGACGCTGCGGACGACTTCGAAGCGGGTGCAGCCGAGGCCGTACGCCGATTCCTTGAGCACCACCGGGGTCGCGCCGAGGATCTCGACGAACATCGCGGTGATCAGCGGCAGGATCATGATCGCGAGCACGAGCCCAGCGGTGAAGATGCTGTTGCCGCCGCCGTAATCGAGGACCTTGTTGAGCCCCGGGATCGGCGCGGCGAGGTCGGCGACGTCGAGGACGAAGTGCGCCGCGAGCCACGGCGCGAGGACGAAGAACCCCCACATGCCGTAGATGATCGACGGGATCGCCGCGAGCAGCTGGATGACGACCCCGATCGCGCGGCGGAACGGCACCGGCAGGATCTCGGTGAGGAAATAGGCGACGCCGGTCGACAGCGGCACGGCGATCACCAGCGCGAGGATCGAGCTGATGAGGGTGCCGTAGATCATCACCCCGGCGCCGAACTTCTCGTTGACCGAGTCCCAGACCGGCGACCAGAAGAACGCGAGGCCGAACGCCTTGAGCGCGGGCCAGGCGCCGGTCGCGAGCATGAGGATGATCGCGCCGAGCAGCAGCAGGACGATCATCCCGCTGCCGATCACCGTCACCGAGAACAGCCGCTCGGGAATGCGCGACATCGGCATGCGCGCGACGACGGGGTCGCGGCTGGTCGTCGGGATGGTGGCCACAGCGTCGGGCATCGATACTCCAAGGGGGTGCGGCCTTGACCGCACCCCGATCAGCCGGACGGACTTACTTGGGTAGCGACGCGCCGGCGACGCCCTTCCAGGCGGCGCGAACTTCCTGCAGCGCGACCGGCGGCAGCGGAACGTAGCCAAGTTCGATTGCGGTCTTCGCGCCGTTCTTGAAGCTCCAGTCGAAGAACGCCAGTGCGGCGCTGGTCTTCGCCGGGTCGGTCGGCTTGGCGGGGACGAGGATGTACGTCGCGCTGACGATCGGCCACGTGTTCGCACCCGGCAGCGCGAGCATGTTGGCGACACCGTTCGGCGCGTGCGCCCAGTCGGCCTGGCTCGCGGCGGCGGTGAACGATTCCGGGGTCGGGTCGATGAACTTGCCGGCGGCGTTGGCGAGCTTGGTCATGGTCAGCTTGTTGGCGAAGGCATAGTTATATTCGACATAGCCGATGCCGCCGACGGTGTTCTTGACCGTACCGGCGACGCCGTCATTGCCCTTGCCGCCCGAACCCGCGGGCCAGCTGAGGGTCTTGCCCGCGCCGAGCGACCAGCCCTTGGCGGCCTTGGTCATGTAGTTCGAGAAGATCGCGGTCGTGCCGCTCGAATCGGAGCGGTAGACCGGCGTGATCGGCATTGGGCGGAGCGTCACACCCTTGTTGAGCGCGACGATCGCCGGGTCGTTCCACTTGGTGATCTTGCCTTCGTAGATCGCGCCGATAACGTCGGGGGTCAGCTTGATCTGGCCGCTGGTCACGCCGGGCAAGTTGACGATCAGCACCGCCGATCCGATCACCGCGGGAAACTGGACGAGACCGTTCGAGCTGATGTCCTCGGCCTTCATCGGATCGTCCGACGCGCCGAAATCGACCGTGCGCGCCTTGATCTGCGTCTGCCCGCCGCCCGAACCGATCGCCTGGTAGTTGAGCGCGTTGCCGGTGGCCGCCTTATACGCCGAGCCCCATTTGGCATACAGCGGGGCGGGGAAGGTGCCGCCCGCGCCGGTGATGTCGGCGGCGAATGCGGTGGTGCTGACGACGGCGCTGGCCAGCAGAAGAGCGGCGCGCGTGAATCGGGCGGTCATTCGAAAACCCTCAAAAATTTCCTGAACCAGCAGCGGCTCGGTTACCATCTGGCAGTGTAAGATGACCGTTCGGTGACAGAAAGGCGCATGCGCGGTCGATATGGGGTGCCGATCCGCACCGAGGAGCCGCGTCCGGTCGTTGTCGCGCGGCGCCCCGCTACCCTTCGGAAAGCCCGATCATAGAGCGTCGTCGACGGCAAATGTGCCGCGATGCTCGTACGCCGCGCCGCGCGACATCGACCGCGCGAGCGACATCATCAGAATCGTTTCGCCACCGGCCGCGAGCGCCGTCGGCCCGACATCGTCCCACAAATGGTTGCGGAATTGCTCGGGAATCGCCGCTGCCGGGGTCAGCGGATAGGCGGCCGCGAGGGCGTCGAGCCGGGCGTCGTCGCCGGCGACATCGCCGGTCAGATCGCCGACGCGCTCGAGCAGGCACTTGCTTGCGATCGGGGTGCCCCCCGCGTCGCGCATGCACGTCATGATCAACCCGTCGACGACCTCGGCGCGCTGGCGGACGACGCCGTTGAAGATGCTGAAGACGAAGATGCCGGTGGTGACGTCGGTCGCGACGCCGAATAATTTATTCTGCAGCGGCATCGCCCAGCCGACGTAGCGGATGTCCATAATCCCGAGCCGGAAGCTCATCCGCCCGTCGTCCGAGCAGCGCAGGACGATGTGATCGTGGATGAATTGGCCCGGCGCCTCGGACGAGGGGCGGGTCGTCCGCCAGAAGCCTTCGTAGCTCGCACCGTGCGCCCGAACCGCCGCCGCCGACTCCGCGAGCATGGGCAGCGGCACCCAGTCGGCGAAGCCACGCGCGCACGACGCAGCCGCCGGTGCCGCGACGACGCCGAACTTGGCGGCGAGCCCGTCGACCCCGGCATCCCAATCGTGGAGGGTGAATCCCGGGTGGCGCTCGGCGATGCGCGTGGTCAGCCGCGCGAGATTATGCGCCGACGGCGTGACGCTGCCCGAACACCAGCGGCTGATCAGCGACTTGTCGACGCCGACGTCGGCCGCGAATTGCCCGCGACTGATCGACAGCGCCTTGAGCACCAGTTCGAGCCCGTCGGAGAACGTCGTCGCCATCGGTCTCGTTTCGCAGATGCAACGGATGCTCGCAACTGGCTTTGCGCAAATACTCGCAGCGATATGCACAAAGTTGCACGCAAGTTGCTTAGCTGTGCGCACGTTGCTGCATCTTATTGCAAGGTGAGCGAAGCCCTAGGGCCAGCGTCGCAAGGTGGCGCCGTTGTCGCCGCGGGGGATTATCGATGAAATACTTGATGGCGATGGGAGCTGTCGCGATCGCTGCGGCCGCACCGGCTTTGCCGACACTGATGTTCGTCGGCTTCGCGTCGCTCGGCGCGATGGCCCGTCGCGGCCGCGCTGCCGTCGCTGCAGCCCGACCGGGAGAGATCGCGATGACACTTCGTCTTATTCTCGCGCTCGGGACGGCGTTGACGACCGCCGTGCTCGCCGTTCCGGCGGCGGCGCGGATCGTTCAACTGACCGTCACCGGAGTTATCACCTCGGGCGACGACAGCGGCACCGACTTCCTCGGCGCGCAGGTGATCAACAATGTCTACGTCGAGTCGTTCGGTCCCGGGAATTTCTTCGGCGCGTCGGGCGCGCTCGGCGGCAAGTCGGTGGTGTTCCGTCTGCTGTACGAAACCGAAAGCCCCGCTCTGCCGGTCCCTGCGGGCGGCGTCTTCGACGACCAGAGCGGCGAGTGGGCTTATGCGTTATCGCCGGTCGTCACCGTCGGCGGGACACCCCACGACTTTATCGACATCGTCCCCGGCACGTTCATAAACGCCGCGACCGCCACGCTAGGCGTTGTCGATGGTGCTCCCGACGGGCTGACCGGCAGCTTCACCAGCCTGACGTATTCGGGCAATGTTTACAGCGACTACCGCAGCAGTAGCTTTGCCTTCACCGCCGCGCTGCTGCCGGGGTTCTTCTCGATCGACACGATCCTGCCCGGGGCACTCCCCGCGCCGCATTACGGTTTTGCCCACAGCGCCGCGACGGGAAGCGGGAGCTTCGCCTTCTATCGCCAAACGTGTTTCCTGACATGCTCGCTGAAGGCGGCTACTGCGAGCTTCGACGTCACCGCCATCAGCTTTGCCGCCGTCCCCGAACCCGCGGTCTGGGCGATGTTGCTGGCCGGTTTCGGACTCGTCGGCGCGATGTCGCGTCGTAGCCGCGGGGCCCCGTTTGTCGCTGCCTAGCGGCGACGGCATCCCCCGCGCGGCGACCCGGCGCGCGGGGGACAGGCCTCATGCTTCAATCAAGGTTCGCGGGATCGCCCGCAAGATCAGCGATCCGGGCTTCGGACGCCACCGCGGTGATCGCGAACACCAGCGCGTCGCCGGTGAATCGTGACCTAAGCTGTTCGCAAAACTAATAATTCTGATTTTGCTGTGACGCACGTCACAGCAAACATGATTCCCGGACGGCAATGACAATCGTGATGCTGGTCGGGTTCGACAGCGCCGGAGCCCTGGGTCGTCGCGGACGCAGCGCTCCAGTGCGATCGCCCGATTACATCCCAAACCCGCAGCGAGGGGCACGTCTGCTGGTTAAGGCCTCGCCGGCGCGGTGTCGCGTCGCATCGGGGGGGCCGTGGCGCTCGCCGCGTAACGGCGCCGATCTCCCCCGCGCAGCGGCCCGCGCCGCGCGGGGGAGACAGGTCTTACGCTTCGACCAGCGGTTCGCCGGTCTCCGCCGCGGGAGTGGCATCCGGGCCTGCGCCCTTCTTGACCCGCTTCGGCTTCGGCGCGGCCTTGATGATCTCGAACGCAAGAGCGTCGTCCTTGACATGGACCCGGACCTCGCCGCCCCGGACGAGCTTGCCGAACAGCAGTTCCTCGGCGAGCGGCTGCTTGATCTTCTCCTGGATCAACCGTGCCATCGGCCGCGCGCCCATCGTCTTGTCGTAACCGCGCGCGATCAGCCATTCCTTCGCCGGCTCGTCGAGTGCGATGTGAACGTCGCGCTCCTGGAGCTGGAGTTCGAGCTGGAGCACGAACTTGTCGATGACGCGCATGATGACCGATGGCGGCAGGCTCTCGAACGGCACCACCGCGTCGAGCCGGTTGCGGAATTCGGGGGTGAACATCTTCTTGATCGCCTCCTCGTCCTCGCCGTCGCGTGACATCGCGCCGAAGCCCAGCCCCTCGCGCGCCATGTCCGACGCCCCGGCGTTGGTCGTCATGATCAGGATCGTGTTCCTGAAGTCGACCGTCTTGCCGTGGTGGTCGGTCAGCTTGCCGTTATCCATCACCTGCAACAGGATGTTGAACAGGTCAGGATGCGCCTTCTCGATCTCGTCGAGCAGCAGGACGCTGTGCGGGTTCTGGTCGACCGCGTCGGTCAGCAGTCCGCCCTGGTCGAACCCGACATAGCCCGGGGGCGCGCCGATCAGCCGGCTGACCGAATGCCGCTCCATGTATTCCGACATGTCGAAGCGCGTCAGGGGAATGCCGAGGATGTGCGCGAGCTGCTTCGCCACCTCGGTCTTGCCGACGCCGGTCGGGCCGGAAAACAGATAGTTGCCGATCGGCTTGTTCGGCTCGCGCAAACCCGCGCGGCTGAGCTTGATTGCCGACGACACCCGCTCGATCGCCTTGTCCTGCCCGAAGACGACGCGCTTGAGGTCGGCTTCGAGCGTGCCGAGCGCCTTCTTGTCGTCGGTCGAGACCGACTTCGGCGGAATCCGCGCCATCGTCGCGATGACCGCCTCGACCTCCTTGACCCCGATCACCTTCTTGCGCTTGGCGAGGGGGACGAGCATCTGCGACGCGCCGGTTTCGTCGATCACGTCGATCGCCTTGTCGGGCAGCTTGCGGTCGTTGATGTAGCGCGCCGACAGCTCGACCGCGGCCTTGATCGCCTCGGGGGTGTACTTGAGCTGGTGGTGCTTCTCGTAGCTCGACCGCAGGCCCATCAGGATCTTGATCGCATCCTCGACCGTCGGCTCGTTGACGTCGATCTTCTGGAAGCGCCGCAGCAGCGCGCGGTCCTTCTCGAAGTGGTTCCGGAACTCCTTGTACGTCGTCGAGCCGATGCAGCGGATCGCGCCACTCGACAGCGCCGGCTTGAGCAGGTTCGACGCATCCATCGCCCCGCCCGACGTCGCCCCGGCACCGATGACGGTGTGGATCTCGTCGATGAACAGAACAGCGTGCGGCAGCTTCTCGAGCTCATTGACGACGTTCTTCAGCCGCTCCTCGAAGTCGCCGCGATACCGCGTGCCGGCGAGCAGCGCGCCCATGTCGAGCGAGTAGATCACCGCGGGCTTGAGCACATCGGGGACGTCGCCCTCGATGATCTTGCGGGCGAGACCCTCGGCGATCGCGGTCTTGCCGACGCCGGGCTCGCCGACATACAGCGGGTTGTTCTTCGACCGGCGGCAGAGAATCTGGATCGTCCGGTCGACTTCGGCGTGACGCCCGATCAGCGGGTCGATCTTGCCGATCTTCGCCTTCTCGTTGAGGTTGACGGTGAACTGCTTGAGCGCGCTCTCGGCGCCGCCCTTCTTTTCACCCTTCGCTGGCTTCTCCTCGGGCTCCTCGTCGCTCTTCGCCGGACCGCTGCCCCTGACCGCGCGGGTCTCCGACGGGCCCGACTTGGCGATGCCGTGGGCGATGAAGCTGACCGCGTCGAGGCGCGTCATGTCCTGCTGCTGGAGGAAGAATACCGCATGGCTCTCGCGCTCGGAGAACAAGGCGACCAGCACGTTGGCCCCCGTGACTTCCTCGCGGCCCGACGACTGGACGTGGAGGATCGCGCGCTGGACGACGCGCTGGAAGCCCGCGGTCGGCGACGGATCGACCGAGGCGTCGGCCTTGAGCGCATTGAGTTCGGTGTCGAGATATTTGGTGACGTTCGAGGCGAGTTCCTCGACGTCGACCGAGCATGCCTTCATTACCGCGACGGCATGGCTGTCGGCGGCGAGGGCAAGCAGCAGGTGCTCGAGCGTGGCGTATTCGTGGTGACGGCGGCTGGCTTCGGCGAGGGCGTTGTGCAGCGTATGTTCGAGTTCGCGCGTGAAAGCGGGCATGGACTTCTCCCGGGGCGGCCGCTGAGGGGCAGCGCCGCCTGCCTCCACAATGTCACCCCGCGATGCGGCAAGCGCAAGGGGGTGGTTTAGGGGGGGTGGTTTGGTCGCGGTTCGAGGAGTATATCCCGGATATACGAGGGAGTCGCCGACAGTGACCGTAACCGTTCGAAGCAAGGTTTTTCGCAGCGGGAACAGCGTTGCCGTTCGCTTGCCGAAAGCGTTCGGGCTCCAGGAGGGTGCCGAGGTTGAAATCGAGCGACTTGGGCGTCAGGTAGTGATCCGCCAAGTGTTCGACGCGGCTGAGGAAAAGGCCAAGCTCACAGCATTCATTGCCGAACTACGGTCATTGCCAGCACCGGGCGTCCTCGAAATTCGCGATACCGATGAAATCCCCGAGCGGCCTAATATGTAGTGTCGATGTTTCTGATCGACACGAATATCGCGATCCATCTTCGCGACCTGCACGACGAGGTGACCGAACGGGTCGCTTCGCTCGACGGCCTGCCGCTATTGTCGATCGTTTCGCGCGTCGAACTGGAGGGCGGCGTCATCCGCTTTCCCGAACTCCGCGAGTTCCGGCGATCGCGCGTCGACTCGATCACCCGCAATCTTGCGGTTCTCGACTTCGGCGTGCCCGAACTCGCCGCCTATCGTCGGATCGTCGAAGTGGCGGGGTATTCGCGACCGCGCATCCTCGATCGGATGATCGCCGCGACGGCCTTGGTCCATGACCTGACCGTGATCACGATGAACGGCAATGACTTCCGCGATGTCCCCGGCCTCAAACTCGAAATTTGGCCGTCGCCGGCAGAATGATGCACCGCTGCGCAGCTAAGGTCTGCCAAGTGGACTAGCTTACGACCTCAGTTCGCATCCCCCATCCGCAACGCCGCAATAAACGCCTCCTGCGGGATGTCGACGCTGCCATACTGGCGCATCCGCTTCTTGCCTTCCTTCTGCTTGTCGAGAAGCTTCTTCTTGCGGCTGATGTCGCCGCCGTAGCATTTCGCCGTGACGTCCTTGCGCATCGCGGCGATGGTTTCGCGGGCGATGACCTTACCGCCGATCGCGGCCTGAATCGGAATCTTGAAAAGATGCCGGGGGATCAGATCCTTGAGACGTTCGCACATGCCGCGGCCGCGACTTTCAGCGGTGCC
>JAYTTV010000261.1:0-3447 GCA_043745075.1 Sphingomonadaceae bacterium
GCTTCGTCAGCGATGGCGGAATGCCCGGATTGACCGCGACCACGCCGAACGTGCTGTTCAATCTCGGCGTCGACGAGGTCGAGGTCGCGGGCGGCTTCACCGTCTATATCGGACACCACGGCGACCGCGGCGTCCGGACCGCCGATGTCATCCTCCCCGCCGCCGCCTACACCGAGAAGTCGGGAACGTGGGTCAACCTCGAGGGCAGGGTCCAGCGCGGCGCACGCGCGGCGTTCCCGCCGGGCGATGCGCGCGAGGACTGGACGATCTTCCGCGCGCTGTCGGCGGTGCTCGGGCAGGCGTTGCCGTACGACGACCTCCGCGCGCTGCGGACGCGGATCGCGGCGGAATGGCCGATCTTCGCCAGCGAAGGCGCGACGCCGGCGGTCTGGACGGCTCCCGCTGCATCCGCCGCCGCCGTACCGTCGGGCCCGTTCACGCTGCCGGTCAAGAACTTCTATTTGACCAACGCGATCGCCCGCGCGAGCGCGACGATGGCCGAATGCGTCGACCAGATCGTCAATGCCGATGAACCCCAGCTCGAGGCGGCCGAATAATGGGCTTCACCGGCTTCTTTCAGAATACGCTGTTCGGCGGGCTCGGTCACGACTTCGGCTATCTTGTCGCGACGATCATCCTGATCCTGCTGATCGCGCTGCCGGTGATGCTCGGCGTCGCGCTCGCGGTGTATGCCGACCGCAAGATCTGGGCGGGGATGCAGTTGCGGCGCGGGCCCAACGTCGTCGGGCCGTTCGGGATCATGCAGACCTTCGCCGACGCGCTGAAGCTGTTCCTTAAGGAAACGATCATCCCGTCGGGCGCCAACAAGGGCGTCTTCCTGATCGCGCCGATGATCACCTTCACGCTGGCGCTGATCGCATGGGCGGTGATCCCGTTCGACGCCGGGGTCGTGCTCGCCGACATCAACGTCGGGCTGCTGTACCTGTTCGCGGTCAGCTCGATGGGGGTCTATGGGATCATCATGTCGGGCTGGGCATCGAATTCGAAATATCCGTTCCTCGGCGGCCTGCGCTCGGCGGCGCAGATGGTCAGCTACGAAGTCTCGATCGGCTTCGTCATCGTCTGCGTCGTGCTCTATTCGTCGAGCTTCAACCTGTCCGACATAGTGATGAGCCAGAAGGGCAACGTCCTCGGCATCTTCAACGGCAACCTGCTCAACCCATTGCTGTTTCCGATGGCGATCGTGTTCTTCATCTCGGCGCTCGCCGAAACTAACCGCCCGCCGTTCGACCTGCCCGAGGCCGAAGCCGAGCTCGTCGCCGGCTACCAGGTCGAATATTCGTCGATGGCGTTCGCGCTGTTCTTTCTCGGTGAATACGCCAACGTCCTGCTGATGTGCGCGCTGACGAGCATCCTGTTCCTCGGCGGCTGGCTGCCCCCGCTCAACTGGGCGCCGTTGTATGTCGTCCCGGGTTTCATCTGGTTTTTCGCCAAGCTGTTCCTGATGTTCTACATTTTCGCCTGGGTAAAGGCGACGGTGCCACGCTATCGCTACGACCAGCTGATGCGGCTGGGGTGGAAGATTTTCCTGCCGCTGTCGCTATTCTGGGTGTGCGTGGTCAGCGGCTGGCTGGTGTTCACGGGGCACTTCGCGTGATCAGCAAGCTTTTTGCGTCAGCTTTGCTCTTAGCAGTGTCTGTCAACTCTAACGCGTCGGCAAACACTTATAGCAATCAGCTCTCTGCTTTGACAGAGCAGTCCCGATCCGTAATGTTTGCCGAGTTGATGCGACGCTCCGGCGAACGGTGCACTCGGGTCACGCGAACGATGTATTTGGGTGCAATGCCGGCGGGCGCTGCGGGCTGGAACATAAGTTGCGATGGTCGCAAGGACTGGATGATCGAGCTGGAAAAGGATAGCTCAACTAAGCTTCTTGAATGCTCGGTCATGGCGCGACTTCATACTTCGTGTTGGCGCAAGTTTTAGGGATATGAAATGAACGCCATCTTCCGCGCCGCGAAATCCCTCCTCCTTCTCGAGTTCCTCCGCGGTCTCGCGCTGACCTTCAGCTATCAATTCAAGCCGAAGGCGACGCTCAACTACCCGTATGAGAAGGGCCCGCTCAGCCCGCGCTTCCGCGGCGAGCACGCTCTGCGCCGCTACCCCAACGGCGAGGAGCGCTGCATCGCGTGCAAATTGTGCGAGGCGGTGTGCCCGGCGCAGGCGATCACGATCGAGGCCGAGCCGCGTGAGGACGGCAGCCGCCGGACGACGCGCTACGATATCGACATGACCAAGTGCATCTACTGCGGCTTCTGCCAGGAAGCGTGCCCGGTCGACGCGATCGTCGAGGGACCGAACTTCGAATTCTCGACCGAGACGCGCGAGGAACTGATCTACGACAAGGACAAGCTCCTCCAGAACGGCGAGCGCTGGGAGCGGGTGATCGCGGCGAACCTGCAAGCCGACGCGGCGTGGCGTTGAGCGCGATGGTCGGCGTTGCCGGCGGGAAAGCTCGCGCGGCGACTGTCGTGAACTCGGCCGCCGACAACAGCACGAAAGCTTTCCCCTCCGCGCTTGCCGCAATTGTCGCACGGCGTTAGACGCACCGCAGCATAGCCGACCACGCGTCATTCCCGCGAAGGCGGGGACTCATCACCCGCACTGTCGGGGTGATGGGTTCCCGCCTTCGCGGGAATGACGAAGCAAAAACTGGACAACGCCTCCACCTATGATCGCCGCGCTCGCCTTTTACCTGTTCGCGGGCTTCGTCATCCTCGGCGGCGCGCTGACGATCCTGTCGCGCAACCCGGTGCATTCGGTGCTGTGGCTGATCCTCGCCTTCTTCAACGCCGCGGGGCTGTTCGTCCTGCTCGGGGCCGAGTTCCTCGCGATGATCCTCGTCATCGTCTACGTCGGCGCAGTCGCGGTGCTGTTCCTGTTCGTCGTGATGATGCTCGACGTCGATTTCGCCCAGCTCCGCGCTGGCTTCGCCAAATACCTCCCATTCGGCATCGGGCTCGCGGTCGTGCTTCTCGCCGAATTGCTGCTGATCCTCGGCGGCGGCAGCTTCGGCATCAGCGCAACCGCCGCGAGCCACGCGCCGGTTATCGCGGGGATGACCAACACCCAGGCACTCGGCGCGCTGATCTACACGCGCTACGTCTATGTCTTCCAGGCGGCGGGCATGGTGCTTTTGACCGCGATGATCGGCGCGATCGTCCTGACGCACCGCCAGCGCCCCGGCATCCGCAAGCAGAACATCGGCATGCAGAACGCGCGGACCCCGGCGCAGGCGACGTCGAAGGTCCAACCCGTCAGCGGCGAGGGCGTGTCGCTGTGATCGGAGTACGGTCGTGATCGGGCTCGGCCATTATCTCGCGGTGGGGGCGATCCTGTTCGTCCTCGGCGTCCTCGGCATCTTCATCAACCGCAAGAACGTCATCATCATCCTGATGTCGATCGAGCTGATCCTGCTCAGCGTCA
>JAYTTV010000262.1:0-3438 GCA_043745075.1 Sphingomonadaceae bacterium
ATCAGCGCCGCCCGTGTGACATGCTTGTCGCGGGGCGCGGGGTGGGTCGCGGCGGCGATTTCGGCGGCGTCGATCGCCTGCCAGCCCGCAAAGGTTACCGGGCGGATGCCGCGCGCCGCGAGCAGGGCGTCGAGGCCGGGACCGCCGGTGCGGCTGCCGGGAGTGATTTCGGTTGCGATTTCATCGGCAACTTCGCTGCCATCGGGGCGGTTGGTGCCGATCGTCCCGCTCGGGCCGCGCCGCGCCCAGCCGGTGACGTACAGCCCCGGCGCGATGTGCCCGTTGTCGTTGACGAAGCGCCCGCGCACGGTGTCGAAGAGCACGCCGGGGATTTCGGCGGTGCGGTAGCCAATGCAGCCGACGATCAGCCCGCAGTCGATCGACCGCATAACCCCGGTGCCGACCGAGACGTCGCCGTCGAGCCGGGTCGCTTCGACGATCAGCCGCAGCGCGTCGCCGTGCCGCTCGATCGCGACCGGGCGGGTGAGGAAGTCGAAGTCGATCGTCACCGGCTTGCCCGCCCACGGCGCGGCGGCGAAGCTCCGCAGATGCCCCACGACCTTGCGCAGGCCGGGATCGAGCGCGGCGTCGCCGGCGGCATCGGGCAGGTCGGCTGCGGCGACCCTCGGCTGCGCGCGTTCGAGCAGCCCGAGTTCGCCCATCTCCTTCGGCGTGAAGCTCGCCTGATACGGGCCGCGCCGCCCGATGATGTGGATATCGCGGACCGCGCTCGCGGCGAGGGCGGAGCGGGCATGGCGCGCGATGTCCGACGCGGCGAGCTCGCCCGGGGTTTTCGCCAGCAGCCGCGCGACGTCGATCGCGACGTTGCCGTTGCCGATGACGCACGCGCCCGCCTGCCCGAGCGGGACGTCGAGATCGGCGAAGTCGGGGTGCCCATTGTACCAGCCGACGAACGCCGCCGAGCCGAGGACGCCGGGCAAATTCTCGCCCGGTATGCCGAGCGGGCGGTCGCGCGGGGCGCCGGTGGCGAGGACGACCGCGTCGTAGAGCCCGATCAGCTCCTCGATCGAGACTCCGCCATCCCCGATCTCGACGTTGCCGACGAAGCGAACGCCCCCGGCAAGGACCGCGGCATAGCGCCGGTCGACCGCCTTGATCGACTGGTGGTCGGGCGCGACTCCGGCGCGGATCAGCCCGTACGGCGTCGGCAGCCGGTCGAAGATGTCGATCGCGACCGTTCCGAGCCGCTTGGCCAGCGCCTCGGCGGTGTAGAAACCCGCCGGACCGGCTCCGACGATGGCGACGTGCAGCATCGGCGTGTCTCCCCTCGCACCATGTGGCGGCGCGGCGGTTTCTTTGGCAAGCCCCCTCTGCTAGAGCGTGGCGATGACCGCCCCCATCGACCGCATCCGCAATTTCTCGATCATCGCGCATATCGACCACGGCAAGTCGACCCTCGCCGACCGGTTGATCCAGCAGACCGGCGGGCTGACCGCGCGCG
Source organism: Sphingomonadaceae bacterium (assembly GCA_043745075.1). Classification (GTDB taxonomy): domain Bacteria; phylum Pseudomonadota; class Alphaproteobacteria; order Sphingomonadales; family Sphingomonadaceae; genus Polymorphobacter_B. The sequence goes on from JAYTTV010000262.1 coordinate 1,463, forward strand.
AGATGAGCGAGCAGGTGCTCGACAACATGGATATCGAGCGCGAGCGCGGCATCACGATCAAGTCGCAGACCGTCCGGCTCGACTACAAGGCCAAGGACGGCAACGCCTATGTCCTCAACCTGATGGACACGCCCGGGCACGTCGACTTCGCCTATGAAGTCAGCCGCAGCCTCGCCGCGTGCGAGGGCGCACTCCTCGTCGTCGACGCGGCGCAGGGGGTCGAGGCGCAGACGCTGGCGAACGTCTACCAGTCGATCGAGCACGACCATGTCATCATCCCGGTGATCAACAAGGTCGACCTGCCCGCCGCCGAGCCCGAGCGCGTCAAGGCGCAGATCGAGGAGGTCATCGGCATCTCGACCGACGACGCGGTGCTGACGAGCGCCAAGACCGGCATCGGCATCGACGACGTCCTCGACGCGATCGTCCGCCTTATCCCGCCGCCGAAGGGCGATCCCGCAGCGCCGTTGAAAGCGATGCTCGTCGACTCGTGGTACGACCCGTATCTCGGCGTCGTCATCCTCGTACGCGTCATCGACGGCAGCTTGCGCAAGGGCCAGCAGATCGTCTTCATGGCCGAGGGCACGCAGCATCTCGTCGACCGCGTCGGCGTCTTCCGCCCCAAGATCGAACTGCTCGACACGCTCGGCCCGGGCGAGATCGGCTTCATCACCGCGCAGATCAAGGAGGTCGCCCAGACCAACGTCGGCGACACGATCACCGACGCCAAGCGCCCGGCGGCGGTCGCGCTGCCGGGGTTCAAGACCGTCCAGCCGGTCGTGTTCTGCGGGCTGTTCCCGGTCGACGCGGCCGACTTCGAGAAGCTCCGCGACAGCCTCGGGCGGCTGCGGTTGAACGATGCGAGCTTCAGCTTCGAGACCGAATCGTCGGCGGCGCTCGGCTTCGGTTTTCGCTGCGGATTCTTGGGGCTGCTCCACCTCGAAATCATCCAGGAGCGGCTGACGCGCGAGTACGACCTCGACCTGATCACCACCGCGCCGTCGGTGGTCTACAAGATGCTGATCCGCGACGGGACACTGGTCGAGCTCCACAATCCGTCGGACATGCCCGATCCGAGCACGATCGAACTGATCGAGGAGCCGTGGATCGAGGCGACGATCTTCACCCCCGACGAATATCTCGGCTCGATCCTCAAATTGTGCCAGGACCGGCGCGGCATCCAGACCAACCTGACCTATGTCGGCGGGCGCGCGCAGGTGATCTACGAGCTGCCACTCAATGAGGTCGTGTTCGACTTCTACGACCGGCTGAAATCGATCAGCCGGGGGTACGCGAGCTTCGACTATCACCAGATTGGCTACCGCGAGGGCGACCTCGTCAAGATGACGATCATGGTCAACGCCGAGCCGGTCGATGCGCTCAGCATGATCGTCCACCGCGACGCCGCCGAGGCGCGCGGCCGCCACATGTGCGAGCGGATGAAGGACCTCATCCCGCGGCACTTGTTCAAGATCCCGGTTCAGGCGGCGATTGGCGGCAAGGTCATCGCCCGCGAAACCATCGCCGCGATGCGCAAGGATGTGACCGCAAAATGCTATGGCGGCGACGCGAGCCGCAAAAAAAAGCTTCTGGAAAAACAGAAAGAGGGCAAAAAGCGGATGCGGGAGTACGGGAGTGTGCGCATCCCGCAGGAGGCGTTTATCGCAGCGCTGCGGATGGGCGATGAAGGCTGATCGTGGTGGCGGCGCCGACGCTTCCTGCTAGACCGGCGCGGAGATGACCGCCAACCACCTCTACCTCGTTGACGGCTCGGGCTATATCTTCCGCGCCTATCATCGGCTTCCGCCGCTTACCAATATCCGTGGCGAGCCGGTGGGGGCGGTCTATGGATATACGACGATGCTGTGGCGGCTGGTAGCGGAGCTGACCGCTGCGGACGGACCGACGCACATGGCAGTGATCCTCGACGCCTCGTCGAAGACGTTCCGAAACGACATGTATGACAAGTACAAGGC
>JAYTTV010000263.1:0-13492 GCA_043745075.1 Sphingomonadaceae bacterium
AAGGCTGCATTCGACGCTGGGCTATACCAGCCCCATGGCCTTCGAACAAAAATGGCTTGCCGGACAAATTAGCTTGGCAGCATAGTCACCACGCCAAGGAAGACGCTGGACGAGGGCAAGGTCACCCGGCAAACGCCGGCGACGACACCGCCCTTCGCATCGACGAGGACGGCGTCGATAAAGCCAAATTCGGAGATGCTGGCAGCAACCTGCGTCACCTGCTTCGGCTTGTGCTGGCGCAGCTGCCGCTTCGGCAGTGTCACTGCGTCGACGCGGCGGTATGTGATCTGAAGCGGAGGGCCGCCGAGACCCCAGTTCGACTGATGCGGCAGTGGGCCAGCTGGCGCGTCAGGCACCGGCGCAACGGGTTGCAGCGGACGGACGCGGTAGCGGATCGAAATAATTTGGTCAGACATGGGTGTCCCTTGGCAATCGGCAAACGACATTAGTCGAACGCCAGTCTGCTCTAAGGGGGAACCCTTCGTGCTACTTTCCAGAGCTTGATATCCGAACTTGATCAGAACCGCAACACTATTTCTCGCACTAATTGGATATGGCTAAGTGTACGGCAAGCAGAAATAGCGGAAACCAGAGATTAAGAGTGAGGTTCACTCTCGAATATTGCGCGATCGACTTCGCGCTAGTCCGTTACTTTTATGTCCGCCTTCGAATATTTGATGGGCGATCGGCAGGAGATTTCGCGTTCGCTCCATAGCGAGCTATTTCCACTGTTATCTGTCAATATTTCCGCTGTTCGGCGATTAGCGAAAATCTCACGTAAGGCGTTGAAATCGCTCCGTCTCTCAGGAGGAGGAGCGTTCTCTGTGAGCTCAGATCGTAAATTTAGCTGTAAATCGCCTGTTATCAGCGGAATTTTGGCTGATAAGAAGCAATCTGCCCTAAGACCGGTTCGCTGCAGACTGCGTCGCGCACCAATCGCCCCCTGAGCGGGGCCCCCCGACTCCGGCTAATCGAGCCGCTTGGTCATCCGGATGAGCGGCACCTCGACATCCCCGACGGTGTCCGCCCGATGCTCCGCGACGGCATAGCCCGCGGCACGGTACAGCGGCTCGCCCGACAGCGTCGCCATCAGCACGGCGCTGCGGAACCCCGCCGCCCGCGCCGCCGCCTCGCACACCTCGAGGATCAAGCGGCCGACGCCGCGGCGGACGAAATCGGGGTGGGTGTACATCGCCCGGATCCGCGCCGGATCGGTCGCCGTGTCGAGCGGGGTGGCGTTGCGCAACGCGGTGCTATGGTCGCCGCCATAGACCCCGGCGCGGTAGCTCCACCCGCCACAGCCCGCCGCCCGGCCATCGCACTCGACGATGACATAGGTGCGGTCGGCGACGAGCTGGGTGTCGAGGCCCATCAGGCTGTAGCTGGCGGCGACCTGCGCCGGGGTCAGGAAGCCGCGCTGGTTGGTCTCGATCGCCGCCATCATCAGGGCGCGGAGCGTGTCGAGGTCGGCTTCGGTGGCAAGGCGGTGGGTGAACATTCGCGGAATAGTGCTGCGGCGGCCGGGCGGCGGCAAGGCTCGTCACCCGCGGCGAAAGCCGTGTCCCGCCCGGATAAGCGAATAATCCCTTGGCATTCGGCCCATCCCCGGCCAATCGGGGAGCAACAGTTATATCGAAGGAGACCGCACATGGCAAAGCGCAAGCTCGGGCCGTTCATGGTCGAAAGCGTCGGGCTCGGCTGCATGTCGCTCAGCTATGCCTATGGCACGCCGCCGGGCGATGCCGAGGGTGAGGCGCTGCTGCACAAGGCGCTCGACCTCGGCTACGACTTCCTCGACACCGCCGCGCTGTACGGCGTCGGGCATAACGAGACGCTGATCGGACGCGCGCTCAAGTCGCGCCGCGACGAGTTCATCCTGGCGTCGAAGTGCGGCATCCGGCTCGGCGAAGGCGGCATCAAGGCACCACGCGTTCTCGACGGGAGCCGCGCCGGTGTGACGGCGGTGCTCGACGAAAGCCTGTCGCGGCTCGGCGTCGACACGATCGACCTGTATTATCTCCATCGGCTCGACCCCAAGACGCCGATCGAGGAGTCGGTCGGGGCGCTCGCCGACGCGGTCACTGCAGGCAAGATCCGCAGCATCGGCCTGTCCGAAGTCAGCGCCGCGACGCTGCGCCGCGCCGCCGCGGTCCACCCGATCGCCGCGCTCCAGACTGAATACTCGCTGTGGACCCGCAACCCCGAACTCGGCGTGCTGGCGGCGTGCCATGAGCTCGACACGACCTTTGTCGCCTTCTCCCCGGTCGGGCGCGGCTTCCTCGCCGGCGGTGTCACCGACCCGCCAGCATTCCCCGACGGCGATATCCGCCGGACGATGCCGCGCTTCCAGGGCGACAACTTCACCGCCAACCACGCACTGTTCGAGGCCTTCGCACGCATCGCCGCCGATCTCGGCCACACCCCGGCGCAGCTCTCGCTGGCATGGCTGATCAACCGCGACCCAGACCTTGTCACGATCCCCGGCACCGCCAGCGTTCCGCACCTCGAGGAGAATTGGGCGGCGCGCGATCTCGTCCTCGACCCGGCGACGGTGGCGGCGATGGATGCTCTGATCAACCAGTCGACCGTCCACGGCCACCGCTATTCGCCGGCGATGAACGCGGCGATCGACACCGAAGACTATCCTGCCGCCGTGGCCGCGTGACGCCGGAGGACCTTCTCGAGCCGCGCGTCGTGGTGAGCGACGCCCGTGGCGTGTTCGACGACGACGGCCGCCTGCGCCGCGGCTTCGTCGCCAAGGTCGTTGCCAGCCTCGATGCCGAGGACGCCGCCGCGACGCGAGCACTCGTCGACCCGCTCCATGAAGCCGACATCGCCGACCTGTTCGAGCTGATCCCCGGCGACTACCGGCAGGATCTCGCCAAGGCGCTCGGCGACAAGCTCGACGCCGACGTCATCGCCGAGATGAACGACTGGGTCCGCGAGTCGCTGCTCGATGTCCGGACCCCGGTCGAAGTCGCCGCCGTCGTCGCCGAACTCGACACCGACGATGCCGTCTCGATCATCGAGGAACTCGACGACGACGACCGCCGCGAGGTGCTGCGCGCCCTCGACCCCGACGACCGCGCTGCGATCGAGGAGGCGCTTACCTATCCCGAGGAATCGGCCGGGCGCCTGATGCAGCGCGACCTCGTCGCGGTCCCCGAGCATTGGACGATCGGCGCGATCATCGACTTCATCGGCGCCGAGCCCGACCTGCCGGCCGACTTCTGGGAAGTCTTCGTCGTCGACCCCGCGCATCATCCGACCGGTACGATCCGCCTGTCGTGGCTGCTGACCCAGAAGCGCGATGCGCTCGTGGCTGCGGTGATGCAGCGCGACCAGACGCTGATCCCGGTCGACGAGGACCAGGAGGAGGTCGCGCTCCAATTCCAGAAATACGCGTTGATCTCGGCGGCGGTGGTCGACGCCAGCGGGCGGCTCGTCGGTGTCATCACCGTCGACGACATCGTCCACATCATCCAGGAGGAAGCGGGCGAGGACGCACTCAAGCTGTCGGGTGCGGGCGACGGCGACATCAACGAGCCGATCGTCGAGACGATCAAGGTGCGGATGTGGTGGCTGCTGATCAACCTCGGCACCGCGATCCTCGCCTCGTCGGTCGTCGCGGTGTTCGAGGGGACGATCAGCCGCCTCGTCACGCTCGCGGTGCTGATGCCGATCGTCGCCGGCATGGGCGGCAACGCGGCGACGCAGACGATGGCGGTGACGGTCCGCGCGCTGGCGATGAACCAGCTGACCAGCTCGAACACCGCGCGGATGATCCGCCGCGAGCTGTGGATCGCGCTGGCGAACGGCGTCGGACTCGGCGCGCTGATGGCGGTCGGCTGCCAGCTCGTCTATCATGACAATGCGCTCAGCCTCGTCCTGTTCAGCGCGATGCTGATCAACCACGTCAACGCCGGCCTGTCGGGGATCGTCATTCCACTCGTGCTCGAAAAGCTCGGCATCGACCCGGCGGTAACCTCGACGGTGTTCGTCACGACGATGACCGACGTCATCGGCTTTTTCGCCTTCCTCGGGTTGGCGGCGCTGTTCCACCTGTCGTGACGCTCCATCTGACCAAGGTCGCGGTCGGCTGCGCGAGCGTCGAGGCGCTCGCCGAGCGCCATGCGCTGCGTTCGGCGAGCGAGGGGCAGGCGTATTGCCTGACGCGCTACATGCCCAAGCGCGCCACCGAACTGACTGGCGGCTCGCTGTTCTGGATCATCAAGCACACGCTTGTCGCGCGGCAAGCGATCATCGGCCTCGACATGGTCGAGACCGAATGGGGGACGAAATGCCGGATCGCGCTGGCGACCGAGCCGGTGCCGGTGCTGGCGACGCCGCGGCGCGCGCATCAGGGGTGGCGCTATTTGAACGCCGAGGATGCGCCGCGCGACATGAACGCGGACGACGCCGACCTCGGCGCCGTGCCGCCCGCAATGCTGCGCGAACTTGCTGCGCTGTGGCTGGTGTGAGGCAGGAGCGTTTTAACCAAAATTTCGTCGGCACCCGGACGACGTCAGACTGGACTTAACCTTTCCGGTGTAATTCTGCGCAAAGGTCATATTAAGTTCAGACAAAAGCCGATTTAGATTGCATCGTTGTTCGCGGGCCGATCGGCTCGACCGCGTCGCGAAAGGTTACACAAGTCCACGCAACGACCAGCTTTTTCACACCGTCGATTGCGGGCCGATCGGCGCGACCGCAGCGCGAAAGGTTACACAAGTCCACGAAACGACCAGCTTTTCACATCGTAAATCGCGACGATTTCGGCAAAAGTCCACTAGGTCCGCGCGAGCGGGATAATGCCCCGCCCGCTGGCGACCACGATACCGACAATGAGAAAGAGCAAGACATCGGCCCGTTGGCCGATCCGATGTCCGACTCTAACCGATACCGCCGCGTGTAGGACAGCGGTAGATTCCGGCTGACGGGACTGCCGCCGTCACACGTCCGCTAGCTGCAGCGCGCCTTGCCGCTGCCCGCGGTCGACACCGAGCAGCGCGCGCCGCCGGTCAGGTTGATGTCACCCGACCCCATCGTCGACAGCGTCGCAGTTTGGCTGGCATAGGCATCGATCCGCCCCGACCCGGCAACGCTCGCGCTGAACGTCGCGCACTTGAGTCCGCTGAGTTTGAGGTCACCCGAACCTGCGATGCTCGCCTTGGCCGAACCGCAGCGCCCGGCGATCGTCATGTCGCCCGACCCGGCAACGTCGAACTTCGCCATGTCGCTGTCGAGCATCGCGACATTGAGACGTCCCGAGCCGCCGATCGACGCGTCGAAATCGCGGACCTTGATCCGGTCGACGGTGACGGTGCCCGAGCCGGCGAGGTCGACGGCGCGGATCATCGGTACGGTCACGGCGATCTGGACGCGGCCGTGGTTGCGCCAGCCCGACCACAGGCTGTCACGCTTGGTCCCGACCTTGAGCGTGTCGCCCTCGACACGAATATCGAGATGATCGAGTGCCGCCGCCTCGCCGGTCGCACGGACGCTCGCCCGGGCGCCGGTGGTCACAGTGATATTGGCCGAGCCGCCCGCCGCAAGACGGTCGAAGCCGCCAACCGGGAAATCGCGCTCGTCGGCGAACGCAGGAGTAGCGGCGGTGAGCAGCGCAGCAGTGGCAAGCAAGGACAGTGTCGGCAGGCGGATCATCGTGTTTCCCCATACTGTGTGTTGTTCGCATAATACACAGGGCGACGAGGCTGTCTACCCGCTATCCGGGGCTTGCCGCCGAACCGGCGAGCAGGCCGCCGTCGATGTTGAATTCGGTGCCCGTGGTGTAGGTCGACTCGTCCGACGCAAGATACACGACGATCGCCGCGACTTCCTCGACGGTGCCGAAGCGGTGGAGCGGCGTGTCGGCGACGAGCCTGGCCATGCGGGCGTCGCGCCCCGGCTCCGCCCCGAGCATCGCATCCCAGATCGGCGTCATGATCGCCGCCGGATACACCGAGTTGCAGCGGATGCGGAGCCCCTGCTGCGCACACCACAAGGCGACGCTCTTGCTGTGATTGCGCACCGCCGCCTTCGAGGATGCATAGGCGGCGGCCCCCGGAATGCCGACCAGCCCCGATCGCGACGACATATTGATGATCGATCCGGTTCTGGCAGGGCGCATCGCGCGGATCGCGTGCTTGCAGCCGAGGAACACCCCGTCGAGATTGGTCGCGTGGACCGCGCGCCAGTCGTCGAGCGACGTGTTCTCGGGATCGTGGGCGCCGGGCATGTCGAGGCCGGTGATACCGGCGTTGTTGACGACGATGTCGATGCGGCCATCGCGGTCGAGGATGCGGGCATAAGTGGCAACCCACGCCGCTTCGTCGCGGACGTCGAGCACCGCAGCGGTCGCGCCATGGCCGACCAATGCGGCTTCGCGTTCGGCAGGTTCGGCGGCGAGGTCGGTCAGCCAGACCGTCGCCCCCTCGTCGACGAAGGCGCGGACGATCCCCGCGCCGATGCCCTGCGCGGCGCCGGTGACGAGCGCGATCTTGCCGGCGAGGCGGGGCATGAAGCGCTCCTGGGGTCGTTACAAAAAAGAGACGCGGGCAAAGCCCGCGTCGTCGGACGGGTTCGGACGGCATCGCCGCCCGCCCCGCCGGCCGGCTCGGCGCGAGTCTGCGCGCAGCTTACCGACGCGAAGGGCGTCGGTTTCGCTGCGCGCAGCCGCGCCTTTGCTCAGGCGGCCTTCAGGACACTTTCGATCTTCGCCTGCGCCGCCGGCTCGTCGATGTTCTCCATCGCCGCCAGTTCGCGCGCGAGACGGCCGATCGCCGCCTCATAGATCTGGCGCTCGGAATAGCTCTGCTCGGGCTGGTCTTCGGCGCGGTGGAGGTCGCGGACGACTTCGGCGATCGAGACGAGGTCACCCGAATTGATCTTGGCCTCATACTCCTGCGCGCGACGGCTCCACATCGTCCGCTTGATCCGCGGGCGGCCCTTGAGCGTGGTCAGCGCCTCGAGCAAGGTCGCCTGGCTCGACAGCTTGCGCATGCCGACGCCTTCGGCCTTGTTCGTCGGAACCCGCAGCGTCATCCGCTCTTTCTCGAAGCGGAGGACGTAGAGCTCGAGATTGGTCCCGGCGATCTCCGAACTCTGCACCTCGACGACGCGGCCGACCCCGTGCTTGGGATAGACGACGTGATCGCCGACGACGAAATTGAGCGGCTTGGCTGCCATGTAAGTTCCTTTCTGGGTCCGCGTCGCGCGGCCATCCGTGAGGGGACACGGCGGCATCACATCGGGGCTGCGGACGGTTGAGTGCGTGCCTTCGCTAATCGGGTCCGACGCACCGCGCCACGACCCGGAACCGCGTCACGAACGAGCGACGCGACCGAAGTTGTAACACAAAAAGGCGCGGTTTTCCACGCTTTTGTGTTTGCTGCACCCTCCCCAAACCGGGGGCGGACCTATTGGCCGTCGGTTCCGGGCTTGTCGGAGAAATACTTGTCGAACTTGCCTTCTTCACCCTTGTGCGCGTCGGCATCGGGCGGGGTTGCGCCCTTGACGGTGATGTTCGGCCATGACGCCGAGAAGGTCGCGTTCAATTCCAGCCACTTGTCGAGGCCGCCCTCGGTGTCGGGCAGGATAGCCTCGGCGGGGCATTCGGGCTCGCAGACGCCGCAGTCGATGCATTCCGACGGGTTGATGACGACCATGTTGTCGCCTTCATAGAAGCAGTCGACCGGGCACACCTCGACACAGTCCATGTACTTGCACTTGATGCAAGCCTCGGTCACCACGTACGTCATTGTCGAACCCCTGCGGTCGCTGTCCGCCCGTGCTAGACGGGGACCAGCGCCCCCGTCAATCCTGCGCCGTCGCCGCGGTTGCGGGTCAGGTCGGCATACAGCTCGCGAGCCTCGACGAACGGCCCCCGATGCTCGGCCAGTCCGAGCACCCTGACCACGACGACGTCGTCGTGCTTGGGGAAGCTCACCACCGAGCCGGCGCGGACCAGCGCCGAGGGCCGATCGATCACCCGTCCGTCGAGCCGCAGATGGCGGCTTTCGCACAGGCGCTGCGCATCGCTGCGCGACTTCGTCAACCTTGCGAACCACAACCATTTGTCGAGCCGCAAACCCTGACCATGGACCAAAAGCTACCGTCCTTTCATTTGACGCAGGATCGCGAAGGGGGAGTCCGACGCAGGTTCGGTGACAGGTTCGACCCGGCGGGGCTCGGCACGCGCGCCCCCCCAGGCAAAAGCCGCCGTGCCGTCGACGAGCTTCGGCCGATAGCCGAGCGCGCGCATCAGGCGGGCGAAGCCCTCCCGGCTCATGCCGACGCTGGCGATCCAGTTGGCGTCGGGCACGAACGGACTGCGGCCGTCGCGCTGGCCGTGCATCGCACGCGCCAGCCGATCGACCATGTCGATGCGGACGGCCTGCGCGCCCCCGCTTTGACCGCCAAAGCTCCAGAAGCCGGCGACGTCGTAGAAAGCGGATGGGATGCCGGGGGCGACATCGACCGTGACGAGGCCCGGCACCGGCGGTGCGGGCAAAACGGCAATGCTTTCCGCGACCGCCCACAAGGCCAGTCGCCAGCGGGTCGGCTCGGGGCGCAGCGCGGCGGCGATGAAGACATGGATGACACCGATCCTGACCCCGGCGGCGAGCAGCGCCTTGCGGTCGGCCCGGGTCAGCGCATCGACCTGCGCGGTCACTGCCGCGCGGGTCAAGCAGCCCATCGTCTCGACCAGCCGGACGATCAGGCCGCGCGCGGCGGGCGAGACCTCGGGAACGAGCGCGGCGACCGCCATCAGCGAGCTCAGATGCTTGTCGCGCGACGCCGCGAACCACGCAGCCAGCCGGTCGGCGACACGGCGGCGATCGGCGAAGGTGACGCCCTCGAGCACGCGATCGGTCTCGACGCGCGGGTTGAGCGCGTCGCGCCCGGTCCGCAGCAACCCGACCCGCGCGCCATTCCACAGGATGCGCGGCGGCAGCGCCCCGTCGAACGACAGGCTGAACTCGGCGTCGGGGGCGGCGGCGAGCGCGGTGCAGCGACGCTCGAATTCCTTCGGCAGGTGACGTTCGGCGGCGGCGAGGAGCATGCGCTTCTCGCCCGCGCGCGCCGCCGGATCGGGGGTGAAGCGAAAGCCGTCGAGCGTGCCGATGATCTCGCCCTCGACCGCGACCGACCCGTCGGGATCGACCTCGACACGCTGCTCGCCCTTGATCTTGAGGTCGCGGAGCAGCACCGCCGTCCGCCGGTCGACAAACCGCTGCGTCAGCTTGACGTGGAGCGCATCCGACAGCCGGTCCTCGAGTTCGCGGGTGCGGTCGGCCCACAATGTGCCATCGGCGAGCCAGCCGGGCCGATGCGCGACATAGGTCCATGTCCGCGCCGCCGCGATCCGGTCGGCGATCGTGCCGATATCGCCCGCGACATTGTCGAGCGCGGCGACCTCGCTCGCGATCCACGCCGCCGGCAGCGTTCCGTCGCCCTCGCTCAGGTGGCGGAAGACCCGCCCCACCAGCCGGGTGTGCTGCTCCGGCCCGGTCTTGCGGTAATCGGGCAGGCTGCACGCCGACCACAGCCGCGCGATCCGCCCGCGGCCGTGCGCACGCTCCAACACCCACGGCTCGCCCGCCAGCCGCTTGAGCACCGCGAGGTCGATCGCGTCATCACCGCGGACCAGCTCGGCCCGCGGCGAACGCTCGTCGAGCGAGCCGATCAGGCGCGGCAGCGTGTTGAAATCGGCATGGGTGTTGCGCCACGTCAGTTGCGTCAGCGGCGGAAAGACATGCCCCTCGATCGCCGCGATCTCCTCGGCCTCGAAGGTCGAGACCGCGTCCTGGCCGAGCTGGACGACGCCGAACGTCCCGTCCTTCTGAAACCGCCCTGCCCGCCCGGCGATCTGCGCCATCTCGGCGACGGTCAGCCGCCGGTGGCGCTTGCCGTCGAACTTGCTCAGGCCGGCGAAGGCGACATGGGCGATGTCCATGTTGAGCCCCATGCCGATCGCGTCGGTGGCGACGAGATAATCGACCTCGCCCGACTGGTACATCGCGACCTGGGCGTTGCGCGTCCGCGGGCTGAGCGACCCCATGACGACCGCCGCGCCGCCCTTGTGCCGCCGCAGCATCTCGGCGAGCGCGTAGACTTCCTGCGCGGTGAAGGCGACGATCGCGGTCCGCTTCGGCAGCCGCGACAGCTTCTTCGGCCCGGCGTAGGTCAGCGTCGAGAAGCGCGGCCGGGTGATGATCTCGGCGCGCGGCAACAGCTTGCGGATCAGCGGACGCAGCGTCTCCGACCCGAGGATCATCGTCTCGGCATAGCCGCGCATGTGGAGCATGCGGTCGGTAAAGACGTGGCCCCGCGCCGGATCGGCCCCGACCTGTCCCTCATCGATCGCGACGAACGCCACCTCGCGGTCGAGCGGCATCGACTCAGCGGTACACAGGAAATAGCGCGCGCCCTCGGGGACGATCTTTTCCTCCCCGGTGATCAGCGCGACCTGACCAGCGCCCTTGATCGCGACGACGCGGTCGTAGACCTCGCGTGCAAGCAGGCGGAGCGGAAAGCCGATCATGCCGCTGGCGTGACCGCACATCCGTTCGACCGCGAGGAAAGTCTTGCCGGTATTCGTCGGACCGAGAACCGCGGTCACCCGCTCCCCAGAAAACTGGGTCTTCTCCGGAGTGCGAAACAGACCGCTCATAACCTCGAGCTGAGGTCGGAGGTGCCCGGATACAAGACGGGCGTACGGCGGAACACTGCTCGGCTCATCGCATCCTTTGACGGATCATGGGCTGCGCCTTGATGGCACGCCAGCAATCCTGATTCAAGTGAACCTTAGAAGTCATTCGTTTCGCCGCATCGGTGCAGCAACCTGCCGCCCCGCCGTTGACTTGGGGTTAAGCCCGGCACACGGGTATGGTGAACGAAAGAGCGGGGGTTCGGTTTGTACCAACCGGGAATCAATAGCTTCGGCGGCGGCGCAGCCGCACTCAGGCCCGGGCGCGTTATCCTTCTCCCGCGCCCAAAGGCGGAGCGTCCCGCCGCTCCCCGCTTTGATTTCGACCGCTTCGCCGACCTCGACCTGTGCGTCGATCTCGGGCAGGCGATCGGCAGCCGCGACTGGTGGCTCGGCCTCGGGCTCGTCGTGACGCTGTGCGCGACCGCGCTCGTCGCCGGCTACCGTATCGCCCCGCTGCCGCAGACGGTCCGCGCGACCCTCACCCCCGTCCAGTACGACGACGCCCGCCCCGACACGATCGCGCCGCTGGCGTCGGGCGCGACGACCGGTCGCACGACGCCGCCGACCAAGCTCGTCGAGGCGCTGAGCGAAATCCCCGAGCGTCCGCAGCTGGAGACGACCGCGCGCATCGGCCGCGGCGACGGCCTCGGTGCCGCGCTGCGCCGCGCCGGGGTCGGGGCCGACGACGCCTCGACCGTCGCGCAGCTTGTCGGCGGCGCGGTTCATGGCATCGCCCCCGGAACCGGCATCGACCTCGTGCTTGGCCGCCGCGAAACGCGCACCGTCCCGCGCCCGCTGACCAGTCTAGGCTTTCGCGCCGCGTTCGACCTCCGCCTTGAAGTCGGACGGAGCGCCGACGGCGCGCTCGGCCTCAAGCGCATCCCGATCGCGGTCGACAGCACCCCGCTCCGCGTTACCGGCCTCGTCGGCACCAACCTCGTCCGCGCGGTCCGCGCCGCCGGCGTCCCCGAAGGCCAGGCCGCCGACTATCGCCAGAACCTCGCTTACGTCCTCGATCTCCAGCGGCAGGTCGGACGCCGCGACCGCTTCGACGTCGTCCTCGAACATCGTCGCGCCGCGACCGGCGAGACCGAAACCGGCGGGTTGCTCTACGCCGCGCTCCGCCCCGAGCACGGCGACCCGGTCGAGCTGATGCGCTGGACCTACGGCGGCAAGCCGATGTTCTTCCGCGCCAACGGCGAGAGCGCCAAGAAGGGCCTGATGCGGACCCCGGTCGACGGCGCGCACGAGACGAGCGGCTTCGGCATGCGCCTCCACCCGATCCTCGGCTTCTCGCGGCTCCATCAGGGCACCGACTTCGGCGCGGCGATGGGGTCGCCGATCATGGCGGCGGCAGCGGGCAAGGTGACCTTCGCCGGGTGGCATGGCGGCCACGGCAACTACGTCCAGATCCTCCACCACCCCGGGCTGATGACCGCCTACGCGCATATGAGCAAGTTCGCGGTCAAGCCGGGAACGCTCGTCGCGCAGGGGCAGGTCATCGGCTATGTCGGCTCGACCGGCCTGTCGACCGGCCCCCACCTCCACTACGAAGTCTGGGTCAACGAGAAGCCCGTCGACCCGACCGGCATCAAGTTCCTCGGCGGCACGACGATCGCCGCCGGAGAGATGGGGCGCTTCCGCGGCGAGATGGAGAAGATGCGCGGTCTCCGCGCGGCGGGGAGCGAGGTCGCTGCGGCCGACGAGCCGAAAACGCGGCGGCGGGGGTAGTCCGCTGCCCTAACGCTCCCACCGCACGAAGATCGCCGTCGGCAATAGCCGCCCCCGCGCCTCCTCGCGGATCGTCATCTCGCCCGCGGTGACTGTCCCGCCCAGCCCGGCCAGCGCCTCGCCTGCGAGTTCGGCGATCGCGACCGCCGACATGCGGATCGCGTAGACCGTGAGGACGAGGAACGCCGATTTGTCGTCGAGCAGGCTGCGCGCGAGTGCCAGCAGTTCGGGCAGGTCGCGGTATAATTCCCACACCTCGCCCTCCGGGCCGCGCCCGTATTTCGGCGGGTCGAGGATGATGCCGTCGTAGCGCCGTGCGCGCCGGACCTCGCGGCGCATGAACTTGAGCGCATCGTCGACCACCCAGCGGATCGGGGCATCGGTCAGGCCGCTCAGCCGCTGGTTTTCGACCGCTGCCGACACCGCCTTCTTCGACGCATCGAGGTGGGTGACCCCTGCCCCCGCCGCGGCGCACGCCAGCGTCCCGACCCCGGTGTAGCCGAAGACGTTGAGCACTTCCGACCCCGCCCCGACGCGCTCGGCCATCCAGTCCCAATGCACCGCCATGTCGGGGAAGAAGCCGAGGTGGCGGAACGGGGTGTTGTTCGCGCGGAACTTGAGCGGGCCGCGGGCGAGCGGCCACGCGTGCGGCACCGTGCCGTCGAGGTTCCACCGGCCGCCGCCGTCCTCCTCCGACCCGCCGACGAACTCGCCATTGGCCTGCCACTCGGGCGACGCCGGCGACCACAATGCCTGCGGTTCGGGGCGGATAAAGCGGTACGGGCCGTAACGCTCGAGCTTTCGCCCATGCCCCGAATCGAGCAGCCCATAGTCGGCCCACGGCTCGGCGGTCAAAATCTGAAGGTCCATCGTCTGCCCTGTCATCCCTGCGGAAGCGGGGACGCAGGATCACCGAGCGCAGTATTCATTCGTTCCGGTTCGCGCGGTGAGACCCGAGGGTCGCGGGAAACCTCGCCGCGCAGCACCTCCTGGCGCAGGCGATTGGCAAAGACGAGCAAAATCACCCCGCCCCCCGCGACGATCCCG
>JAYTTV010000264.1:0-3415 GCA_043745075.1 Sphingomonadaceae bacterium
CCTGGACGTCGAACCCGCCGAAATTGGCGCTGACGACGGTCTTGTTGAGCCAGTCGGGCGACCCCGGGACCTTCTTGCCTGCGGTGGGAACAACAGTCGCGGCGAGGCCGACGGTGTAATTATCCTCGTAACGCGAATTATTATAGCTGACCGCATCGTAGATCGAGAAGTGCGGCCCGAAGTGCAGCGTTCCGGCGATGTCGACGCCGTCGGTCTTGACGCTGCCGACGTTGGCGATGACCGCCGCGCCGCTGATGATCGAGGTGATGACGGTGGTCGGGCTGATCGCAAGCAGGCGGTTCGAGAAGTCGACATGATAATACGACGCCTGCCCCTCGAAGCCGGTGATCGGACCGAACGAGAAATTGCGGTGGGTGCGGACGCCGCCTTCGTAGGTCCAGCTCGTCTCGGGCTTGACCGTCGCCTTGAACGCATCGAACACCGGCTGGCTGCCGAGCGCGAACGGCGACAGGCCCGACGCCGCGCTCGTCTGGAACTGGCGGATGTTCTGCTGGGCGTTGGCGAAGAATTGCTCGTTGCCGGTGACGTCCCACAGCGCGCCGACTTCGGGCAGGAACGCCTTGTCGGTGTTAAGCTTGCCGACCGGCAGCGCGGTCGAGTTCGAGAACGACCCCGGAATCGGCTGGACCGGCACCGCCTGCTGCGCGCGCTGGAAGGTCGACTTGAACCCGGCGAGGACGGTGACCGCCGGCAGCACATGCCAGCTATCCTGGATGTGCGTCTGGATCTCGTCGACCTTCACCTGGCTGCCGTACTGGGTGATCAGCAGCGTCGCATAGTCGTGCGGGCGGGTGTACGGCGACTGCGGATTGTTGACATCGACCGCGTACCAGCGACGGAACGCCGACGAGCTCTGGTGCTCGTACCAGCCGCCGAGCTCGATATCGTGGTTGCCGAGATTGAGATGGAGGGTCGAGATCCAGCCCTCGCGGTTGATTCGGTATTCGGTCGTCCGCGCCGCGAGGCCCGAGCCGCCGAAGATCGTCGTCAGCCGCGCGAGGTTGGCCGGGCTCGTCGCCGAGCCGGTGCCGGGGAAGTAGAACGAGAACAGTCCCGGCAGGCCCGCGACGTCGATCGGACCGGCGACGACGCCGACGCCGTCATTGTGGTGATAATAGGCCTGGTTCGACCATTTGATCTCGTCGCTGACGTTCCAGTCGTACTTGGCGTAGGCGAGATAGTCGGTCCGCTGGGCGTCGCTGTAATAGTTGCGGTAGTTCGATCCGGCCGCCTTGTACGCGCCGCTGCTGAGGTAGGTCTGCTCTCCGGCGAAATCGGGGTAGAAGAACGGGCGGGTGTACGGTGCGGTCCCGACGGTCGCGGTGGTGAAGACGGTTGCGTCCTCGTTCGGCTCGGTCTTGTCCGAATAGGCGCCGTAGATCGTCAACTTGCCGGTGGCGTCGTCGTGGACGAACTTGCCGTTCGCCTGATAGCCGCCCTGGTGGCCGTTGAAATCCCACGCCCGCGCGTCCTGCCGGACTCCCGAGACATACAAGCTGTTGCCACCGCCAAACTCACCTGAATCGACGCGGACGAAAGTGCGATAGGTGTCGTAGCTGCCGACGGTCTGCGAGACCGAAACGCCGCGCGTCTTGGTCGGATCGCTGGTGAAGGTGTCGATCGTTCCGCCGAGGTTCGACGTCGATGCAGTGCCGAGGTCGCCCGCGCCGCTCGCGAGCACGACACGACCGACGTTCTCGCTGATCACCGCGCGCTGCGGCGACAGGCCGTTGTAGTTGCCGTAGGTCTGGTCGCCGAGCGGTATGCCGTCGAGCGTGTAGCCGAGCTGCTGCGCGTTGAAGCCGTGGACGAACAGCGAGATGTTCTGCTCGTTGTTGCCGAACGGATCGGCGGTCAGATACGTCACGCCGGGAAGCGTCTGCAACGCCTTGAGCGGGCTGATGCCCGGCAGGACCTTCTGGATTTCGATGCCGCTGACCTCGGCGACCGAGCGGGTGCGGTGCGAGGTGACGACGATTTCGCCGACATCGCTGCCGTCATCCGCGCTCGGAGCCTCGGCGGTGGGAACGTCGGCGGGAACCGCGGCGGCGAACGCCGCGACGCTCCAGCCAAGCGACGTCGACGCCAAAAGCAACAAGTGTGTCGTGCGCACTGTAAGAATTCCCCGAAACGTTATCGCAGCGCAGCATTAGGCGGGGTCTCGGACAATCGCGTGACGGATCGATTACGGAACCGTTACAGCGGGCGACGTGACACGCGCCGGTAGCAGCGCTGCTTCATCGCGTCAGAGGGCGCGGCGAAGCTCGCCCTCGGTGCCCGCGACGACCCGCAGATTGACGTGGGCAAGGCTGACCTTCGTCCCGACCGTGCCGCCGATCTCGATCCTTGCGCGAAGTTGCTTGGCCAGCGCCTCGACGATGCTCGTGCCCAATCCGGCGACGCCCGACGACGGCTCGCGGGGCATGCCGACCCCGTCGTCGGCTACCGTGAGGGTCCAGCCCATCGCGGTGCGCCGGTACGCGACATCGATCCGGCCGCGGCGTTGTCCGGGAAACGCGTGCTTGAGCGCATTGATGACGAGTTCGGTCACGACGAGGCCGACGCTGACCGACATCTCAGGCGCGACGTCGGCCTCGTCGGCATCGACGACGATCTCGAGCTGGTCGTGATTATAGATCATCGAGGCGCCGATGCTCGCGCACAGCCGGCTCAGATACGGCCGTAACGCGACGCTGCCGAGCGTCGTCACCGCGAGCTGCTTTTGCACTTCGGCGACCGACAGCACGCGATTATGCGCGTCGTGGAGATGGCCGCGCAATTCTTCCGACGGTGTCTTGCGCGCACTTTGCATCAGCACGCTGGCTATGATCTGCAGGCTGTTCGCGGTGCGGTGCTGGAGTTCCTGGAGCAGTACACCCTTCTCGCGCATGAGATCGTCGCGCTCGCGGTCGCGCGATCGGACATCGCCGAGGTCGGTCACCGCGACCAGCATGAGATCACCGTCGCCGCCTTCATCGCGGATCATGTTGGCGTCGAAGCTGAGGTGGAACTCCCGCCGCGCCTTGTTGCACAGCTCGACTTCGTGCGCGTCGATATTGCCGCCGCCGGAAACCGTCGTCGTCAGCATCGATCGGATCAGCGGGGTCGCCCACTCGCCCGAACCGAGCGTGAAGATCGACCGCCCCGACACATCGGTCCGGGAGATCCCGAAATGGCGGCAGAAGCCGTCGCTTATCGCGAGCACCGTCAGATCCTGCTCGACGAGGATCAGGAACGCGGTCGCGGTGGAAACCGTGGCAATTGCAAGGGCAAGGCCTTCGCGCGGGCGAAGCTGTATCGTGGTCATCTTCAGCCCCCCAAAACGCGCCGGCGGAGCTCGGATCGAGTCCATACCGGCAGGCGTCTGCCACGAACGCACCTAGACGCTGGTTAT
>JAYTTV010000265.1:0-42243 GCA_043745075.1 Sphingomonadaceae bacterium
ATTATTTCGCGACCGACGGCCTTCGGATCACCGCGAAAGACGAGATCGCCCGGCTCAACAAGCTCGGCGTGCCACCGGCCTATGCCCGGGTCTGGTTCAGCCCCGACCCGTCGGGGCATCTCCAGGCGGTCGGTTACGACGCCAAGGGGCGCAAGCAGTATCGCTACCACGAAGGGTTCCGCCAGCAGCGCGAGGCCGACAAATACAACCGTTGCAGCGGCTTCGGTGAAGCCTTGCCTCGACTCCGCGCGATCGTCGATCGCGATATCGCCGAGCGCGGTCTGGGCCGGCCGAAGGTGTTGGCCGCGATCGTCCGTCTGCTCGACTCGGGCCATGTCCGGGTCGGCAACGACGTCTACGCGAACGAAAACGAGAGCTACGGCGCGACGACGTTACTGACCGAGCACAGTGCGGTCCGTGGCAACAAGGTACGGCTCGAATATCGCGGCAAGTCGGGCAAGATGCAGCGCGTCGTCATCGCTGACGAGGCGCTCGCCAAGATCGTCCGGCGCTGCCACGACCTGCCGGGCCAGGCGCTGTTCCAATATGTCGGCGACGACGGTGAACCGCACCGCATCGGCTCGGCGGACATCAATGCCTATATCCGCGAGGGCATGGGCGACGGCTATTCGGCGAAGCATTTCCGCACCTGGGGCGCGAGCGTCATCGCCTTCACCGCGATCCGCGACGGTGCCGCAACGCTCAAGGCGATGCTCGAACCCGTCGCGGCGGCGCTCGGCAACACCCCGGCGATCAGTCGCAAAAGCTATGTTCACCCGGCACTGATCGCTTTGGTCAACGACGGCCGGGGCGACGAACTCGTCGGGATGAAGCTGCCGCGCCCAACGAGCTATCTCAGCGCCGCCGAACGCGGGCTGATCGGCTTCCTCGCTACCGAAGCGTGATCTTAACGCCGCCGGCTCCGGCGCTGAGCTGGAGGCCCTTCGACGTCGTGTCGAGCTCGATGATGACGCCGTGCTTGTTGCGCAGCCTCAGCGTTCCCGAGCCGCTGACGAATGTCGCGCTCGCCGCAACCCGCGTATACGTCCCCGCGAAGTCTTCGACCCGGGTCAGATTGAACACCCGGCCGAAGCCCCGGACGTGCGACGCGCCGATGTCGCCAACCGAGATGCCACCGACCTTGAACGGATAGAATTTGTCGCCGAACTGGAGCGACCCGCCGCCGACGTTGCCGCCGAGCAGAAAGCCGAATTGCGTCTCGTCGATCGTCATCGTCGCCGACGGCAGCCGCATATCGGGCTGCCCCGCGGCGGCGGTCAGCAGGACGACCCCGACCACGCCGAGAAGATATTTGTTCATTGTGCTGCCAGCCCCTCGTTGAGGGGCTGGTTTAGCACGATCGTACGCTTCTGCTCAGTAGATCGCCGAAGCGTCGAGCAAGTTCTACTTAAGCGTGATCTTGACCCCGCCCGCACCAGCGCTGAGCTGAAGGCCCTTCGACGTCGTGTCGAGTTCGAGGACAACATCATGCTCGTTCTTGAGCTTGAGCGCGCCCGACCCGTCAACGAGGGTCGCGCTGGCGTTGAGCTTCGAATAGGTGCCCGCGAAATCGTCGATCGACCGCAGGTTGTAGACGGTGCCGAAGCCCTTGACCTTCGAGCCGCCAATCGTCCCGACCGAAACGCCGCCGACCTTGAACGGATAGCGATGGCCGTGGAAACGAAGGACGCCGCCGCCGGTGCTGCCGCCGATGAGGAAGCCGAACTGCGCTTCGTCGATCGTGATCGTGCCCGAACGGACCATCGGTCCGGCCTGTGCAGCGCCGGCAAAAGCGACGGCGGCGGCGGTGGCGAGCGTCAGGTTCCTGAAGAACGTCATGGTAGAATCTCCTCGGTCGCGATGACCTGCGCCGTTAACGCCGCGCCCGTGCGATCGGGTACAGACGCCCGCAGCCGAAACGTTAGCCGAGCCGGGCCAGTGCCGCGCGGAGACGCTCGGCCTCCGCCGCGCGCGCCGCAAGGTCGGCGCGCGCCTTGTCGACCGCCTCGGGCTTGGCCTTGTCGACGAATCCGGGGGACGCGAGCCGCCCGGTCAGCGCGTCGCGCTCCTTTTCGGCGGCGGCAGCGTTCTTTTCGAGACGGGCGCGCTCCGCACCGATGTCGATCGTATCGCCGAGATCGATCGAGAATGTTGCGCCATCGTGGACGACCTGAAGCTTCGCACCGCCGCTCTCTGGCGTGCCTTCGTTAGGAGCGATGCGCGCAAACCATTGAATCGCCGCCGTACTGCGAAGACGCAGGATGCTCTGTGCGGGGGTCTCCCCTGTTACGGTGTAAAACAGCCTGACGCCCGGCGGCACATTTAACTCCGTCCG
Organism: Sphingomonadaceae bacterium; assembly: GCA_043745075.1. GTDB lineage: Bacteria > Pseudomonadota > Alphaproteobacteria > Sphingomonadales > Sphingomonadaceae > Polymorphobacter_B. Next base: position 2,336 of record JAYTTV010000265.1, read on the forward strand.
CGCAGAGCGCACTGCGGTCACCAATCGGATCAACCAATCGATCTCAGCCGCCACATCGGTGTCGATCAACCCCTCATTGGTCACCGGCCACGCCGCGAGGATCAGGTCGTGATCGCGGCTGCCGAGCTTGTGCCACAGCTCCTCGGTGAGGAACGGCATCACCGGGTGGAGCATGACGAGGATCTGGTCGAGCGCCCAGCCGGTAACCGCGCGCGTCTCGGCAGCGACGGCGGCGTCGGCACCCTCGGCGAGTAACGGCTTGGTCAGTTCGAGATACCAGTCGCAGAAGCGGCTCCAGACGAACTGGTACGCGGTCTCGGCATAGCCGTCGAAGCGGAACGCGGCGATCGCGCCGTCGAGTGCGCGCGCGGTGGCGACGACTTCGCCGATGATCCAGCGGTTGACCGGGGCGGTGGCGGGCGGGGGCGTGACCGATGTGCTCGCGGCGATGCCGTTCGACTGGCAGAAGCGCGCCGCGTTCCACAGCTTGGTGGCGAAGTTGCGGTAGCCCTCGACGCGCTTCTCATCGAGCTTGATGTCGCGCCCCTTGCTCTCCATCGCGGTCAGCGTGAAGCGCAGCGCGTCGGCGCCGTAGCGGTCGATCAGTGCGAGCGGATCGACGGTATTGCCCTTCGACTTCGACATCTTCGCGCCCTTGGCGTCGCGGACGAGGCCGTGGCAGTAGACCGTCGCGAACGGCACCTCGCCCATGAAATGGATGCCCTGCATCATCATCCGCGCGACCCAGAAGAAGATGATGTCGAACCCGGTCACGAGGACGTCGCCGGGATAATAGCGCGCGAGTTCAGGGGTCTGCTCGGGCCAGCCGAGGGTGCCGAACGGCCACAGCGCGGAGGAGAACCAGGTGTCTAGGACGTCGTTGTCCTGCCAAATGGCGGCGCTGGCGTGTGCTGGCGCTGTCGGAGCCACATCGCCCGGGCGCCCGAAAATCGAGCTAACATAGTCAGACAGGTTGTCGAAAACTGCCACCTCACTTTGATAATAGCTTTTGGCCAATTTGACGGCTTCACTCAGAGTCTGGGCCACAAACTCCATCGGCCAATCGTGTCGGAAGCCTTCGGGATCACCGGTCTTACGCGGCCCGTACCACGCCGGAATCCGGTGCCCCCAGGTGATCTGCCGCGACACGCACCACGGCTGGATATTCTCCATCCAGTTGAAATACGTCTTATCCCAGTTCGCCGGCACGAACTTCGTCGCGCCCGACTTCACCGCCTCGATCGCCGGCCTCGCCAGCGTCGCTGCGTCGACGTACCATTGGTCGGTCAGCCACGGCTCGATGACCACGCCCGAGCGGTCGCCGTAGGGCATTTGGATCGTCTTCGCCTCGATCAATTCGATCAAGTCGAGCGCCTCGAGATCGGCGACGACCGTTTTGCGTGCGCTCTCGCGGGTCATGCCGACGTATTTCGCCGGGATGCCGTCGGCCGCGACGATGTTCGCCTCGGCGTCGAGGATGTTGATCCAGCCGATTTCCTTGTGGCGCTCGAATACCAGCCAGTCGTTGAAGTCGTGCGCCGGGGTGATCTTGACCGCGCCCGAGCCGAGTTCCGGGTCGGCATGCTCGTCGACGACGATCGGAATACGCCGCCCGGTCAGCGGCAGGACGATGTGCGCGCCGATGACCGACGCATAGCGCTCGTCGGTTGGATTGACCGCGACCGCGGTGTCGCCGAGCATCGTCTCGGGGCGCGTCGTCGCGACGACGATATGGTCGGCGCCGCTCGCCAGCCGCACGCCATCGGCGAGCGGATAGCGGATGTGGGTAAAGCTGCCCTGCACCTCGCGCGGCTCGACTTCGAGGTCGCTGATCGCGGTCTGGAGCTTGGGGTCCCAGTTGACCAGCCGCTTGTCGCGGTACAGCAGCCCCTGATTATACAGGTCGACGAACACCTTGGTCACCGCCGCCGAGAAACCGGGGTCCATCGTGAAGCGCTCGTGCGCCCAGTCGCAGCTCGCGCCGAGCCGCCGGAGCTGGCGGGTGATGGTGTCGCCCGACTGCGCCTTCCATTCCCAGACGTGCGACAGGAACGCCTCGCGGCTCATGTCGGCGCGCTTGAGGCCTTGGCTGGCGATCGTCCGCTCAACGACCATCTGCGTCGCGATCCCGGCGTGGTCGGTGCCGACGACCCACAGGGCGTCGCGCCCTTTGAGGCGGTGGTAGCGGATCAGCACGTCCTGGAGCGTGTTGTCGAGCGCATGGCCGATGTGGAGCGACCCCGTCACGTTCGGCGGCGGAATGACGATCGTGAATGGCTTCGCGTCGGGGCGGGTAGGGCGGAACGCGCCGGTCGATTCCCAATGCGCGTACAGCCGCGCCTCGATCTCGGCGGGGTCGAACGTCTTGTCGATGATGTCAGGATTGGTTTCGGTGGTCATGGCAGCGTCTTTTGCGGATCAGCGCAGCGGCGGCAAGCCTTCGAGTCCGGCGGCGGCAAGTTCGGCGCGCAGCGCGGCGACCGGGCGGCGGTGCCAGACGATCGCTGCGTCGGCAGCCTTCGTCGCCATCAGTTCAGGCTCGCCTGCTGAATTGTCGAAGACGATCAGCTGGTCGACGTGCCGGGCGAACCACGCGAGCTGTTCGAACGATCGTGTCCGCCGCGCCCGGATCTTGTCCTCGGGGACGTCGTGCCCACCGGTCTGCACGCGAACGCGGACGCGCTCGATCTGCAGATCGACGCGGCTGAGCAACACATAGATCATGCGGACATCGAAGCCCTTGTCCTGCGCGCGGGCGACGAGAGCGCGGTATTTGGGCGACGACAGGACGGTTTCGACGCCGATCGTCTGGTAGACGTCGATCGATGTTTCGAGCCACGCCTCGATGCGCTGGACCGCTGCAAGGTTGGCGGCGGTCAGCGCCATCGACTCGCCTTGGGCGATGTTGACCGTCAGCACGTCGGGATTGATGATCCAGACCGCGCCGCTCCACCCGGCGATGTCGGACTTATTGTACAGCGAGCTCTTGCCGCTGCCGTTCGGCCCCGCGACGAGCCACAGGATTGGCCGATCGGTGCTACTCGGCGGCGTCACGCGCCCGCTTGCGCTGTTCGGCGCGAATCGTGCGGACGTTGGACCGGAAAGCCGACAATATGTCCTCGGCAAGCGTCGGGCTGTTCGACTGGATGACCTTCTTCCGAACGACCGTGCCGTCGGCGAGGCGATAGGTCCGCGTCGGCAGTCGCGTCGGTTTAATCTCCGCCTTGGTCGCCATCGCCGTCTCCTCGCACCCGATATAGCAGGTCGCCGCGACGCTTCCAACGCGGTGCTGCCGTTTCGGCTCGATCCGGGTGCGCCGGTGGTCCGGGCTCCTAGTCGGTTCGCCCGGTCAGCCGCCGAATCTCTTCGTGCGTTGCCCTCTCCACGATTTCGGGAAGGTGGGTGTCGAGCCAGGTTTGCAGCATCGGCCCGACCATCGAGCGGACGACGCTGTCGAGCGACGCATTGATGTCGGCGGTCGACGGGACCGGCGTCGGCGCAGGCGGGCGGGTGGCGACTGACGGAGCCGGAGCGACGGACGGCGCGTCTTCGGCGAGGCTCGCGCGGATCGACGCCATGATATCGTCGATCGATTGCGGCAGCTCGGCCTCGGGGGTCACCGAGGCGGCCCGATCGCGACCGACTTCGACGCGACCACCGGGTCGGGCAGCGGCAGTGGTGCCGGATCGGTGTCGATGTCGTAGTCGCCCCACTTGTGGCGGACGCGCGCCGCATTCTCGGTCGAGTCGAAATGTTCGCCCGGCACCGCGAGCGGGTCGGCCTCGGCCTGTCCGACTGCGGCCAGCAATGTGTAGCCGGCGACATATTCGTCGCGGCGGGCGGCGGCGAGGTTGACCCGGGCGACGACGAGTTCCTGCTCGGCGTTGAGGACTTCGAGCACCGTCCGCGTTCCGACCTGATTCTCCTGCGTTACGCCTTCGAGCGCGAGCTGGTTCGCCTTGACCGAGCTTTCCGACGCGGTGATCACCGCCCGCGCGGTGGCGACCGAGACGAAGGCGTTGCTCGCAGTCTCGACCGCCTGCCGCCCGATGAAGCCGATCTGCTCCATATACTGGCTCCGCACCGCCTGCGCCGCGCGGATCTGCGAGCCGTTGAGCCCCGCTTGGTACAGCGGCACCGTCAGCGTCAGCCCGGCGGTCTGCTGGAAGGCGTGAAAATTGCCGCTGACGACCGACGACCCCCCGCTCGCGCCGGTGCCGATCGCGCTGCTGCCGGTCGTCCCGGTATCGGTCGACCCGGTGCTCGTCGTCGTGAAGCCCGCGGTGCCGGACTGGGTATAGGTGTAGTTGACCCCCGCCCCCGCCTCCAGGGTCGGGAGGCGCTGGCGCTCGATCGTGCTGACGTCGTAGCGCGCCGCCGCCTCGTCGAAGCGCGCCGCGACAAGCGACGGATTATTGGCGTTGGCGAGATCGGTCGCCTGGCCAACGGTGCCGGGCAGGACCGGCAGCGGCGGCAGCGGTGCGAGGTCGACCGGCGAACGACCGACGACGCGAAGATACGCGTTCTTCGCGGTGTTAAGCTGGCCCTGCGCGACGACGAGGTTCGACTGCGCGTTTGCCAGCCGCGCGTCGGACTGGGCGACGTCGGTCCGCGTCAGGTCGCCGACCTCGAAGCGGTCGCGGCTCGCCTGAAGTTCGCGCTGGAGCACCTTGACCTGATTCTCGTTGAGCTCGACCACCGCCATGTAGCGCAGCACGTCGGCATAGGCGGTGACGACCGAGAGCAGGACATTGTCCTCGACCGCGCGGAGGCGGGCGCGCGCGGCGAGGATGCGGTTCTCGGCGGCGCTCGTCGCGCTCCGGGTCCGCCCGCCGCGATAGAGCGACTGGTTGAGGTTGAGCGCGCCGTTGTAATAACGCCCGCCGTCGCGGGTGAAATTATTGCCGCTCTGCTGCGCGACGCCGACCGCATTGACCGTCGGGCGGCCGTTCGCCAGCGCCTGCGGCACGCCCTCGTCGGCCTGGCGGACGATCGCGCGCTGGACGGTGAGCTGCGGGTTGGTCTCATACGCCGCCGCGAGCGCCTCGGGCAGTGTGTCGGCAGCGGCCGTCCCCGCGAATCCCGCCGCCCCGACTGCGGCAAGCGCAGCCAGCACCGTCAAACGCGTCATTCCGGCCATTCCCCCAACCGCTCTTAAAATACAAATTTCGGCGCGTGGCCGAAGCCGGGCAGCGCGACCGCACCGGTGTCGAAAAAGCCGGTCCCGGCAAAATGCCCCCCGGCGACACGCCCGACCGTCGCGCGCCCGACGCCGTCGTCGCCGATCATCACCGCCGCGAGCCGCCCGTCGCCGGCGCTTTGCGCGAGCAGTTCGGGCGGCAGAACCGCCGCCGCGCCGTCGATGAAGATCAGGTCGTACGGCGCATTCGCTGCCCAGCCGGCGGCGAGCGGCCCGCTGACGACGTCGACGCCGTTGGCCTTGGCCGCGAGGACGAGGCCGGGGTTTTCCTCGACCGCGGTGACGTGGCGGCTGAGCTTGGCGATGATCGCCGCCGCATAGCCGGTCCCCGCGCCGACGACGAGCACCCGGTCGCTCGCCATGATTCGCGCGTGCGTCAGCAGCAGCCCGGTGACCAGCGGCTCGAGCAGCCAGCGCCCCGGCGCGATCTCGATCGCGGTGTCGGCATAGGCCAAGCCCGCGCGGGCGGGCGGAACGAAGCGTTCGCGCGGGACGGCGCGGATCGCCGCGAGCACGACGGGATCGTTGACCCCGGTCGGGCGCAACTGGCTGTCGACCATCGCCTCGCGCATTGCCTCGAACATCATCCCGCTTACGCCGCTCCCGTATCGCTTCGGTGAGTTATAGGGGTAATACAGTCGCGACGCAACACCGCGACCGGCCCTTGGTGCGATGCGTCTAGCGGGCGCGGTTGCAGTCGCCAAGCGATATGGCTACACCCCGCGGCCAGCGCCGGCCCGATGGCGGAGTGGTGACGTAACGGACTGCAAATCCGTGCACCCGGGTTCGATTCCCGGTCGGGCCTCCATATAAGCGCTGCATGGAAACCATGACCGAACCGTTGCTGCTCGCTTCGATCCACGACGTCGGCCCGAAGTTCGAGCGCGAGGTCGACGTGCTTGCCGCCCGGCTCGATCGGCTGCTCGGCGGGCCGCGCTTTGCCATGCTCGTCGTGCCCGATCACTGGGACGAGGCGCCGCTGAGCGCCGCTCCCGCCTATGCCCGGCGGCTCCGCGATTGGGCCGACGCCGGGGTCGAGATGTTCGTCCACGGCTGGTGCCACCGCGATGCTGCTCCCGCCGGGTTCGCCGCCCGACACATGACGGCGGGCGAGGGCGAGTTTGCCGCGCTCGACCGTGCCGAAGCGCTGAGGCGGATGACGCGCGCACGCGCGGTGGTTGAGGACGCGACCGGGCGCGCGGCGGCGGGGTTCATCGCTCCGGCGTGGCTGTATAGCGACGGCACCCGCGCCGCGCTCGCCGATGCCGGGTTCGCGCTCGCCGAAGACCATTTCCGCGTCTGGAACCCCGCCGACAATGCCTCGCTCACCCGCGGCCCGGTGATCACCTGGGCGTCGCGCTCACGCTGGCGGCGGCTGAGTTCGCGATTCGTCGCGGGCGCGGCGCGGACGGTGCTCGGCGGGCAGCGCGTCGTCCGCGTCGCGGTCCATCCCGGCGACACCCGCGAGCCGTCGATCCTCGCTAGCATCGACTCCACCCTCGGACGCTTCGCACGGTCGCATCGTCCGGGACGCTATGCCGAGCTGACCGGTAATGGTTACGATTTGGCAACATCGCTTGCCACGCCCCCGTCTCTTGCCACGCCCCCGTCTCTTGCCACGCCCCTGTCTCTTGCCACGCCAAGGTCACAATGACATTGCACAGCGGTCGGGACAGGGGCGATTTAAACGGCTTTGAGGACACAGACGCGGTGCACGACCTTGGTCGACTCAGCCCGGCGGGGGCAACTCCGGCGGGTTCGGCAGGCGCCGCCGCGCAGATGAGCGTGACCACGGCCGAGCCGCGCACGCTCGGCCAGTCGATTCTCCGCTGGGTCGGTCCGCTGGTGTCGCTCGCCATCGTCGCGGTCGCAGCGAATCATTTCCGCGGCAGCGACTGGCACCGCATCGCGGCGCTCGTCCCGCGCACCCCGTTGTTCTGGATCGTGTTCACCTGCGCTTATTTCGCGCAGCCGATCATGGACTTCGTCATCTTCCGGCGCCTGTGGGGCATCCCGGCATCGGGCTTCCCGGCGCTGGTCCGCAAATATGTCTCGAACGAGGTCCTGCTCGGCTATTCGGGCGAACTGTATTTCTACGCCTGGGCACGGCGGCGGGCGACATTGCCGGGCGGGCCCGTCGGCGCGATCACCAGCGGGGCGCCGTTCGGCGCGATCAAGGACGTCGCGATCCTGTCGGCGCTGATCGGCAACGCCGTCACGCTGGTGATGTTCGTCTTCGCCTATTCGACGCTCGAGCGCCTCAACATGGGGCTCAGCGGCAAGACGCTGTTCACCTCGATCGCGGTCCTGCTCGGCTCGTCGCTCATCGTCATGCTGCTTCGCGGCCGGGTGTTCAGCCTGCCGCGCAGCCAGCTTGCCTTCGTCGCGGCGATGCAGCTGGTTCGCGTCCTCGGGTCGGCGACCTTGCTCGCGATCATGTGGAGCCTCGTCCTGCCGGCGGTGCCGTTCATCTATTGGCTGATGCTGACGACGCTGCGGCTGCTGATCTCGCGCCTGCCGCTGGTGCCGAACAAGGATGTCGTCTTCGCCGGGGTCGCGGTGCTGATCGTCGGCACCGCCTCGGGCATCGCACCGTTGATGGCGATGATGGCCGGGCTGCTGATCATCGTCCATGTCGTCGTCGGCGGCGTGCTCGTCGCGTCCGACCTGCTCGGGCTGGAGAAGCCGGCATGATCGCTGCGCTCGCCGCCCTCATCCTCGCCGCGACCCCCGCTAGCGACGCCGCGCCCGTCCCCGATTACGGCATCGCCGATGGCATGTGCCGCGCGCATGAGAAGGGTCCGGCGCTCCTCGTCACCGCCGCCGGGCTCAAGGACCGCACGGGCAAGCTGCGCCTCGAACTCTACGCGCCGAACGACACCGAATTCCTCGCCGACGACCGCGATCTCGTCCGCGACGGCAAGGTCTTCCGCCGGGCGGTCCTCGGCGTGCCGGCCACCGGGCCGGTCGAACTCTGCGTCCGCGCACCGCACAGCGGGACATGGTCGGTAGCGCTGATCCACGACCGCGCCGGGGCGAAGAAATTCAAGCTGTCGTCCGACGGCATCGGCTTCGGCGGCAATCCCCATCTCGGCCTGTCGAAGCCGCACGCCGACGTGTCCGAGGTCGAGGTCGGCCCCGGGGTGACGCGAAGCTCGATCCGGCTCAATTATCGCCACGGGCTGTTTTCATTCGGCCCGCTCGAGGACGCCAAGTGAAGATCGTCGATGTCTGCGCCTTTTACACGCCCACCGGCGGGGGTGTGCGGACCTATATCGACCGTAAGCTCGCCGCAGGGCCCGCTGCCGGGCATGAGGTGACGATCATCGCGCCCGGCGCGACCAACGGCGTCGAGCAGCGCGGCGCGGGGGCGAAGATCGTCTGGCTCCAGGGTCCGCTGTTCCCGATCGACCGCAACTATCGCTATTTTGCCGACGAGCCTGCGCTGCATCGCGCGATCGACGCCGAGGCCCCCGACCTCCTCGAGGCGTCGTCGCCGTGGCGGAGCGCATCGATGGTCGCGCGCTGGCCGGGGCGGGCGCCGCGGTCGCTGTTCATGCACGCCGATCCGCTCGCGGCGTTCGCCTACCGCTGGTTTGAAGGGCTGGCGTCGCCGGCGGTCGTCGACAAGGGGTTCGACTGGTACTGGCGCCACCTGCTGCGCCTCGACCGCGACTTCGATATGGTCGTCAGCGCGTGCGACAGCCTGACCGACCGGCTGACGGCGGGCGGCCTGCGCCGCGTCGTGACCAACCCGATGGGGATCGACCCCGACGTGTTTTCGGCGGGCCTGCGCGACGAGGCGTTGCGCCGCCGCCTGCTCCACCAGTGCGAACTCGGACCCGATGCGACGCTGCTGCTCGGCGTTGGACGGCACGCGCCCGAGAAGCGCTGGCGGATGATCGTCGAGGCGGTGATGTCGGCGGCGTACCACCGTCCAATCGGACTCGTCATCGTCGGCTCGGGGCGCGATTCAGGGAAAATCCGCCGGACGATCGGCGGCAATCCGCACATCCATCTCGCCGACCGGACCTCGGACCGAGCCGAAATGGCGCGCTTCATGGCGAGCGCCGACGCGCTGATCCACGGCTCCGAATCCGAAACCTTCTGCCTCGTCGCCGCCGAGGCGCGGGCGTCGGGGCTCCACCTCATCACCCCCGATCGCGGCGCGGCCGCCGACCACGCGCGCCAGTCGGGCGGCACGATCTTCGCCTCGGGCGACGCCACGAGCGCGGCCGACGCGATCGGGCGCTTCGTCGACGCCCGCATCGCCGGCACGCTGCCGGTGCCGCCGGTGACGCCGGTGCGAACGATGGATGATCACTTCGCCGCGCTGTTCGCCAGCTTCGAGGCGCTGCGCCAGCCGCTGCGGCGCGCCGCGTAACGACCTTTACGGGTTCGCCGTCAGGTGGTCGGCGATCTCGTCGAAGAAGCGTTCGAGATTGTGGATGACGTTGAGTTTGAACTCGTAATTCACCTCGGACGATGACGATTCGATGATCTTCGATTCGTCGACCTTGGCGGTAGATCGTCGCCAGCTCGCGGACATACGCCGGCGTCAGCTCGATCTGGCCGAGCTCGTCGAGGATGCGCAGCTGGACGACCATCAGCTGGCGGGTGAGGATTTCGAGCGCGGTGATCCGGGCGACGGTCGCGACGGGGTCGAGCTGGACTTCGCTGTCGCCTTCCATGCCGTCCGGTTTAGCGGCAAGGGAGGCCATGTCCAATCGTACCCTCTCCGCCCGCATCGAGCGCTATCCGGTCCGCGGGGCCTTCGTCATCGCGCGCGGCGCGAAGACCTTCGTCGATGTCGTCGTCGCCGAGATCAGCGACGTCGAGCACGTGGGGCGCGGCGAGGGAACGGCGATCTACTACCGCGGCGAAAGTGCGGAGTCGGTCCTCGCGCAGGTTAAGGGCGCGGCACCCCTGATCGCGTCGGGGGCAACCCGCGCCGACCTGCTCACCGCGATGCCGCCGGGCGCGGCGCGCAACGCGGTCGATGCGGCGTTGTGGGATCTCGAGGCGAAGGCCAGCGGCGTGCCGGTGTGGCGGACGATCGGCCTGCCGCAACCGCGCCCGATGCTCACCGCCTATACGATCAGCCTGGGCGAGCCGGGTGCGATGGAAGCCGCCGCGCGCGCCGCCGGGCACCGCGAATTGCTCAAGATCAAGTTATCGGGCGCGGGCGGTGCCTCCGGGGATCTCGCGCGTGTCGCCGCTGTGCGGCACGGTGCGCCCGATGCGCGCCTGATTGTCGACGCCAATGAAGCGTGGGAAAAGCTCGATATCGAGGCCCTCGCGCATCAAATGGCCGACCTCCGCGTCGAATTGATCGAGCAACCCGTTCCCGCCGGGTCCGACCACCTGCTCGACAAGGTCCGGTCTCCGGTGCCGTTGTGCGCCGACGAGAGCATCCACGACCGCGCCAGCCTCGATGCCGTCGTCGGACGCTACCGCTTCATCAACATCAAGCTCGACAAGGCGGGCGGGCTGACCGAGGCGCTGGCGCTGGTCCACGCCGCCAAGGCGCGGGGCATCGGCGTGATGACCGGGTGCATGCTGTCGACCTCGCTCGGAATCGCCCCCGCATTCTTCGTCGCGATGCAGGGCATGTACGCCGACCTCGACGGGCCGCTGCTGATCGAGGACCGCGCCGGCGGCATGCGCTTCGACGCCTCCGACGTCTGGCCGCCCGAGCGCGGCCTGTGGGGATAGGGCTCTAAGTCACCCCGGCAAACGGGATGGCGCGCGTCCAATCCGGCCCCTTTCGAGGCCGTCGATGGTTCAACGACCGTCACTTCAAAGGAAAACCGCATGCAACTCGCCCATGGTACGATCGTCGCCGTCGCCGACGGGGAAAAGCTGACGCTCTATCGCAATGGCGGCAGCGATGGCACGCCGCAGCTGACCGCGATCGGGACGCCCGGCGTCGGTGACGACAACATCGCCTCGGGCGGGCGGCACCACAGCAGTGCGGCGAACCCCGACGACGCCCAGCTGGTCGAGGATGGTCACGCCGGTGCGGTCGCCAGCCTGCTCAACAAGATGGCGCTCGGCGGCGAAATCGACGCGCTCGTCGTCGTCGCTCCGCCGAAGACGCTCGGCGAACTCCGCAAGCACTGGCACAAGGTCACCGAGGGCAAGATCGCGCGCGAAATCGCCAAGGAGATGACCGGGGCGTCGATCGCCGACCTCGCGACGATGCTCGCCAAGGCGTAATCGGATCGCGCGGTGCAGCCTGCCGGCTTCAAGCCAGCGGGCTGCCGCCTTTCCCTTCATCGCAATTCGCGCCGCCCGGCGTCAGCCCGCGATCATCCACGATCCGCCGACGCAGACGACCGAGGGCAAAGCGAGCCAGTCGGGGGCGGTCGCTTCGGTGATGCCGCCGGTCGGGCAGAAGCGCGCCATGCCGAACGGGGCCGACAGCGCCTTCAACGCGGGAATGCCGCCGCTCGCGACCGCCGGGAAGAACTTGAAGCGGTCGAGGCCCATGTCGAGCCCGCGCATGATGTCCGCGGCGGTGGCGACCCCGGGCAGAAAGGCGATGTCGCGCTCGATCGCCGCGCGGCCGACGCGCTCGGTCAGGCCGGGCGAGACGATGAAGCGCGCTCCGGCGGCGATCGCGCGGTCGAGCTGGGCTTCGTCGAGCACGGTCCCGGCGCCGACGACCGCGCCCTCGACCTGCGCCATTTCGGCGATCGCATCATACGCCGCCGGGGTCCGCAGCGTCACCTCGAGCGCGCGATGCCCCGCCGCGACGAGCGTCTCGGCGAGTGCCCGCGCGCGCGCCGCGTCGTCGATGACGATCACCGGGATCACCGGGGCGAGCCGCATCACGGCGTCGATGTTCATGTGTCGTGCTCCTGCGCGAAAGCGGCGGCGGCTCCGTAGAGGCCGGGCTGGGGATAGGTCAGCAGCTTGACCGGGATCGACGCCATCAGCGTCTCGAACCGCCCCTTGGCGACGAAGCGCTGGCGGAAACCCGATCGCGGCAAATGCCCGGCGAGCCGCAGGCCGAGGCCTCCGGCGATGACGACCCCGCCAAAGCCGCCCTGCGTCAGCGCGATATCGCCCGCGACCGCGCCGAGGCTCAGGCAGAACCGGTCGAGCGCGGCGGCGGCGAGGGGGTCGTGGCCGGCCAGCGCAGCGGTCCACAACGCCTGGTCGGTCAGGTCGGCCGTCGTGACGCCCTCGATCTCGGCCAGTGTCTTGTAAATCTCCGCCAGCCCCGGCCCGGCGACGACGCGCTCGACCGAGACGCGATTGTGGCGCGCGCGAAGGCGGCGGAGCAGCGCGTCCTCGATGCTGTCGAGCGGCGCGAAATCGGGATGGCCGCCCTCGGTGCCGACGACGCGGTAGCCGCTCCCCGACCCGACGAGCAAGGCGACGCCGAGCCCGGTCCCGGGGCCGACGATGCTGACGACCCCGGCGGGGGCGAGCGGCTGGTCGGGACCGCACAAATGGGCGACGCCCTCCTCGCCGAGCGTGGCGACGGCGTGGGCGACCGCGACGAAGTCGTTGCACAGCGAATAACTGTCGACCTCGAGCTTCTCGGGGATCAGCGCCGGGCGGATGATCCACGGGTTGTTGGTCAGCTTGAGGACGTCGCCGCCGATCGGGCAGGCGACCGCGATCGCGGCGGCGCGGGGCAGCGGGCGGCCGATTTCGGTGGCGAAGGCGTGCCATGCGAGCTGGAGGCTGGCGTGTTCGCTCGCTTTCATCGTCACCTGCGAGCTCAATCCGACGACGCGCCCGCCGGTGACTTCGGCGATCGCGAAGCGCGCATGGGTGCCCCCGATATCGGCAGCGACGACTTCCACTACAGCCCCGCCGCCGCGAGCATCGCCGACGCGCCATGCTCGGCATCGTCGCTGCCGGCGCGCATCATCGCGAAGAGCTCGCGGCCGGTGCCGATGGCGGGAACGGGCATCGGCACCGGGGTTCGCGCCGCAAAGGTGGCCGCATCGACGTGCACCGCGAGAGTCCCGTCGATCCCGCACAGCCGGACGATGTCGCCGTCCTCGATCCGCGCGAGCGGACCGCCGACCGCCGCCTCGGGGTGGACGTGGATCGCCGCGGGCACCTTGCCGCTCGCCCCGGACATGCGGCCGTCGGTGACGAGTGCGACGCGGAAGCCGCGGTCCTGGAGGACGCCGAGCGCCGGGGTCAGCTTGTGGAGCTCGGGCATGCCGTTGGCGCGCGGACCCTGGAAGCGGACGACGACGACGACGTCGCGGTCGAGTTCGCCCGCCTTGAAGGCGGCGACGACGTCGTTCTGGTCGCTGAAGACCCGCGCCGGGGCCTCGATCGTCCAGCGCTCGGGGACGACCGCGCTGGTCTTGAACGTCGCGCGGCCGAGGTTGCCCTCGACCAGCCGCATCCCGCCTTCGGGGGCGAACGGATTGCTCGCGGGGCGCAGGATGACCGCGTCGCGCGTCTCGACCGGAGCATTGCGCCAGACCAGCGCGTCGCCGTCGAGGACCGGCTCGCGGGCATAATCGTCGATCCCCTCGGCCATCGTCACGACGTCGTGGAGCAGCCCGGCGTCGCGCAGCGTGCGGACGGTGAAGGCCATGCCCCCGGCGGCGTGGAAGCGGTTTACGTCGCCATCGCCGTTGGGATAGATTCGCGCGATCAGCGGGACGACCGAAGACAGCCGGTCGATATCTTCCCAGTCGATGACGATCCCGGCGGCGCGGGCGATCGCGGGCAGGTGGATCGCGTGGTTGGTCGATCCGCCCGTCGCGAGCAGGCCGACCGCGGCGTTGACGATCGCACGCTCATCGACGCAGCGTCCGAGCGGACGGTAATCGTTGCCGCCATGGCCGAGAGCGGCGAGCCGGTGGACCGCGGCACGGGTCAGTTCCTGCCGCAGCTTCGTCCCCGGATTGACGAAGGCGGCACCGGGCACGTGGAGCCCCATGACCTCCATCATCATCTGGTTCGAATTCGCCGTGCCGTAGAAGGTGCATGTGCCCGGCGAATGATAGCTCGCCGCCTCGGCATCGAGCAGCTCGGCCTTGGTTGCCTTGCCCTCGGCGAACAGCTGGCGGACGCGCGCCTTTTCCTTGTTCGGCAGTCCCGACGGCATCGGCCCGGCAGGGATCAGGATCGCCGGCAGATGCCCGAAGCGCAGCGCGCCGATCAGCAGCCCGGGGACGATCTTGTCGCAGATACCGAGCAATGCGACACCCTCGAACATGCCGTGGCTCAACGCGACTGCGGTCGACAGCGCGATCGTGTCGCGGCTGAACAGCGACAGCTCCATGCCGACCTGCCCCTGGGTAACGCCGTCGCACATCGCCGGGACCCCGCCCGCGACCTGCGCCGTCACCCCTGCCTCGCGCGCGAAAATCTTGATCTGCTCGGGGTAGCGCCCGTACGGCTGATGCGCCGACAGCATGTCGTTGTACGCGGTGACGATGCCGATGTTCATCGCCCGGCCGCCGCGGATCGCGGCCTTGTCGCCCTCGGCGGCGGCGAAGCCGTGGGCGAGGTTGCCGCACGACAGCGCCGGGCGGTCGAGCCCGCGGTCGGCCTCGCGGTCGATCAGCGCGAGATACGCCGTCCGCCCGGCGCGGCTGCGCTCGATGATGCGGTCGGTGACGGCGGCGACGGTCGGGTGGATGGTCATGCCGGGCTCCAGAACGCGGTAACGGGGGCGAGCCTGAGCAGCCGCGCGACGGGCAGGTCGTTGGCTCCGGCAGCGGCGGCTTCGAGCAGCGACCGCTTCGCCGCCCCGCGGATCACGAGCATGATCGCGGCACTGTTCGCGATCGCGGCGAGGTTGAGCGTCAGCCGGTCGAACGGTGCTTCGGGGGGCAGCGGCTCGGGGGTGACGTCGATCACCGCGGGCGCGGCGGCGGGATCGGGATTGGCGCTGGGGAACAGCGACGCGACGTGCCCGTCGCCGCCCATGCCGAGCCAGACGAGGTCGAAGCGCGGCAGCGGCAGGTCGGGCGACAGCGGCTCGATCGTCGCCCCCGTCGCGCCGAACGCAGCGCGCAACTGCCCGACGTTGCTCGCGGGGTGATCGTGCGGCACGCGGCGTTCGTCGCCGGGCATGATCGTCACCTTGTCCCACGGCAGCAGCTTCGCGGCGAGGCGTGCGAAGATCGGTGGCGGGGTCGCGCCGCCGGGCAGGCATAAGGTCACCGAGCCATGCCGGGCGACGACAGCGGCGACGGCCTCGACGACCGCGGCATCGCTGCCATCGGCCGCCCAGCGCAACTCAGTCATGCCAGCTGACCCCGTCGCGTTCGGCGAGGCCGATCGCAGCCGACGGCCCCCACGACCCGGCACCATAAGGGCGCGGCGTCATGCCCTTCCTGGTCCAGCCGTCGCGAATCGCGTCGATCCACGTCCACTGCGCCTCGACCTCGTCGCGCCGGACGAACAGCGTCGGATCGCCGCCGATCAGGTCGAGCAGCAGGCGTTCGTAGGCGATCCGGCGGCGCACGTCGGCGAAGGCGTTCGCCAGCCCGATGTCGAGCGGGACCTCGCGCAGGTGGAGCCCGTCGCGGTCGAGCCCGGGGGTCTTCGCCATGATCGTCAGCCGGATATTCTCGTCGGGCTGGAGCCGGATGATCAGCCGGTTGGGCTTGAGGTCGGCCGATGCCTTGGCGCCCTCGAAGATCGAATGCGGCACCGCCTTGAACTCGATCGTGATTTCGGACTGGCGCGTCGCCAGCCGCTTGCCGGTCCGCAGGTAGAAGGGCACGCCCTTCCACCGCCAGTTGTCGATATGCGCCTTCAACGCGACGAAGGTCTCGGTGTTCGACGGACGGCCGAGCTCGTCGGCATAGCCTGCCACCGGCTGCCCGCCCGCCGCGCCCGCGCCGTACTGGCCGACGACGCTGCACGCCTCGACCGTGCCCGCGTCGATCGGGCGGAGCGAGCGCAGCACCTTGACCTTCTCGTCGCGGACCGACGCCGCGTCGAATCGCGCCGGCGGCTCCATCGCGACGAGCGCCACGAGCTGGAGCATGTGGTTCTGCACCATGTCGCGCAGCGCGCCCATGCCGTCGTAATAGTCGCCGCGGCTTTCGAGCCCGACGGTCTCGGACACGGTGATCTGGACGTGATCGATGCCGGCGGCGTTCCACAGCGGCTCGAACAGGACGTTGCCGAAGCGCAGCGCGATCAGGTTCTGCACCGTCTCCTTGCCGAGATAATGGTCGACGCGGAAGGTCCGCTCCTCGGGGAAGACGTGCGCGACCTGGTCGTTGATCGCCTGGCTCGATGCGAGGTCGTGGCCGAGCGGCTTTTCGAGCGCGAGGCGGACGTT
Organism: Sphingomonadaceae bacterium; assembly: GCA_043745075.1. Taxonomy (GTDB): domain Bacteria; phylum Pseudomonadota; class Alphaproteobacteria; order Sphingomonadales; family Sphingomonadaceae; genus Polymorphobacter_B. The sequence goes on from JAYTTV010000265.1 coordinate 18,823, forward strand.
GGCTCCGGCCAGACCGGCAGCGGCGAGCCCGGCGATCGTCGAGCCGAACAGCGACGGTGCGGTCGACAGGAAGATCGACAGGCTCTCGGTCGACCCGACCGCGGTCGCAAGCGCTCCGAAGCCGTCGGCCTTGGTCGCATCGAGCGCGACATAGTCGATGCGGTCGAGGAAGCGCGTAACCAGCGCGGGCTGGAGCCGGTCGGCATCGACATGCGCCGCGAGCGCCTCGGCGGCGACCGCGCGATATGCGGCCGAATCCATCACGCTGCGGGCGGTCGCGACGATGCGGAAGCCCTCGGGCAGGAAGTCGTCGGCGTCGAGGCCGAACAGCGACGGCAGCAGCATCCGGTGCGCGAGGTCGCCGGTGGCGCCGAATAGCAGCAGGACGGGCGCGGATGCTGGGGCGTTTCTCATGGAGCACTTGGTAGCGCTACCTGCGACTTATTGAAACAACCAGTGGACCGACTCTCGCGTGGCAATTCGATGACAGCCTTCGGGCACGATCGGCGAGCCGATCGAGAGTCGCCTTGACTCGATCGGAACGAGTCGGACAAATAGAACATAACATGAACTTTGCTCGCTCTCCTGTCCCCGAGTCGGGGTCTTCGCGGCTCACCACCGGCGCCGGATTTCCCGATGCGCGGCTGGGCAAGGGACTTCTGCGCGCGGCGTTGCACGAGGTGTTCGCCGCTGTGCCCGCCGACAGCGCAGCCGCCGCCGGTTTCGCGCTGCTGCTCGCCCTGCGCGCGTCGCCCGACCGCCCGGTCTTCTGGGTCCGCGATGCACGCACCGTCCGCGAGGCCGGACGCCTGTATGCGGCGGGTCTCGTCGAGCTTGGGGCCGACCCCGATTCGATCATCCTCGTCCACGCCGACACGACGCGCGGCGTTCTCCAGGCCGCCGCCGACACCGTCAAATGTGCCGCGATCAGCACCGTCGTCATCGAGCCTTGGGCGCAGGCCGCCGAGTTCGGCCTGACCGAATCGCGTCGCATCGCCTTCGCCGCCGCGCGGTCGGGAGTGACGGCACTCGTCCTCCGCAGCGGCGCCGAGCCCGTACCGAGCGCCGCCGAAACGCGCTGGGCGGTGTCCGCCGCGCCGTCTGCAGCGCTTGCCGCCAATGCGCCGGGACAGCCGGCGTTCGATATCAGCCTGCTGCGGCATCGCGGCGGCATTGCCGGGTTCGAGGCCCGGGTGGAGTGGGACCGTGACCGTCGAGCCTTTCGCGATGCGCCGCTACCTCGCGCTGTACCTGCCGTTCCTGCCGTCGGAACGCGCGATACGCAGCGGCGTCGCGCCGCGTGACACCCCCTTCGTCCTCGTCGAGAAGGCCGGCGGCACGATGCGCGTCGCCGCGGTCGCTGCATCGGCGGCGGCACTCGGGATCGCGCCGGGGCTGACGCTGACCGACGCGCGCGCGCGCATTCCCGATCTGGTCGCGGTGGCGCATGATCCCGCCGCCGACACGGCGTTGCTCGACTGGCTCGCCGACGCCTGCGACCGCTATTCGCCGATGGTCGCGACCGACCCGCCGCGCGGCATCGTCATCGACATCACCGGCTGCGTCCATCCGTTCGGCGACGAAGCGGGGCTCGCCGCCGATCTTAGCCGCCGGGTCGAGCGCCAGGGGTTGAGCCTGACCACCGCGCTCGCCGATACCCCTGATGCGGCGAACGCGCTCGCGGCGTTCGGGGCCAGAACCGTCGCCGCGCTGCCGGTCGCGGCGCTGCGGGTCGACGCCGAAATCCATCAGGCGCTGCGTCGCGCCGGGCTCAAGACGATCGCGAGCCTCGCCCGGCGGCCGCGTGGACCGCTCGCGGCGCGCTTCGGCGTGGTGACGACGACCGCGCTCGAGCGCCTGCTGGGGGAGGCCGATGTCCGGATCACCCCGCGTCGCCACCCGCCCGAGATCGCGGTCGAGACGCGCTTCGCCGAGCCGGTGGCGATGACCGAAACCGTCCTCGCCGCACTCGACGAGCTGATGCGCCGGGCGGCGAACGAGCTGTCCGACCGCACCCGCGGCGGGCGGCGGTTCGAGGCGGCATTGTTCCGCAGCGATGGCCATGTCGCGCGCCTCGAGATCGATACCGGCCAGCCGACGCGCGACGCAGGCGTCCTCGCCCGGCTGTTCCGCGAGCGGATCGACACGCTCGCCGATCCGCTCGATCCCGGATTCGGCTACGACCTGATCCGGCTCGCGGTGCCGGTGACCGAGCCGCTGGTCGCACATCAACTCGAGCTCGACGGCGGCGCGGTCGCCGATGCCGAACTCGCGGCGCTGATCGACCGGCTGACGATCCGGCTCGGGCGGGGGCGCGTCCGGCGGTTTCGTGGCGGTGACAGTCATGTCCCCGAACAGGCGGCGTTCGACCTGCCGATCGCCGATGCGGCCCCCCCGGTCGCGTGGCAGATCCCCGAACCCGGCGAGCCGCCGCTGCGTCCGCTCCATCTGTTCGATCCGCCGCAACGGATCGAAGCGATCGCCGAAGTCCCCGACGGCCCGCCGTTCCGCTTTCGCTGGCGGCGCGTCCTCCACGAGGTGCGCCGCGCCGAGGGACCCGAACGGATCGCCGCCGAATGGTGGCGGCACCGGCGCGGCGCGGGAATGACGCGCGATTATTACCGGGTCGAGGATCAGGCGGGGCGGCGCTTCTGGGTGTTCCGCCACGGCCTCTACGGCGTCGAACGCGCGGTCCCCGAATGGTATCTCCACGGGCTTTTTGCATGAGCGGATCGCCCGCATGAGCGGTTATGCCGAGCTCGCCGCCGCGACAAACTTCTCGTTCCTCCACGGTGCGTCGCATCCGTCGGACATGGTCGCCGCCGCGCTCGAACTCGGCCACAGCGGCATCGGCATCGCCGACCGCAACACCGTCGCCGGGGTCGTCCGCGCGCATGTCGCGCTACGCGAGGCGGTCGAGGCGGCGGCAGAGGCAGGTGAGCCGGCGATCGACTTCAAGCTCATCGTCGGCGCGCGACTGGTGTTCGCCGACGATACCCCCGACATCACCGCCTATCCGGCGACCCGGCGCGGCTGGGGACGGCTGACGCGGCTGCTGACGACGGGGAACCTGCGCGCGGTGAAGGGCGATTGCCACCTGTTCGCAGCCGACCTGCTCGACCATCTCGACGATTTGATGCTGATCGTCCTGCCCGGACCCGATCCGGCTAACGTGCTTGGTCGGTTGGCTCGCGCCGCTCCCCGGCGGGTATGGTGTGGGGCGACGATGCTGCGCGGCGGGCGCGACCGGCGGCGGCTGCGCGCGGCGATCGCCCGGGCAGCCGCCGCGCGCGTGCCGCTGATCGCGGTCAACGATGCGCTCTACGCCACCCCGGCGCAGCGCCCGCTCCACGATATCCTGACGTGTATCCGCGAAAAGCGGACGATCGCCGATGCCGGGCGGCTGCTCGCGGCGAATGCCGAGCGCCATCTCAAGGCCGAGGCCGAGATGGCGCGGCTGTTCGCCGATGCCCCCGATGCACTCGCCGAGACGGGCAAGCTGCTCGCCCGCATCGCCTTCACCCTCGACGACCTGCGCTACGAATACCCGCACGAGCCGGTGCCGCCCGGGTACACGCCGCAAGCGTGGCTCGAGGAACTGACGCTGACCAAGGCGCGCAAACGCTGGCTCGGCGGCATTCCGGCGAAGGTCGCCGCCCTGCTCGCCGACGAGTTCGCGATGATCGCCAAGCTCGATTACGCGGCGTATTTCCTCACCGTCCACGACATCGTCGCCTTCGCCCAGGGTGAAGGGATCCTGTGCCAGGGGCGCGGGTCGGCGGCGAATTCGGTGATCTGCTTCGTCCTCGGCATCACCGCGGTCGATCCGACCAAGCACAGCCTGTTGTTCTCGCGCTTCGTTTCCGAGGAGCGCAAGGAACCGCCTGACATCGACGTCGACTTCGAGCACGAACGCCGCGAGGAGGTGATGCAGTACGTCTACCGCCGCTACGGCCGTGACCGCGCGGGCATCGCCGCGACGGTGATCCACTACCGCCCGCGCAGCGCGGTGCGTGAGGTCGGCAAGGCGCTCGGGCTGACCGAGGACGTCACCAGCCGCTTGACGAGCACCGTCTGGGGCAGCTTCGCTAGCGACCTGGAACGCCAGCGCGTGCAGGAGACCGGCTTCGACCCCGACGCCCCCGAGATCGCACGGCTCGGCGACTTCGTCGGCCAGATCCTCAAGTTCCCCCGGCATCTGTCGCAGCACGTCGGCGGCTTCGTCCTGACCGAGGACCGGCTCGACGAGACGGTGCCGATCCATAATGCGGCGATGGCCGACCGCACCTTCATCGAGTGGGACAAGGACGACATCGACGCGCTCGGGCTGATGAAGGTCGACATCCTCGCGCTCGGCATGCTGAGCTGCATCCGCAAGGCATTCGCGCTGATCGCGACCCACATCGGCCGCCAGTACACGCTCGACAACGTCCCCGACGACGCCCCCGACGTCTATGACATGCTCTGCCTCGGCGACAGCGTCGGGGTGTTCCAGGTCGAGAGCCGGGCGCAGATGAACATGCTGCCGCGACTGCGTCCGCGCGAGCTGTACGACCTCGTCATCCAGGTCGCGATCGTCCGCCCGGGGCCGATCCAGGGCGACATGGTCCACCCCTATCTGCGGCGGCGGCAGGGACGCGAGGCGGTCGACTACCCCTCGCCGGCCCCGCCGCATGACGCCAACGAGCTCCGCGACGTCCTCGGCAAGACGCTCGGGGTGCCGCTGTTTCAGGAGCAGGCGATGAAGCTCGCGATCGTCGCCGCCGAGTTCACGCCCGTCGAGGCGAACCAGTTGCGCCGGGCGATGGCGACCTTCCGCAACGTCGGCACGATGGACCAGTTCGAAACGAAGATGATCGGCGGCATGGTCCGGCGCGGCTATGAGGAGGCGTTCGCGCGGCGCTGCTACCAGCAGATCGAGGGGTTCGGCAGCTACGGCTTCCCCGAAAGCCACGCGCTCGCCTTCGCCCGGCTGGTCTGGGTCTCGTCATACCTCAAGTGCCGCTACCCGGCGGTGTTCGCGGCGGCGCTGCTCAACGCCCAGCCGATGGGGTTCTACGCCCCGGCGCAGATCGTCGGCGACGCCCGCGCCCACGGCGTCGATGTCCGCGCGATCGACATCAACGCGAGCGACTGGGACAACAGCCTCGAACGCGAGGGCGGCGGCACCTTCGCGGTCCGCCTCGGCCTGCGCCAGATCAGCGGCTTCCGTGAGCTATGGGCAGAGCGGATGACCGCCGCCCGGCCGTTCGCCAGCATCGAGGAGCTGGCACGACGGGCCGACCTGCCGCAGCGCGCGCTCAACCTCCTCGCCGACGCCGATGCGTGCCGCTCGATCGGGCTCGACCGGCGCGCGGCGCTGTGGGAGGCGCGGCGGACCCCCGTCGGCACGCTGCCGCTGTTCGCCGCGGCGGATGCCCGCGAACTCGGGGTCGAGGCCGCCGCCGAGCTGCCGCCGATGACCCCGGGGGAGCAGGTCGCCGCCGATTACCAGACGATCCGCCTGTCGTTGAAGGCGCACCCGATGGCGTTCCTTCGCCCGGTATTCGCCGCCGAGGGGGTGTCAAGCTGTGCCGAAACCTCGGGTGCGCGAAATGGCCGCCTGATGCGGACCGCCGGCATCGTCCTCGTCCGCCAGCGCCCGGGCAAGGGCAATGCGATCTTCGTGACACTCGAGGACGAGACTGGGGTGACCAACGTCGTCATCTGGGCGCGGCTGTTCGAGCGCTACCGCCGCAACATTATGGCGTCGCGGCTGATGCTCGTCGAAGGCGAACTCCAGCGCAGCCCCGAGGGGGTCATCCATCTGATGGCGAGCCGGGTCGAAGACCGCAGCGCCGAACTCGATCGGCTGTCGGAAACCCACGACTGCGAGCCCGAGCAATCGCGCGCAGTCGAGGACCTCCACCCCGGCTACCCCCAGACCCACGGCCACCCGCGCAACCTCCGCGTCTTGCCTAAGTCACGGGATTTTCACTGAGGTGCTCCGGCGTGTCATCCCCACCTTCGCGGGGATGACAGTTCGAGCGAAAGTCAGCCTGCTACTGCCGAACCGGGGCCGCGCCGTGCTGATAGCTCGCATTCCGCTGCGTCGCGGCGGCAGCGGCAGCCTGGCGCTTCGCCACGACCGCGCGGTGGTGGCCGTAAGCGCAGCCCGCCGCCGCGCCGAGAATCGCGTGATGCCCGGCGAAGTGCCCGGCGGTGCCGCCGACCGCGGCCCCGGTCAGGCAGCCCGCGCTGGCGGGAGCGGCAGCGGCGGCGAGCGCGGCGGCGGTGACGGCGATCATCAGTTTCATGGTAAACGGTCCTTGGAAGTGTGATCCGCTCAACCCGCCCAGCCGGAATTAGCTCCCGCGTCCCGCCGCAACCGCGCCTAAGCCATCTTCCCCGGCACCGTCGGGTGCGAGCTCGACAGGCCGCCGTCAACCGCGATCGCCTGGCCGTTGATGTAGCTCGCAGCGTCGGAGGCGAGGAACAGCGCGACCTCGGCGATTTCCTCGGGGACGGCGGCGCGGCGCAGCGGGTTGAGCTGGCCGAGCTTGTGCTCGGTCCCGCGTGCCCGCGCCCCGTCGAACCATTGCTGCGTCATGCCCGTCTCGGTCAGCCCGGGGCAGACCGCGTTGACCCGGACGCCGGTGCCCGCGAGCTGGTTCGCGGCGGTGGCGACGAGGTTGATGACGCCGGCCTTGCTCGCGCTGTACGGCATCCCGCCCGCGCCCGAGCGGATGCCCGCGACCGAGGCGGTGGCGACGATCGACCCGCGCCCCGCCGGGACCATCACCCGCGCCGCCGCCTGCATCGTCAGGAACACGCCGATCAGGTTGACGCGCAGCACGCGTTCCCATTCGTCAACGGTCAGGTCGAGGAACGCCGACAGCCCGCCGCCGACCCCGGCATTGGCGAAGGCGAAGTCGAGCCCGCCGAAGTCGGTCACTGCGCGCGCGACGGCGGCGTCGACCTGCGCCTTGTCGCCGACGTCGCCGGTCATCGCGACGATGTTGACGTGCCCGTCGGCGGTGGCGCGGACCGCGTCGGTCAGGTCGAACGCGACGACGTGCGCCCCGCGCGCCGCAAACAGGCGGGCGGCGGCACGCCCGATCCCGCTCCCTGCGCCCGTCACGAGCGCGGTCTTGCCGCTGAAGTCGGTCATGTTCTTTCTCCCCAAGTCGTTCTTTATTCGTCGAATTTAGCGATCCGGTTCCCCCAGAAACGCCCTTGTGCACGCGATGAAATCCGCGGTCCGGTCGTGGTGGACCCAGTGCCCGGCGCGGTCGAACAGCTCGACTCGGGCGTTGCGGAACGCCGCGATCCGCCCGTCGACCGCCGGGTTCGACGCCCAGCTTTCGGCGCCGTAGACGAGCAGGGTCGGGCAGGTGATCCGGCTCCATAGCGCCTGCAAGTCGGAATAGGGCATGTCGACCGGCGAGAAGCCGCGGATGTAATTGTCGAATTTCCAGCTGTAGCTGCCGTCCTCGTTCTGCAGGACGCCGTGCGCGGTCAGGTGGCGCGCCTGCGCTTCGCTTAAATGCTTGTTCTCGGCCATCATCCGGGCGAGCGCGTCGTCGACGCTGGCGTAGCGTTTCGGCTGGCGTGCGCTGAGGCCGCGAACCTCGTCGATCCAGTCGCGCAGCCGGGTGTCGAAGGTCTTCGCATTGCGTGTCGCGAGCATCGCCGGTGACGGCCCGAGCCCCTCGATCGCGACGAGCTTCGCGACATTGTCGGGGTACAGCCCGGTGTAGCGCAGCGCGATATTGCCGCCGAGCGAGTGCGCGACGATCGTCAGCGGCGCGAGCTTCAATCCGTGGATCAACTGCGCGAGGTCGTAGACGAACGCCGCCATGCTGTAATTGCCGTCGGGCGACCATGCGCTGTCGCCGTGGCCGCGCAGGTCGGGGGCGATGACGTGCCAGTCGCGCGCAAGGTCGGTCGCGACCCAGTCCCAGTTACGGCAATGGTCGCGCCCGCCGTGGAGCAGCAGCAGCGGCGGCGCGTCGGGATTGCCCCAGTCGACATAGTGCAGCCGCAAGCGCTGCGAGATGAAGTTGTGCGACGTCGGGCAGGGGGTCATGGTGAAGGCTTAGCCACTATTCTCTTCTCCCTCTAGGGGAGAGGGCCCTGCTTCTCCTCTCCCATTTGGGGAGAGGAAGGGGCCCGCGCGGTCATCACGCGTGGGAAGGTGAGGGTGGCTTACCACGGAGTTCGTTACCCTCACCCTCCCACTCGCGAAGATGCGAGCGGGCCCCTCCCTCTCCCCAAATGGGAGAGGGGTCAGTGGCACGGCTCGCTGCCCGCGAGCCACGGCGCTGAAATATCCTCGAGGATGACGTCGACGCACTCGATCTCGACGCGCAGCGTCGCGCCCGCCGCGAAGGTGATCGTCAGGACATCGTCCTCGACGACGAAGGCGAGCAGGTCGAGCACCGTGATCGCCGGATCGTGCGACGCGGTATCGGTCCAGCCGCGCCTTTGCACCCGGGTCACGCTCTCGATCCGCAGCGCCGAACGGACGCGACTGCGGTCGCCCGCCTCCCAGCGATAGCGGTCGATCAGCAGAACCAGCCGCCGCGCGCGGCGGTCGTAGCCGATCTCGGCGGGATGGACGATCGCATCCTGCACCAGCGCCGAGATCAGCGGCACCTCGTCCGCTTCCTGCGCGAGGAGCAGCAGCCGCGAATCGGCGACCGGACTCTCGTCGTCTATCGGACCTTCGTCATCCATCGGAGATACGCTCGATATCGGCCCCGACCGCCGACAATTTCTCCTCGAGCCGCTCATAGCCGCGGTCGAGGTGATAGACCCGGCTGACCACCGTCTCCCCCTTTGCCGCCAGTCCGGCGAGGACGAGGCTCATCGACGCGCGCAGGTCGGTCGCCATGACCTGTGCACCGACCAGCCCGTCGACCCCGCGGACCACCGCCGATCGCCCGCGGACGGTGATGTCGGCCCCCATCCGCGCGAGTTCGGGGACGTGCATGTAGCGGTTCTCGAAGATCGTCTCGGTCAGCAGCGACGCGCCGTCGGCGACCGACAGCATCGCCATGAACTGCGCCTGCATGTCGGTCGGAAAGCCGGGGTACGGCGCGGTCGACACCGTCACGCCGTGCAAGCCGTTGGCGCGGCTGACCTTGATCCCGTCGGGCGTCGGCTCGCACGCCAGCCCCGCCTCGCGCAGCGCGGCGAAGGTCGCGCCGAGGCTCGCGGTGTCGGCGCCGACCAACTCTATTTCTCCGCCGGTGATCGCCGCGGCGCAGGCGTAGCTGCCGGTCTCGATCCGGTCGGGCATGACGGCGTACGTCGCGCCGTGGAGCTTGGCGACGCCGGTGATGGTCAATCGCTCGGTGCCGATGCCGTCGATCTTCGCGCCCATCGCGACGAGGCAGTGGCACAGGTCGACGATCTCGGGCTCGCGCGCGGCGTTGTCGATGACGCTGACACCGTTCGCCAGCACTGCCGCCATGACGACGTTCTCGGTCGCGCCGACCGAGACCGTCGGGAAGGTGTAGCGCCCGCCCTGCAGCCCCTTCGGCGCGGTCGCCTTGACGTAGCCAGCGGCCAGTTCGATGTGCGCGCCCAATGCTTCCAACGCCTTGAGGTGGAGGTCGATCGGACGGTTGCCGATCGCGCAGCCGCCGGGAAGCGATACCGTCGCCTCGCCGGCGCGCGCGAGCAGCGGGCCGAGGACGAGGATCGACGCGCGCATCTTGCGGACGATGTCGTACGGCGCGGTGGTCGACGTGATCCGGTTGGCGCGGAAGGTCATCACCCGCCCGAACTCCGACGGATGCGACCCCTCGATCGTCGTCGACACGCCGTGGCCGTTGAGCAGGTGCCCGAAGGTGTCGATGTCGGCGAGGCGCGGCAGGTTCCGCAGCGTCAGCGGCTCGTCGAGCAGCAGCGCGCACGGCATCAGCGTCAGCGCCGCGTTCTTCGCGCCCGAAATGTGAATGCGGCCCGACAGCTTGTTGCCGCCGCGAATGACGATCTGGTCCATGCGATGGTCTAGCGCGGGTCAGGCCTGCGACACAATGAGCAGTGCGGCCGCAAGATACGCGGCGACGGTCGGATAGAAGGTCAGCGCGCCACCGCGCTGCTCGGCAGCAAAGTCGCGGAACAAGCGGGCATGATGCCCTGCTCCGCCAGCCACGCCCGTGTGTCGGCGGCGTCGACGAAGACGTGGCCGATGAGGCCGGCGGTGTCGGCGGCGGCGATGTTGTCGGCGCGGTCGTCGATGAAGACGCCTTCGCCGGGGGCGAGGCCGAAGCGGGCGAGGGCGAGGGCGTAGATCGCCGGGTCGGGCTTGGCGACCTTCTCGACGCCCGAGACGACGATGTCGCCGAAGCTGTCGAAGATGGGCGCGGTCGGGCGGAACATCGCCCAGAATTCAGCGCCGAAGTTGGTGATCGCGAATTGCGGGACCTTCGCCGCGGCGAGCTCGGCGACGAGGTCGAGCATCCCGGGCATCGGCCCGGGGATCGTCTCGAGCCAGCGCGGCCAATAGGCGGCTATCAGCTCGGCGTATTTAGGAAAACGCGCGGACAGTTCGGCGATCATCGTTGCGATCGGGCGTCCGGCATCGCTTTGGAAGTGCCACGCCTTGGTCACGACGTGGCTGAGGAACCAGTCGAGCTCTTGCCGGTCGGGAATCAGCTTGGCGAAAAGGTAGCGCGGGTCCCAGTCGTACAGGACATGACCGACGTCCCAGACGACCGCGGTCGGCAATTTCACTTGGCCGTCGCCGGAACCGGCGGCGGAAGTAAAATCAGCCCTGGCGCGCCTTGAAGCGGCGATTCGTCTTGTTGATCACATAGGTCCGGCCGCGACGGCGCACGATCTGGCAGTCGCGGTGGCGCAACTTCAGCGACTTGAGGGAATTGCGGACCTTCATGGGAACTTCCAGGATGTGATACGAGCAGGCGAATGGAGCGCGGTGCCTACGGACGAAGCCCGCGCAAGTCAAGCTGGCGCTCCCATTCGAGCGCATGGCCGACGATGGTTTCGAGCGTGTCATACTTCGGCGTCCAGTCGAGACGTTCGTGGATGCGCTTGGTCGCGGCGACGAGCGTGTCGGGGTCGCCCGCGCGGCGCGGCGCGATCGTCCGCTTGAGCTTGAGGTTGGTCACCCGGTCGACCGCGTCGAGGACTTCGAGCACCGAGAAGCCGCGGCTATATCCGCAGTTGAGCGCGAATGATTCGGCCGGGTCGGCTTCGAGCGCGGCCAGCGCGGCGACATGCGCGGCGGCGAGGTCGGAGACGTGGATATAGTCGCGCACCCCCGTGCCGTCGGGGGTGTCGTAGTCGGTGCCGTAGACCATGACTTCGGAGCGCAGGCCGCGCGCGGCCTCGGCGGCGACGTGGATCAGGTGGGTCGCGCCGCGCGTCGACTGGCCGCTCCGCGCTCCCGGATCGGCCCCGGCGACATTGAAATAGCGCAGCGCGCCGTAATTGATCGGATGCGCCCGCGCGACGTCGGCGAGCATGATCTCGGTCATCAGCTTCGAATTGCCGTAGGGGTTGATCGGCGATTTCGGCGCCATCTCGTCGACCGGAACGACCTCGGGGACGCCGTAGACCGCCGCGGTCGACGAGAAGATGAAGTGCCTGATCCCGTTTCGCACCGCCGATTCGATCAGCGAGCGCGAGGCGACGACGTTGTTGCGGTAGTAGTCGAGCGGCTTGACCACCGATTCGGGGACGAGCAGCGATCCGGCGAAATGCATGATCGCGGTGATGCCCTGCTCGCTCGCGATGCGGTCGATCAGGTCGGGGTCGGCGACGTCGCCCTGATAGAAGGGTACGCCCTCGGGCACCGCCCAGCGGAATCCCGTCGCGAGCGTGTCGATCACCGCCACCGGCCGCCCGGCGTCGACCAGCGCGAGCACCGCGTGGCTGCCGATGTACCCGGCACCGCCGGTAACGAGGACGGTGCCGGTCGTTGCGGTCGCGGGGGGCATTGGCTACTCCGGGGAAGCGAACAAGGGATATGCGTCGGAGTCGCGTTATGCGCGTTGATGTGGCGCGACAAGGTTCGCCTGGGGTAATGTTTCGATGATCAGTCTGTTTCGTCTGCTCCCTATCGCCGCAGCGGTCGCGGTGGCCGGGTGTGCGACCTCGAATGCGGGGATCGACGTCAAGCGCTTCCACCTCGGCGCGCCGGTGACGCGCGGGACGATCGCGCTGATCCCCGCCGACCCCAAGGCGGCGTTCGGACTCGAGACGCGCAGCTATTTCGACGCGGTGGCGGCCGAGCTTCGCGCGCAGGGCTTCACCCCGGTTCCGATCGAATCGGGTCCGGCGTATCTCGCGACGATCGGGATCAAGCAGGACATCGCGGTCGGCCCGCGCCGCCCCTCGCCATTCTCGATCGGAATTGGCGGCGGCGGCTTTTCGGGCGGGCGCGGCGGCGGCGTCGGCATCGGCGGCGGGGCGTCGTTTCCGGTCGGCCACGGCAGCCAGAACGCCACCGAATTCGACGCGGTCCATCTGACGATCAAGCGGCGGTCGGACGAGGCGCTGATCTGGGAGGGCACCGCGCAGGTCGGCATCGACACGCGCTCGCCGCAGGCATCGTTGTCGCGCGCGGTCCCGGCGATGGCGCATGCGCTGCTCGACGGCTTCCCCGGACCGTCGGGCGCCACCCAGCATTACCCGTACAAGTAGGGACAGCCATTGCCGATCACCGTTTCCGCCGCCTTCGACAGCGGCAATATCGAGGTGCTGCGCGCCGATGGTCCGCAGGCGATCGACCTCGCGATTCGCAAGGACGCGCACAGCGATTTCTACCAATGGTTCCACTTCCGCCTGTCGGGAGCGCGCGGCGAGGCGTGCCGGGTGCGGATCACCAACTGCGCCGGGTCGGCGTATCCGGGCGGCTGGCCCGACTATCGCGCGGTCGTCTCGACCGACCGCCAGCGCTGGACGCGGACCGATACGAGCTACGCCGACGGCATCCTGACGATCGACGTCACGCCTGCGACCGACAGCATCTGGATCGCCTATTTCGCGCCATACTCGATGGAGCGGCACGCCGACCTCGTCGCGCGGATCGCCGCCGCGCCGGGCGTCTCGACCCGCGTCCTCGGCCATACGCTCGACGGGCAGGACCTCGACTGCATCGACATCGCCGGCGGCCCCTTGCAGGTCTGGCTCTATGCCCGCCAGCATCCGGGCGAGACGATGGCCGAATGGTGGATGGAGGGCGCGCTCGACCGGCTGGTCGACGCCGCCGATCCGGTCGCGACCGCGCTGCGGGCGAAGGCGAGCTTTCACGTCATCCCCAACATGAACCCCGACGGGTCGCGCCGCGGGCATCTGCGGACCAACGCCGCCGGGGCCAACCTCAACCGCGAATGGGCCGGGCCGACGCTCGATCGCTCGCCCGAGGTGCTCCACACGCTCGCCGCTATGGACGCGACCGGGGCCGATTTCACGATGGATGTCCACGGCGACGAATCGCTGCCGCACAACTTCATCGCCGGGTTCGAGGGCATTCCCAACATCACCGACCGGCAGCTCGGGCTGCTCTCGGACTATAAGGCGATCCTCGCGCGCATCTCGCCGGACTTCCAGACGCGGGTCGGGTATCCGCCGTCGGCACCGGGGCGGGCGAACCTGACGATGAGCACCAATCAATTGGCCAACCGCTTCGGCTGCCTCGCGATGACGCTCGAAATGCCGTTCAAGGACGCCGCCGAGAATCCCGATGCCGAAGCCGGCTGGTCGCCCGAGCGGTCGATGGCGCTGGGGCGCGACTGCCTCGCGGCGCTGCTTGAGGTCATCGAGCGGCTGCGCTAACGCCCGAGCGATGCTTACTGTCGATGACGATCTGTCCGGACCCGAGGTCGCCGACCTCGTCGGCTACCATATGCGGGAGATGCGCGCGCACTCGCCCGAGCCGAGCCGCCATTCGCTCGATATCGACAGCCTCCGCACCCCGGAGATTGCGTGGTGGACGGTGTGGGACGGCCATTCGCTGATGGGCTGCGCCGCGCTGCGCGAGGTCGATTCGGGCCACGGCGAAATCAAGTCGCAGCGCACTGCTCCCGAACATCTGCGCAAGGGCGTCGCCAAGTCGCTGCTGTCGCACATGATCGGGGTCGCCCGCGACCGCGGCTACATCCGCCTTGGGCTCGAGACCGGCTCGGGCCCGACGTTCGATCCGTCGCTGGCGCTGTACCGCAGCTTCGGGTTCAAGGACGGCGAGATGTTCGGCGACTACCGCCCCGACCCGTTCCTCCGCTTCATGCACCTGGATCTGTAGCCCCAAGGATCAACAATGCCGACGCTCGTCCTGATCCGCCACGGCCAGTCGGCGTGGAACCTCGAGAACCGCTTCACCGGCTGGTGGGACGTGCCGCTGACCGCGAAGGGCGTTGCCGAGGCGACCGCGGCGGGCGAGCTGCTCCGCGAGCGCGGCTATGACTTCGACCGCGTCTTCACCAGCGTCCAATCGCGCGCGATCAAGACCGCGAACCTAATGCTCGAGGCGATGGACCGGCTATGGCTGCCGGTGGTCAAAGACTGGCGATTGAACGAGCGTCATTATGGCGGGCTGACCGGGCTCGACAAGGCCGAGACCGCGGCGAAGCACGGCGAGGCGAAGGTGCTCGAATGGCGGCGCTCGTTCGACATTCCGCCGCCGCCGATGGAGGCGGGGTCGCCGTTCGACCTGTCTGCCGACCGCCGCTATGCCGGGATCGCGGTGCCCGCGACCGAGAGCCTCAAGGACACGATCGCCCGCGTCCTGCCGTATTGGGACAGCGCGATCGCCCCCGAACTCCGCGCCGGGCAGCGCGTCGTCGTCGCCGCGCACGGCAATTCGCTGCGGGCGCTGGTCAAGCATCTGTCGGGAATCAGCGACGCCGATATCGCCAGCCTCGAAATCCCGACCGGCCAGCCGATCGTCTACGAGCTCGACGACGACCTCAACGCCACTAACCGCTTCTATTTGCACGAGACCTGACACATATTAGGCGCGTGCCCAGCGTTCGCGTCATCGATCTAGAAACCACTGGCGGCCAGCCGTCGGCGCACGGCGTGTGCGAGATCGGCTGGCAGGACGTCGCGCAGGACGATGACGGCCTCTGGCAGGTGACACCGGGGCGCGGCAATATCCTGACCCACCCGGGGCGAAGCATCCCGCCGGTAACCGCCGCGGTCCATCACATCATCGACAGCGACGTCGCCGATGCGCCCCTGTTCGGCGATGTCGCGAGCGGCGTGCTGCGCGGCCCGCATGTCGCGCTCGCCGCCCACCGTGCGAGTTTCGAGGGCAAGTGGTGCACGCCGAAGCTGACCGGCGGGCTGCCGTGGATCTGCACGTGGAAATGCGCGCTGCGCGTCTGGCCGGGGGCGCCGTCGTTTTCGAACCAGGTGCTGCGCTACTGGCGGATGCCCGCCGGGCTCGACCGTGACCTCGGGCTGCCGGTCCACCGCGCTGGTCCCGACGCCTATGTCACCGCGCACCATCTGCGCGACATGCTCGCCGTCGCCAGCGTCGAGCAACTGATCGCGTGGAGCGCCGAGCCGGGGCTGCTGCCGCGGGTTCCCGCTGGGCCCAACCGCGGCAAGGGCTGGCGTGACCTCGACGACGCGAGCCTCACCGCGTTTGCCGCCGACCGCGACGAGGACATCCGCTTCTCCGCCCGGACCGAGGTCGCACGGCGGGGCGGCGCGCCGGTTGCGGTGCCTGCGCCAGCGCAGCCGCGGCTAATTTAGGCCCAGCCCCTCAGACGATCGTCGCGCCGCCGTCGATCGCGAAGCTCTGCCCTGTCGTAAACCCGCCCGCCTTGCCCGCGAGGAACACCGCCATCCCCGCAATCTCGTCGGGAACGCCGATACGGCGCAGTGGCGCGCCGCCGGTCGCTTCCTTGAGCGTCGCCGGGTCGTCCCACAGCGCTTTGGCGAAGTCGGTCTTGATCAGCCCGGGGCAGATCGCGTTGACGCGGACATTCGACGGCCCGAACTCGGCGGCAAGGTTGCGGGCGAGCTGCATGTCGGCGGCCTTGGAGATGCAATAGGCGCCGATGATCGTCGACCCCTTGAGCCCGCCGATCGACGAGATAATCGTGATCGACCCGTCCTTGCGCGCGAGCATCGCCGGGGCGACCATCTGGATCAGCCAGTGGTTCGACACGATGTTGTTCTGCAGGATCTTGCCGAACTGGTCGTCGCTGATCCCCGCCTGCGGTCCGTAATAGGGGTTCGACGCGGCGTTGCAGACGAGCGTGTCGATCCGCCCGAACTTCGCAATGGTCGCGTCGACGAGCGCCTGCAGCGCCTCCTTCGACGCGATGTTCGCCGGGATCGCGACTGCTGCCTCGCGTCCGACCGCGGCGTTGATCTCCGCGACCGCCGCCTCGCAGACGTCGAGCTTGCGCGACGAGACGACGACGTTGGCGCCGTGTTCGGCCATGCGGTGCGCGATCGCCTTGCCGATGCCGCGCGACGAGCCGGTGATCAGCGCGGTCTGGCCGCTCAGGTCGAACAGTTCGGGCAATGGCATCGGTCGGGCTCCCCAGAGGTTTTGCCCGGCTTATGCCATCTGCCGGGAAAGCCGCCAACGAAAACGCCCGGGTGGTCAGGCGGCGGCGTGGCCCCGGCGCTGGCGGCGGAGCGCGGTGCCGACCGCGCCGAAGCCGGCGATCAGCAGCGCCCAGCTCGCGGGTTCGGGGACGATCGCGGCGGCCGGTTGCGGCCCGCCGGGAGGGGGCGCCTGCGGGATTGCGCTGTTACCGTTGCCATTGCTCCCGGGCACGCTCGGCTGGGAATTCGCGCGCGCGTCGCCCGTCGCTGGCGTCAGAGCGCGGCCAAAATTGGGGAAAAAAGTGGGACCCGAGTGGCTGCGGTTGGTGTCGCCAGGGCCGCTAGGTTCAATCGACGATAGGGCGGTCAGGCGGCCAAGGTCATCGTCGAGAGAGCCCGGGAAATCGGCGAGGCGAAAGCCGCCGACGGTTCGGCCATCGAATGCGCTCGCCACGTTCACTACCTTCGGGGCGAAGCCAAAGCCGGCATCCGCCCCGGGGGCCCCAGCGGTGCCGTCGCCGTCGTCGACTCTTTCGACAAATGCCGCCGCGCTGGCGATGTGCGCGTCCGCCGCGCCGGTAAAATAGGTCTGTGGCGCCGAGGCCGAAGTGGCAATGAGAACCGACACCAGCCCCACGAGCGATTTACGCATTGTAAACATCCCAACGCGGACTTTGCGCGTACGAAATGGTACGCAATATTCGTGCCATGCCGCTAACCCGCTGACTTCGCGCGACCGGGAGAAGTGTTCATAACGGATGTGTAAAGAACCCCGACAGTGTGCGATGTCGCGGGCTTGCCGCGACGGTGCGCCGCGTCGCATGGTGCGCCACGCCTCCGGAGCCATGCATGACCCCAGCGATCCGCTCGACCGTCCTCGCCTGCATATATTTCGCCGGCTTCGGCTGCCTGATCCCGTTCCTGCCGCTGTGGCTCGAAAAGGTGCACGGCTTTTCGGGTGCGGAGATCGGTGTCGTCCTCGCCATCGCCAGCTTCAGCCGCGCGCTCGCCGGGCCGCTGACCGCGGCATGGGCCGACGGGCGCAGCGACCGCCGCGCGCCGCTGTTCATGTTCACCATCGTCCTGACCGTCGGGTTCGCGGTCCTGAAATTGCTGACCGGCTTCGTCGCGGTGTTCGCGCTGATCCTCGTCCTCGACATCGCCTTTTGGGGCCTGCTGCCGGTGGTCGAGACGACGCTGCTTCGGCTCACCCGCACCGGCCGCCCGCCGTACGGGGTCGCGCGCGGCCTCGCCAGCGCCGCCTTCGTCGCCGGCACGACGACGGTCGGCTTCCTGAACGACGCGACGCGCAGCTATTGGCCGATCTGGGCATTCCTGCTGGCGATCTCGGCGGTGATGATCGGCTGGTCGGCGCTGATGCCGCGCGAGCCGATGACCGCGCGGGCCGAACGCCGCGAACCGTTCGGCGAGCGTCTCGCGCAGGGCCTCGGCATGCTGAAGAACCCGTCGTTCTTCCTGTTCATCTTCGCCGCCGGGCTGATCCAGGGCAGCGCGGCGTTCCTGTACACCGCCGGGTCGCTCGTCTGGACCAACGTCCAGCATTTCTCCGGCGCGACCGTCGCGATGCTGTGGAACATCGGCACGCTCGCCGAGGTCGGGTTCCTCATCTTCCTCGGCGGCTGGTCGGCGCGCTTCCGCCCCGAAACCCTGATCGTCGCCGGGGGCGTCGGCGCGGTGATCCGCTGGACCGCGCTGGCGATGCTGCCGCCATTGTGGGTCGTCATCCCGCTGCAACTGCTCCACGCGCTCAGCTTCGCCGCGACCTTCCTTGGCGGAATGCGGTTCATCCAGACGCTGTACGGCGACGACCGCACGCCGACCGCGCAGATGATCTACATGGGCGTCGCCAACGCCCCGACCTACGCCTTCGCCGTGCTGGTGTCGGGGCCGCTATACGACCGCATCGGCGCGCCGGGGTATCTGGCGATGACCGGCGTCGCCGCGCTCGGGCTGGTGCTCGCGATCATGCTGCGGGCACGGACGGCGAACGCAGCGCCGGTCGGGTTGGCAGCGTAGAGCCCTAAACCAGCACGCCTTGCCCCGCCATCGCGCCGTATGGCGGGAGTGGAATGCTCGCGGTGGCGTGGCGCATCGCGGCCGACCAGCGTTCGGTAAGCTCGCGGTAGTAATCGTCGTCGTCGGTGATGCGGTGGACGAGTTCGGGGCCGGTGTCGCCGCTGCGCAGGACCATGAGGTCGATCGGCAGCCCGACCGCGAGGTTCGACCGCATCGTCGAGGTGAACGAGATCAGCGCGGCCTTGACCGCCTCGGCGATCGGCGTGTCGAACTGGATCACCCGGTCGAGGATCGGCTTGCCGTATTTATGCTCGCCGATCTGGAGGTACGGCGTGTCGGGCTGGCATTCGATGAAGTTGCCGCTCGCGTAGATCAGGAACAGCCGGGGTTTGCGCCCGGCGATGCAGCCGCCGAACAGCAGCGTCGCGCTGGTCGAGACCCGGTCGCCGGCGACCGCCTCGTCGACTGCGGCGCGCGCGGCGTGGAGCGCTTGGCCGATCAGTGTCGCGGCGCGGAACATCGTCGGCGCGGTGGCGAGCGTCTCGGGCGCGCCTTCGCGCTCGATGCCGTCTTCGACCGCCGCGAGTAGCATCGCGTCGGTCAGCCGGGTCATCGCCGCCTGCGTCACCGATAGCGATCCGGCGCTGGCGACGACCATCGTCCGCCCGGGACCGGCATCGATCACGCGCAGCTTGCGGTAGCTCGAGATATTGTCGAGCCCGGCGTTGGTACGCGTGTCGGCGAGCATCGCCAGCCCGTCGCGGACCAAAATCCCGACGCAATAGGTCATCGGTTCCTCCTCGGCGCTGAACTGCCCGTGCTGGACGGTCACGCCTGTCCCTGATGCTGACTCTGGCGGGAAGCGGCGCCGGTGTCGACCGCGCTGACCGCGACGTGCATCGTCTCGGTCCCGCCGCCGCGCCGTGCGCCGCGCACCGGGGCCGCATCGAGATAGTCCAATCCAACCGCGACGCGGACGTGCGCCGGGGTCACCGAGATGCCGTTGGTCGGGTCGAAGCCGACCCAGCCGAGGTCGGGGACGAGCGCTTCGGCCCACGCATGCCCCGCCGGCTGCGCCTCGGGGCGGACATAATGGCCCGAGACGTAGCGCGCCGGGATACCGAGGATCCGCGCGGCGGCGCAGAAGACGTGGGTGTAATCCTGGCACACGCCGCGCGCCTGGGTGAAGGCGGTGACCGCGTCGGTGCCAGTGCCGGTCGCCTCGGCGTCGAACACCATGCGGTCGCCGAGCGCGAGGTTGAGCGCGTGCAGCGTATCGAGGATGTCGTTCTGCGGCTGGTCATGGGCGAAGGCGGCGATCGCGGCGTCGGGGGTGGTCAGGTCGGTCGAGCGGAGGAACATCGCCGGCGGCAGCGGCTCGAGGAAACCGCGGACCGCGCCGTGCGCGTCGTCGGTGTCGACCTCGCCGGTAACGCTGATCGCCAGCCTTGTGACCGGCGACGATGCGGTGAACAGATGCGTCGCGTTGCCGAAGACGTCGGTCCCGGCGCGCAGGCTGCCGTCGGCATCGACGTCGACCCGCCACCGCCGGACATGCTGGTCCCACCCGCCGCGCGGCTGAACGCGGAGCAGCTGGACGACGCTGCTCGCTGCCTGCGAATAGTCATACGCAGTCGTGTAATCGATTCGTATACGCACCCGATCCCCCGATCAGAATAGATATTGCTCGGCGATCGCCGCGCCCAGCCGGTTGTTGTCGGCGATGAAGTCGCGCAGGAACTCGTGGAGCCCGCTCGAATAAATGCGGTCGATATTGCCCGATTCCAGCCGACCATAGCCCGCCGCCGCGAGCCGGTGCGCCGGGCCGCGACGCGCGCTCGCGTGCGACAGCTGGTCGAGGCGGCGGAGGATTTCCTCGTAGCACGACGCGAGGCTGCGCGGAATCTGGCGGTTGAGGATCAGCAGGTCGGCGATCAGCCACGGCTTGACCGAATCGCGATACACCCAGCGGTACGCGGTCAGCGCCGATACCGTCCGCAGGATCGTCGTCCACTGAAAGTAGTCGAGGCTGCCACCGACCTTCTCGCCGCGCGGCAGGAGCAAATGGTATTTGACGTCGAGCAGCCGCGCGGTGTTGTCGGCGCGCTCGACCGCGCTGCCGAGCATGATGAACCAATAGGCGTCGCCGCGGAGCATCGTCCGGTGCGCCGCGCCGTCGAACGCGAGCATCGACGCCTTGACCGTATCGAGTAGCCGGACGAGATCGTCGCGTCCCTCGAGCCGCGTGCCGTAGCGCTGGACGTCGAGCCACGCGCCGTTGATCGCCTCCCACGCCTCGAGCGTCAGCGCGGTGCGGACCGCGCGGGCGTTGGCGCGGGCACATTCGAGGCAGCGGCGGATCGAGCTCGGGTTGGTCGGGTCGACCGTCAGGAACTCGCTGACCCCGAACTCGTCGGCGGCAAGCCCGCGCTCGGCGTGCGCCTGCGTCATCCACGCGGCCTCAAGCGCGGATTCCCACGCATTGGTCATGCCGCCGTACGACGACGGCAGCGACGCCAGCCGCAACGTCGCCTCGATCAGCCGCGACAGGAAGTCGGCGCGCTCGATGTAGCGCCCGACCCAGTAGAGGTTGCCAGCGGTGCGGCTCAGCACGGCGCGGCGCTAATCATCGACCACCCATGTATCCTTCGTGCCCCCGCCTTGGCTGCTGTTGACCACCAGCGATCCGGGGTCGAGCGCGACCCGGGTCAGGCCGCCGGGAACGATCCGCGTGCCGTTGGTCCCGGTCAGGACGAACGGGCGGAGGTCGACGTGGCGCGCCTCGATGCTGGCGTCGCACAGTGTCGGGCAGGTCGACAGCGCGAGGGTCGGCTGGGCGATGAACTTTTCGGGGTTGGCGCGGAGCTTGGCGGCGAAGGCGGAGATCGTCGCTTGCGGAGCGTGCGGCCCGACGAGCATGCCGTAACCACCTGAGCCGTCGACTTCCTTGACCACGAGTTCGGGGAGGTGGTCGAGGACGTACGCCAGCGCCTCGGGCTCGCGGCAGCGCCATGTCGGGACGTTCTTGAGGATCGGCTCGGCGCCGGTATAGAAGCGGATGATCTCGGGCATGTAGCTGTAGATCGCCTTGTCGTCGGCGACTCCGGTACCGACCGCGTTCGCCAGGCTGACGTTGCCGGCGTCGTACGCGCTCATCAGACCGGGCACGCCGAGCATCGAATCGGGGCGGAAGACGAGCGGATCGAGGAAGGCGTCGTCGAGGCGGCGGTAGATCACGTCGACGCGCTGCGGCCCCTCGGTCGTCCGCATGTAGACATGCTCGTCGCGGACGAACAGGTCGGAGCCCTCGACGAGCTCGATGCCGAGCTTGTCGGCGAGAAAGCTGTGTTCGTAGAACGCGCTGTTGAACTGGCCGGGGGTCAGCAGCACGCTCGTCGGGTCGTTGCCCGCACGCGCCGGGGCGACCGAACGGAGCATTTCGAGGAGCAGGTCGGGATAGGTCTCGACCGGGCGAATGCGCAGCTTGGCGAACAGCTCGGGGACCAGCTTGAGCATCACCTCGCGGTTCTCGAGCATGTACGACACGCCGGACGGCGTCCGGGCATTGTCCTCGAGCACATAGAAATCGTCGGCATCGGTGCGGACGAGGTCGATCCCGGCGATATGGACCCAGATGTCGCCGACCGGGCGCTTGCCGACCATCGCGAGGCTGAAGCCGGGGTTGCGGAGGACGAGCTCCTCGGGGAGGATCCCGGCGCGGAGGATTTCGCGCGGGCCGTAGATGTCGGCGAGGAACGAATTCAACGCGCCGACGCGCTGGACCAGCCCCGCCTCCATCGTCTTCCATTCGTCGGCGCCGAGGATACGCGGGACGATGTCGAACGGGATCAGGCGTTCGGCAGCGTCGGGGTCGCCGTAGACGGCGAAGGTGATGCCGATGCGGCGAAAGAACAGTTCGGCCTGCCGCCGCCGCGTCGCCATCACCTCGAACGGGGAATCGGCGAGCCATGCGCCGATCGGGGCGTAGCAGTCGCGGATGCTGCCCCCCGACGCGACATGGCCGAACATTTCGTCGAAGGCGGGCGGGTTCGGCAATCATCCTCCGGGCGTTGGTCGCTCGCCCGCATAGTGTGCAGTGCGACGCGCCCGCGCAAGGGGTTGGTGTCACCCGATCGTCACTTGCCGGTCTTCGCTGCAGGCCAACCCCGTTCAGCCGGCGTCACTGAGGTCGGACGTGCTCGTTGCCTTCCTGTCGCGGGTTCGGGCGGGCGGGGGCCGGCTGCGGTGCCGGGCGCGGTTGGGCAACCGGCGCGGGCTGCCGGACGGGTGCCGCGTTGCCCGCCGGGGCGATCCCGACCGGCGTACCCCGCCCGCCCTGCGGCTGGCCCTGCGGCTGGAACGGGACGAAGCCCCCGCGCGGTTGAAAGCCGCCTCGGCCGTCGCGCGGGGTCACGACATACGGTGCCGGCGCGTTGGGGGGAACGAAGTCGGGCGAGCGGCCGTCGCGGCTGCCGTCGCGTCGCGGCCCCCCCTGATAGCCGCGCACGTCGCCGCCGACTGTCCCCTGCGGCCGGACCTCGACGCGGCGTCCGCCGCCCTGCATCACCGGCTCGCCGCCGGGATTGTTGCGGAAGTCGGGATGTCCGCGGTCGCCGCCGCGACCGTCACCGCCGCGCGGATCGCCCCGCCCGCGGTCGCCGCCACGGTCGCGGTCGCCGTCGAAGCTGCGATTGAAGACGCGGCCGTCGACGCGATCGTAATGCGTGATGCCGCGCGTCGTCCCCCAATAATCGCGGTTGCGCCCGAACGGCAGGATCACGCTGCGCAGCGAGCGGCCATAAAGATAGCCGCGCGGCACATAGACCCACGACGGCTGATACCATTGGTCGTAGCCCCAGCTGT
>JAYTTV010000266.1:0-13384 GCA_043745075.1 Sphingomonadaceae bacterium
GCCGATCCCTATGCGCTTGCCGGGCTGTTCGCGAGCGTCGCGGTGACCGCGTGGCGCAAGGTCTACCCCGCCTGAGCTGAGCTTTAACCGCGGGTGACGCCGGAGCGTTCGGCGAGCGCGGTCAGATCGGCGCGGATCGTCGGGGCCCCGCGCTCGAGCCAGCCCGTCATCGCGGCGCGGACCGGGGCAAGATCGACCGAGCGGATCATCGCCTTGACCGGGCCGATCGCGGCGGGGGTGATCGACAGCCGCTCGATCCCGATCGCCATCAACGCCAGTGCTTCGAGCGGACGCCCGCCCATTTCTCCGCAGACCGTGACGGGCACATCGGCGGCATTGCACGCGGCGGCAACCCGGCGGAGGAAGCGCAGGATCGCGGGTGACAGCCAGTCGTAGCGGTCGGCGAGCTTGGGGTTGGCGCGGTCGGCGGCGAACAGGAACTGCGTCAGGTCGTTCGTCCCGATCGAGACGAAGTCGACCTTCGGCAACAGCACGTCGAGGCATTCGGCGAGTGCCGGGACTTCGAGCATCGCGCCGTAGCGGACCTTCGCGGGGAGCGGTCGGCCCGACTTGATTAGCCACTCGCGCTGCGCCTCGACGAGCGACTTCGCCGCGTCGAACTCCCACGGCTCGCTGACCATCGGGAACATGATGTTGAGCGTCCGCCCGGCCCCGGCCTCGAGCAAGGCGCGTGCCTGGACCTTCATCAGCCCCGAGC
Organism: Sphingomonadaceae bacterium; assembly: GCA_043745075.1. GTDB lineage: Bacteria > Pseudomonadota > Alphaproteobacteria > Sphingomonadales > Sphingomonadaceae > Polymorphobacter_B. The sequence continues at coordinate 719 of JAYTTV010000266.1, forward strand.
GGCCGAGCGCGAGGCGCAGCGCCCGCCAGCCCATCGCCGGGTTCTCGTCCTCATGCGCGTCATCGCGCATGTACGGCACCGCCTTGTCGCCGCCGATGTCGACGGTGCGAAACACGACCGGGCGGTCGCCTGCGGCGTCGAGCACCGCCTTGTACAGCGATGTCTGGCGCTCACGGCGGGGGAGGGTGGCCGACACGAGGAACTGGAATTCGGTGCGGAACAGCCCGATGCCGTCGGCATTGGTCGTGCCGAGCGCGGCGGCATCGTCGCGCAGCCCGGCATTCATCATCAGCGCGATGCGGGTGCCGTCCTTCGTCACCGCGGGCAGGTCGCGCAGCTTGGCATATTCGGCCTGGCGCTTTGCCTTGAGCGCGCTCGTCGTGGCGAACGACTTGAGCATCTCGGCCGACGGGCGGACGAGCACGGTCCCGGTCGAGCCGTCGACGAGCAGCTCGTCGCCGTCGGCGATCGTCGTCCGCAGGTCGCGGACCCGCCCGACGACCGGCACCCCCATCGCCCGCGCGACGATCGTGACATGCGCGGTCAGCGAGCCTTCCTCGAGGACGACGCCCTTCAACACCCGCCGGTCGTATTCGAGCAGCTCGGCCGGGCCGAGGTTGCGCGCGAGCAGGATCGTGTCGCCGCGCAGTCCCGACTGCGCCGCCGAGCCTAATTGCCCCGACACGATGCGGATCAGCCGGTTCGACAGGTCGTCCAGGTCGGTCAGCCGCTCGCGCAGATACGGGTCCGCGATCGAGCGCATCCGCGCGCGGGTCCGCTGCTGGACGCGGTCGATCGCCGCCTCCGCCGTCAGCCCCGAATCGATCGCCTCGTTGATCCGTCGCGACCAACCTTCATCATAGGCGAACATCTTGTATGTCTCGAGGACGTCGGAGGTGTCGCCGCCGCCGAGGAATTCGACCTGCCCCATCATGCCGTCGATCTGCTCGCGCATCTTGACGAAAGCGCCGTAGACGCGGGCGCGCTCGACCTCGACGTCGTCGGCGACGGTGTGTTCGATGACGACGCGCGGCTGGTGGAACACCGCCGTGCCGCGCCCGAGCCCGTCGACCAGCTTGAGCCCGGATAGGCGCGCCGGACCGCTCGCGGCGCTGCGCGCTTTGGCTGCGGCAACGTCGTCGATCAGTCCGGCCCCGGCGATGAGTTCGGCGAGGACCATCGCCACCGTCTGGAGCACCTCGATCTCGATCTCGGCGTATTCGCGCGGGTCGGCGTGCTGGACGCAGAGGACGCCGACCGATGCCTCGCGCCGGACGATCGGCACCCCGGCGAAGCTGTGGAAGATTTCCTCGCCCGTCTCAGGCTTGTAGGCGAAGTCGGGGTGGGCGCGCGCCTCGGCGAGGTTGAGCGGCTCGCGTGTCGCCGCGATGACCCCGGTCAACCCCTCGCCCATCGCCAGCCGCGTGACGTGGACCGCCGCCTGGCTCAGCCCGCGCGTCGCAAAGAGTTCGAGGACGCCGTCGCGGAGGAGGTAGATCGACGCGACCTCGCTATCGAGCTGCTCGGCGACGATCGCGACGACGGCGTTGAGCTTCGCCTGCGCACTGGTCGACGACGCCATGACGTCGTGGAGGCGACGAAGGATTTCGCGCGCGGGGGAGACGGGGGGCATTAGGCCGCCCGGCTGCCCAACGCCGCTTCGGCCTCGGCGACGAGTTCGGCAATGATCTCCGCGACCGGCATCACGCTCGTGACCATGCCGACCGACTGGCCCGCCATCAGCGAACCCGTCTCGATGTCGCCGTCGACGACCGCGCGGCGCAGGGCTCCCGCCCAATAATGCTCGATTTGGAGCTGGCCTTCGGCGAGGCCGATCGTGCCGGCGTCGACGAGGTTGGCAATCTCGCGCTGCTTCGCGGCGAAGGCCTCGCTGCCGGCGTTCTTGAGCGCTCGGACCGGAATGACCGGCAGGCGCGGGTCGAGCTGGACCGAGGCCAGCGCGTCGCGGGCCGAGGCGCGGACGAAGGCGCGCTTGAAGTTGGCGTGGGCGACGCTCTCGGTCGCGGCGGCGAAGCGTGTCCCGAGCTGGACCCCGCTCGCACCCATTTCGAGATAGGCGGCAATCGCCGCGCCGCGCCCGATGCCGCCGGCGACGAAGACCGGTACGTCGCGGATGACGGGCAGAATCTCCTGCGCGAGGACGCTCGTCGACACCGGGCCGATGTGCCCGCCCGCCTCGCTGCCCTCGATGACGATCGCGTCGACGCCCGAGCGAACCAGCTTCTTCGCCAGCGCGGCGGTCGGGGCGAAGCACATCAGCTTGGCGCCGGTCGCCTTGATCGCCTCGATCGCCGCACCCGATGGGAGACCGCCGGCGAGGACGACGTGGCTGACATTGTGCTTGCCGCAGATCGCGATCAGATCGGTCATCGCCGGGTGAAGGGTGATGAGGTTGACCCCAAACGGCCGGTCGGTCAGCGCCTTCGTCGCGGCGATCTCGGCGTCGAGGACGGCGGGAGGCATCGACCCGCACGCGATCACGCCGAAGCCGCCCGCGTTCGAGATTGCGCTGACAAGGTGGCGCTCGCTGACCCACGTCATAGCGCCCGCCATGATCGCATGGGTCGAGCCGAGGAACTCGCGGCCGCGCGCGGAAAGATCGTCGAGGCGGGTCAAGCCGCGTCCAGCCCATAGGCGGTGTGGAGCACGCGAACCGCCAGCTCGGTATATTCCTCGGCGATCAGCACGCTGACCTTGATCTCGCTCGTCGTGATCGCCTGGATGTTGATGCCGCGGTCGGCCAACGCCTTGAACATCGTCACCGCGACCCCGGCGTGGCTGCGCATGCCGACGCCGACGACGGAGATCTTGGCGACAGCGGGGTCGCTCGTCACGCTGGCATAGCCGATGCTGTCCTTCATCTTCGCGAGAACGCTCTCGCTCAAGGTCAGTTCGGTCCGCGGCACGGTGAAGGTTACATCGGTGGTGCCGGCGACATAGGCGATGTTCTGGACGATCATATCGACGTTGACGTTCGCCTCCGCGAGCGGGCCGAAGATCGCGGCGACGACGCCGGGCCGGTCGGGGACGCCGCCGACTGTGATCTTCGCCTCGTTGCGGTTGTAGGCGACGCCGGCGATCAGTTCCTGTTCCACGATTTCGTCCTCATCGACCACGAGCGTTCCCGGACCATCGTTGAAACTCGATAGTACACGAACGCGAACCTTTTCCTTCATCGCCAGCTCGACCGAACGCGTCTGGAGAACTTTTGCCCCGACGCTCGCGAGTTCGAGCATCTCCTCATAGGTGATCATCGCCAGCTTGCGCGCGCGCGGCACGATCCGCGGATCGGTGGTATAGACCCCGTCGACGTCGGTGTAGATGTCGCAGCGATCGGCCTTCAATGCCGCCGCCAGCGCCACCGCCGATGTGTCCGACCCGCCGCGCCCGAGGGTCGTCACCCGCCCGTCGGGGCTGATCCCCTGGAAGCCGGGCATTACCGCGACCGTCCCCGCCGCCATGCTTGCGGCCATCACGTCGGTGTCGATGCCCTTGATCCGCGCCGAGGCGTGGGCATCCGACGTCGCGACGGGCAATTGCCAGCCGAGCCACGACCGCGCGGGCGTGCCCGCCGCCTGAAGCGCGATCGCGAGCAGCCCGGCGGTGACCTGCTCGCCGCTGGCGACGACGACGTCATATTCGGCGCGGTCGGCGAGTGGCGAGGCTTCGCGGCAGAAACCGACGAGCCGGTCGGTCTCGCCCGCCATCGCCGAGACGACGACCGCGACCTCGTTGCCGTTCGCAACCTCGCGGCGGACGCGCTCGGCGACGCCGCGGATGCGTTCGATCCCCGCCATCGACGTCCCGCCGAATTTCATCACGATGCGGGCCATATCGGGAGCGACGTTCCTCTATGCGGCGTCAGGGATGACTTGCCGCGTTCGCCCGCGTGATAGAGGACAAGGCGATTAAGGCAAGCAAGCGAGGCTTGGGCGATGAATAGTACGGTCGGGACTAGCGCGGTCGGCGGGACGGTCGATGCGCGCGAGGCCGGGTTCTTCGGCGCACTCGCAGGAGATTGGTGGGATCCCGCGGGGAGCTCGGCGATGCTCCACCGGATCAACCCGCTGCGGCTCGGCTATATCCGCGACGCGCTGATCGCCCGCGGCCGCGATGCGCGGGCGCGGCGGCTGCTCGACGGGCTGACCGCGCTCGATGTTGGCTGCGGGGCCGGGCTGCTGACCGAGCCGCTGGCGCGGATGGGGGCGACGGTGACCGGCATCGATGCTGCGGCGGAGAATGTCGCGGCGGCAACGGCGCACGCGGCGGCGGGCCAGCTCGATATCACCTATCGCTCAGCGCCGGTCGAGGTGCTGGCGCGCGAGGGGGCGGTGTTCGACCTCGTCACCTGCATGGAGGTCGTCGAACATGTCGCCGACCGGCCGCGCTTCCTTGCCAGCCTGCACGCGGTGACGGCGCCCGGCGGCCTACTGGTGATGTCGACGCCGAACCGGACCCCGCTCAGCTACGCGACGCTGATCGTTGGGGCCGAACGGATCATGCGGACGATCCCCAAGGGCGCCCACGACTGGAGCAAGTTCGTCACCCCCGACGAACTAAGCGCCGAGCTGACGGTCGCCGGGTTCGCGGTGCGCGGTGTGACCGGGATGACGTGGCGGCCGGGGAGTGGGTTCGTCCTCGGCAACGATACGTCGGTCAATTATTACCTTACCGCCGTAGCGGCGTAGCGCCGGGCAGCGGTGGCGGATCGAGCAGCTGGTCGCCGCCGAGCGTCTGGTAGAGCGTGACGAGGCTCTGCGCGCGCAGCAGCCGCGCCGACGCCAGCGACTGGCGGGCCGAATACAATGTCCGCTGCGTCACCAGCACGTTGAGGTACGGATCGATCCCGCCATTGTAGCGTGCGGTCTCGAGCGTGTTCGAATCCGCTGCCGCCTGCTCGGCTGCGATCTGCGCCCCCGCCTGCGCGTCGATCGTGCCGCGCCGCGCCAGCGCATCGGCAACCTCGTGGAACGCGGTCTGCACGGTCTTCTGGTAGGTTGCGACCGCGACGTCGCGCTGTGTCTTGGCGTAGGCGAGATTGCCGCGATTGGCGCCGCCGTCGAACAGCGGCAGTGACGCCGCCGGGGCGACCGACCATGAGAAGGCACCGCCGGTGAACAACGATGACAGCGCGGTGCTGGCGAAGCCCGCCGCTGCGGTCAGGCTGATCGTCGGGAAGAAGTTCGCCCGCGCGGCACCGATCCGCGCGTTCGCCGCACGTAGCGTATATTCGGCCTCGACGACATCGGGGCGGCGGAGCAGGACGCGCGAGTCGAGCCCGGCGGGCAGGGCGGCGATCTTGCCGTCGACCGCCTCGATCGAGGGCGGCAGATCGCCGTCGAGGACTGGCGCTCCGACGAGCAGTTCGAGCGCATTGCGATCCTGGGCGACGAGCGTCGTCGTGTTCGCCTTGTCCGACTGCGCCTGGTAAAGCACGCTTTGCGCCTGCCGCAGATCGGTACGCGGCGCGACCCCACCCTTGAGACGCGCGTTGGTGAGGTCGACCGATCGTTGCGCGCTCTTCTCGGTATCGATCGCGATCTGTAACAGGCTGCTGTCGGTTGCCAGCGTCAGATAGGCATTGGCGACATCGCTGACGAGCGTCAGCCGCGTCGCGCGTGCCGCCGCCTCGGTCGCGAAATACTGCTGGAGCGCGGCGCGGGCGAGACTGCGGATCTTGCCGAATAGATCGACCTCGAACGCGGCGACTCCGATCTGGGCTGAGAAGACCGTCCGCGTGCCCGAGCTCGATCCCGTCGTCCCGGTGGTGGTCGTACCGGTACCCGTCCCGTTCCCTCCCGTGCCAGTGCCGCCCGTGCCTGTCCCAGTGCCGGTCGAACCCGTCCCGGTGCCGGTGCCCGTTCCGGTCGCACCCACAGTCCCGGTCGATCCGCTCGAACTGCTGATGAGGCCGTTCGACGTCGTCGCCCGTACCGACCCGTCGATCTGCGGCAGCAGCGCCGCGCGCTGGACGCGGTAAAGCGCTCGCGCGGATTCGATGTTGGCGGCAGCGATCTGTAGGTCGCGATTATTCTCGAGTGCCCGGGTGATGATCGCCTGCAGATGCGGGTCGAGGAATATCTGGCGGTAGTCGACCGACGGCAGCGACGCCTCGGTCGACCGCAGATATGCATCGCCGGCCGGCCAGCTTGGCGGCACGGCGGGGTCGGGGCGGACATAGTGCGGATCGAGGCTGCACGCCGCGAGCACTGTAATCAGCAAGAGCGGCCATTTCCGGCTGATCATGCGGGCGCTCCCGCCGGTGAGGGCGGCGGCAGCCGCGGCTGGTCGGGATCGGGCGTTGCCGGGGCGGGGAGCAGCGGCGTCTCGGGCTTGGGGCGGTCGGGATCGGGTTGCCCGCCATCCGGCCCCGAATTCCCATCGGGACCGTCCTTCTTCTCCTCCGCATGTCCCTTGAAGACCTTGCGGACAAGGACGAACGCGAGCGGGACGTAGAAGATCGCGAGGATCGTCGCGGTCAGCATGCCGCCGACCACCGCGGTGCCGATGGCGATACGGCTCTGGGCGCCGGCGCCGGTCGAGATCGCCAGCGGGATGACGCCGAAGATGAACGCGAGGCTGGTCATTATGATCGGCCGCAGCCGCAGCCGCGCGGCCTCGAGGGCGGAGTCGAGCGCGCTCTTGCCGGCACGTTCGGCCTGCTCGGCGAACTCGACAATCAGGATCGCATTCTTCGCCGACAATCCCATTGTGGTGAGCAACCCGACCTGGAAATAGACGTCGTTGGTCAGCCCGCGGAACGTCACCGCGAGCGTCGCCCCGACAAGGCCGAGCGGAATGACCAGCAGCACCGAGAACGGGACCGACCAGCTTTCATATAGCGCCGCGAGGCAGAGGAAGATCACGAGCAGAGACAGCGAATACAGCAGCGGCGTTTGCCCGCCCGAAAGGCGCTCCTGATACGACAACGCGCTCCATTCGACCGAGGTCCCTGGCTGCTTCGCGGCAAGGTCCATCATCTTCTGCATCGCCGCGCCCGAACTCGATCCTGGCGCAGCCTCCCCGGCGATCTCGAACGCCGGCTTGGCGTTGTAACGCTGGAGCGTCGTCGGCGTGCGCTGCCAGCGAGTATGCGCGAAGGTCGAGAACGGCGTCATCGACCCGCTCGAATTGCGAACATACCAATTGGCCAGATCCTCGGGCCGGCTGCGGAACGGCGCGTCGCCCTGGACATAGACGCGCTTGACGCGCCCGCGGTCGATGAAGTCGTTGACGTAGATTCCGCCCCACGCCGCGGCGAGCGTCTGGTCGACATCCCCCTGCGTCAGGCCGAGTGCGCCGACCTGCTCCTGGTCGACATCGACCGCGAGGGTCGGAACATCGTCGAGACCGTTGAGGCGCACCGCGGTCAGCGACGGGTCGGCCTTCGCCGCCGCGACAAGCGCGTCGGCGCGCTGGCGGAACGTCGCGCGGTCGAGATTGCCGGAGTTTTCGAGCTCCATCGTGAAGCCCGCCGACTGGCCCAGGCCGCGCACCGGCGGCGGATTGAGGGCGGTGAACTGGGCGTCGCGGAGTGGCGACAACTGCTTGTTCGACCGCGCAACGATCGCGGCGGCGTCCTGTCCCTTGTCGGTGCGCTCGTCCCACGGCTTGAAGCCGATGAAGCCGCGCGCAACGTTCTGGCCGGTCCCGGCGGTGTTCTGGCCGATGACGATGTAGACGATGTCGATCGTCTTCTGCTCGGCCTCGCGGAAATGTGCCTCGATCGATTTGGCGACCTCGACCGCGCGCGCCTGGGTCGTCCCGGCGGGCATGATGAACTGGAGCTGGGCGATGCCCTGGTCCTCGTTCGGCAGGAAGCTCGTCGGCAGATGGAGGAAGCCGATGATCAGGATCGCGACGATCACGCCGTAGCCGATCAGCAGGAGGAGCGGCTTGGCGATGATACGGGCCACCGTGTCGCGATACCGATCCGCCGTGCGGTTGAACCAGTCGTTGAAGCGGTTGCCAAGTCGCCCGATCCGGCCTTTTTTCTTCTCCTTGTCGGGGCGCTTGAGCAGGTGCGACGCGAGTGCCGGCGACAGGACCAGCGCGACCAGCACCGATAGCGTCATCGACGCGATGATCGTGATCGCGAACTGCCGATAGATCACCCCGACCGACCCGCCGAAGAACGCCATCGGCATGAACACCGCCGAGAGGACGAGCGCGATGCCGACGAGCGCGGTCTGGATCTCAGCCATCGACTTGATCGTCGCGTCGCGCGGTGAGATGTCGGGCTCTTCCTCCATCACCCGCTCGACGTTTTCAACCACGACGATCGCGTCGTCGACGAGAAGACCGATCGACAGGACGAGCCCGAACAAGGTCAGCGTGTTGATCGAGTATCCGAAGAGCGCGAGTATCCCGAACGTGCCGAGCAGGACCACCGGCACCGCGATCGCCGGGATCAGGGTCGCGCGCCAGCTTTGCAGAAACACGAACATGACGATAACGACGAGGACGATGGCCTCAACGAGGGTCTTCACCACTTCCTCGACCGAAAGCTTGATGAACGCCGTGCTGTCGAGCGGGAAGGCGTATTTATAGCCCGGCGGGAACGACGACGATGCCTTGGCGACAGCGGCACGAACAAGCTCGGCGGTCTTGAGCGCATCGGCCCCGGGAGCGAGCTGGATCGCCATGCCGACCGCCGGATGGCCGTTGAGGCGCCCGGTGTTGGTATAGCTCTCGCTGCCCAGCTCGACGCGCGCGACATCACTGAGCAAGACCTTCGAGCCATCGACCTGCGTCTTGACGATGATCTTCTTGAACTCATCGGGCGTCGTCAGCCGCGATCGCTCGGTGACGATCGCGCTGAGCATCTGGGTGTCTGGCCCGGGCTGGGCGCCGAGCTGCCCCGCCGCGATCTGCGTATTCTGAGCCTGGATGGCGGTGATGATATCAGCGGGCGTCAGCTGAACTGCGGCGAGCTTGAACGGGTCGAGCCAGATCCGCATCGCATATTGCGCACCGAACACGTTGTAGTCGCCGACGCCCTTGATCCGCCCGATCTCGTCCTGGAGGTTCGACACGAGATAGTCGGCGACGTCGAAGGCGGTCGTCTTGTCCGAGGAATCGTAGAGCGAAACGACCATCAGGAAGTCGGCGTTCGATTTGGTGACGGTCAGGCCCTGCTGCTGAACCTGCTGCGGCAGTCGGGGAAGGGCCTGCTGGACCTTATTCTGGACCTGGACCTGCGCGATATCGGGGTTGGTGCCCTTTTCGAAGGAAACGACGAGCGTCAGCGCACCCGCCGAATTCGACGTCGCCTGGAAATAGATCAATCCATCGATGCCGGTGAGCTGTTGCTCGATGACCTGCGTCACGCTCGATTCGAGCGTCTCGGCAGATGCCCCCGGGTACGTCGCGCGGATGTTGACTGCCGGCGGCGCGATGTCGGGATATTGCTCGATCGGCAGCGACAGCACGCCGCCGATCCCCGCAAGCATGACGATGATCGCGAGCACCCACGCGAAAATCGGCCGGTCGATGAAGACTTTCGAGATCATCTAGGACTTGGCGCTGTCGTCGCTGGCCGCCGGACGCGACGCCGGCTTCGACCCCGCCGGCACCGGCTTAATCGCCTGTCCCGGTTTGATCCGGTTGAGCCCCTCGACAATCAATTTGTCCCCGGCAGCAAGACCGCTCGCGACCAGCCATTTATCGCCGACGGTCCGGTCGAGCTTGACCTCGCGGCTGACCGCCTTGTTGTCGTTGCCGACGACAAGTGCCGTCGCATTTCCCTTTGGGTCGCGGCTGATGCCGGTCTGCGGTGCGAGGATTGCGTTCTGCGCGATCTGCTGGCTCAGTCGGGCGCGAACGAACATCCCGGGAAGCAGGACGCCCTGATGGTTCGGGAAACGGGCGCGGAGTGTGACCGTGCCGGTGTTCGGATTGACGACCGCCTCGGCGAACTCGACCCGCCCGGTCGCGGAATATTCGCTGCCGTCGGCAAGCTCGAGGCGCACCGCGGCCGACGATGCCTCACGTCCGCCGCTCGCGAGAGCCCGGCGAAGACTCAGCAGGTCGGCGCTTGATTGCTGGATGTCGACGAAGATCGGGTCGAGCCGCTGGATCGTCGTCAGCGCCGTTGTCTGCCCGACCGTCACCAGCCCGCCGGTCGTCACCAGCGAGCGGCCGACGCGGCCAGTGATCGGCGCGGGGATGTTGGTGAAGCCGAGATTGATCTTGGCGGTTTCGACCGCAGCGCGGTTTTGCGACACGGCCGCCGCCGCCTGGTCGGCAGTGCCGCGCGCATCGACATAATCCTGCTTCGCTACCGCCTCCATGTCAGCCAGCGGTTTGTACCGATCTGCCTTCGCCTTGGTCGCCGCCGCGTTGGCTTGCGCACTCGCCAGGTTCGCCTGCGCCTGCGCGAGGGCGGCACGGTATTGCGACGGGTCGATTTTGTAGAGCGTCTGGCCCGCGTGGACGATGCTCCCTTCCGTGAAGGTACGCGCGAGGATCAGTCCGGCAACCTGTGGCCGGACATCCGACGTCTCATAGGCCGCCGTCCGCCCGGTCAGCTCGATAAACAACGGGACCGTTTCAGCCCGCAGCACGACATAGCCCGCTTCGGGCGTCGGTGGCGGTCCCTTGTTCTCCTTCTTCGCCGCGCACCCGGCCACGACGGCGAATGCGACCACAAACAGAGCACCAGTCGCGTGACGTGTTGGGGACTTCATTGCTGGCTTGCGGCTCCGGCTACGACACAGCTCTATACGAGCCAATGAGCCCGACGGGCGCCACAACGCAACGAATCCAATTTCTTTCCGTCGCTGCGGCGTTCGACCTCGATCAATTGCGTGGACGCGGGTGGAGGGCGCTGCGCGCTGGCTGATCTGATCGAGTTGGTCTCATCGGCAGGCGTACGCGGGGTCATCCGTAAAACCCCCGCTCATTCGGGAAGTCATACTGTCGCGATCATTGCTATGCCACCGTTTGCGTCCCGGAATCGAGCGAGGGACGGGGCCAACTTCGAACGACCTTGTCGGCCTCGATATCTTGATGTTGCGGGTGCCAAGATTATACGGCTTCCCGGACCCCGCACCGGTGTGTTGAATAGTCACCGAGCGATCGAACCCACTCGCGACGACAATCACAGGACCATGGCAATGACCAATGCAGCTGCGTTCGATCGCATCAATCCTGTCACCGGCGCGGTCGCGACGAGTGCGCCAGCATTCACCGTCGCCGATGCCAATGCCGCCGTGGCGAAAGCTGCTGCAGCGTTCCCGATCTGGTCGGCGCTCGGGCCGAATGCGCGCCGTGCTGCCCTCAATAACGCCGCCGCGAAACTCGAGGCCAAAGCCAACGATTTCGTCACGGCGATGATGGGCGAGATCGGCGCCACCGAGGGCTGGGCCCGCTTTAATCTTGCGCTGGCGGCAGGCATGATCCGGGAGGCAGCCGCGCTCACCACGCAGATCGGCGGCGAAGTCATTCCTTCGGACAAGCCGGGCTGCATCTCGATGGCCGTGCGCGAGCCAGTCGGCGTTCTACTCGGGATTGCACCGTGGAATGCGCCGATCATCCTTGGCGTGCGCGCCGTCGCGGTGCCGCTCGCCTGCGGTAACACCGTGGTCCTCAAGGCCTCCGAACAATGTCCGCGCACCCATGCCCTGATTAGCGAGGCCTTCGCTGAGGCTGGCCTTCCGGAGGGCGCAGTCTCGATCGTCACCAACGCGCCCAAGGATGCCGCCGACATCGTCGGCGCGCTGATCGATCACCCCGCGATCAAGCGGATCAACTTCACTGGCTCGACGCACGTCGGCCGGATCATCGCCAAGCGAGCGGCGGAGCACCTGAAGCCGGTGCTGCTCGAGCTGGGCGGCAAGGCGCCACTGATCGTGCTGGAGGACGCCGATCTCGACGAAGCGGTGAAGGCCGCTGCATTCGGTGCCTTCATGAACCAGGGACAGATCTGCATGTCGACCGAGCGGATCATCGTGCTCGAATCGGTTGCCGAGGCCTTCGTGGCGAAATTCAAGGCGAAGGTTGAGTCGATGGCGGTCGGCGATCCGCGGGAAGGCAAGACGCCGCTGGGAGCAGTCGTCGACCAAAAGACCGTCGATACCGTGAAGGCGTTGATCGATGACGCGCTCGCCAACGGCGCCTCGCTCCTCGTTGGCGGTGACGCCAAGGGCGTGTTGATGCCCGCCCACGTGATCGACCGGGTCACGCCGCAGATGAAGCTGTTTCGCGACGAGAGTTTCGGCCCCGTCGTCGGCGTGATCCGCGCGCGCGACGAAGACCACGCGCTCGAGCTCGCCAACGACAGTGAGTACGGCTTATCCGCCGCCATCTTCACACGCGATATCGCGCGTGGGTTGCGCCTGGCGCGTCTGATCAAATCAGGGATTTGTCACATCAACGGCCCGACGGTCCATGACGAGGCGCAAATGCCCTTCGGTGGCGTCAAATCATCGGGTTACGGCCGCTTCGGTGGCAAAGCCGGTATCGACAGCTTCACCGAGTTGCGCTGGATTACGATCGAGACCCAGCCCGGCCATTTCCCCATATGATTGCTGGGCAACTGGCTGATCAAGCTTCGAGCGTGGCCACCTAAAGCGATTCAGCCGACGCCCGGTTGCTCCCGAGCGCAAGTACCAGTTTTTGGGGTGTTGGTGCGCTTAGAGGACT
>JAYTTV010000267.1:0-13364 GCA_043745075.1 Sphingomonadaceae bacterium
AGAGCCGCGCGACCGACGACACCCCGTTCAAGGAGCGTCCTAATCTGCAAAACCAGTCTGACAATTCCGACCCGAAAGTCGGTAGTGCATTGTGGTAGACATATAGGAGGCGTGTTTTAACCATGACACCCGAGCCCTTGTACGCTCGGAGCCATGGACCGCCGCCCACATGTCCCTTCATTCAACCTACAATGAGAAAGAGCGACACCACTCGGTTCCCCATTTTGTGGGGTGCCGAGCGGCCTTGAATTTTTCCGAGACCCGAAGGAGAACCCAGTGGTTCGCTCCGGCGCCGAGGGCGGCCTATGGGCCGTGTCTCAAACCCCGTCAACTTCTTTTTTTCGTTGCTTTCGGTTGAAACCAAAAGGCGAAAAACCCGTTTTTGTGCAGAGGTAACGTTCAACCTGGCCTGTAAAAAGCCGCTTGAGCCGCCATCGCTGTCTGGGAGAACCGGCGCCCGGGGAAGCCCCGAACCGCCTGTCAACCGGGAATGGTCATCTAGGCGCGGACCTCAGGGCTGGCAAGAACTTTCTTCGCTGCGGCGCAAAAAACTGCCGATTTCCCTCCCTCCGCGCAGGTAAACCCCTCTGCTGACGCTCGGAAATGGCGTCATGCGGTCGCGATATAGTCCTTAAGTGCGCTCGCCTCGTGTTCGGCGTCGTCGATCCGTCGCTTGACCAGATCCCCGATCGACACCAGCCCGAGCAGCTCGCCGTCGACGACGATCGGCAAATGGCGAATGCGGCGGTCGGTCATCACGCCCATTGCAGCGACGACGGTCGTACGGGGAGTCGCGGTCACGACCGGTGAAGTCATCACCGCCCCAGCGGTCGTCTCGAGGATCGCGGGACCGTGGACATGGAGGCCGGCGACGATGTCGCGTTCCGAGACTATGCCGAGAATTGCCCCGGCCTCCACCACGAGCACCGCGCCGATACGGTTTTCATAGAGCAGTGCGGCAATCTCGCGAATCGGCGTCGCGGTCGCGACACTGATAAGCGGCTTCTTTCCGGTGAGAATCGATCCAATCGACATCGCGCCAACTCCATCCCAAGGATGCGCTGCGTCCAGGTTGCCCCCATATCCGCTATGCGCCGGTGGAGTGTCCGCCGATTCGCGCCGAAAGGAAAGACGATGAACGACGTCATCCCCCTGAGAATCGATCATTGGCGGCGGTTCCGCCGGCTGATGGCGTTCATGGTGACGATTGCGGCAATCGCCATCGCGGGTGCGCTATGGATTCTCCACCGCGACGGCGTGGTCCTCCACTGGCAGTTCATCCTCGCACTCGGACTCGGCATCGGCGTGTCGCTGCTACTCGCAGGCGCGCTGATGGGTCTCGTGTTCGTCAGCGCCAACAGCGGCCATGACGACGAGGTGATCGATCCGACCGCCAAGCGCCGCTAAGCGAAGCGCTCAGAGCGTGTTCCGGCGGAATGTCGGGAGTTCGTCACGGATCGACCGAGCGGCTCAGGCGGCTAACCCGGCCTAAACGAAACGGGGCGGTCCGTCGCCGGACCGCCCCGCCTGATCGAGCCGTACGCGCTTAGAAGTCGATCTGGGCGCGGAACAGGAAGGTGTCGGTGCCATACTTGCGGTTCGGGATCGCCGACGTGCTGGTCGGGAGAACGGTCGCGGCGAACGGGCCGCCGGTGACTTCCGCACGCGCGTATTCGGCGGTGAAGCGGACGTAGTCGATCGGCCAGTAGTTGAGCGCACCGAGGTAGCCGATCTGCTTGCCGCCATTGAGGAGGCCGAAGCTGTTCACGGCAGTGTTGCCGACCGCATCGGTGAGGTCGATGTAATCGACCCGACCAACGATCTGCAGGCCGCCGAGGCCGCCCGAGCTGACCGGGTGAATGATCTTCGTCCGGTCGACCTTGCCGTTCTTGTAGCCACGGGTCTCGCCGGTGAGCCAGAAGCCCGCTTCGCCGTAGCCGGTGATGAAGTGCGGGTTCTGGGGATAGAGCGTGCCGTTGAAGACCTTCGGGCTGATGGCGACGGTGCCGGGGCGATAGCCGTCGACCGTGATGTACTGCGCTTCGCCGGCCGCGTGGAACGGACCCTCGATGAACATCGCTTCGATGCCGTAGATCTCGTCGCCCTTCGCGGCGATGTTGCCGGTGCCGACGAAGCGCTGGTCGGTCGTCTGGGTGAACGGACGCGCGCGATACTGGATGCCGAGCGAGTCCTGACGGAAGCGGCGATACTGCGCGCTGGCGCCGAGGTGGAGCTGGCCGCCCCAGATCTGCGGCGAGAACACCGTGCGGCCCGAGAACTGGTAACCGGTCCGGTCGTACAGGCCGTTGTTGTTCGTCGCGACGGTCGTCGTCGTGGCGACGGTCCCGGCGGGGGCGTTCAACACCGACGTCGAGGTGCCGGTATAGGTCAGGGCGGTGTTGCCGTTGATGCCTTCGCCGAACGCGCCGACCTGGATGCGGAAGTCGCCAGCCTTGCTGGCGTACGTTGCGGCGACACCGAGGCGACGGCCATTGCCCGTCGCATCGTTCAGCTGAGCGCGCTCGGTGAACGAGGTGAAGCGGTTGCTCATCATGTTTTCCATGGAGCTGAACGGGTAGAAGTAACCGACCGTGAAGGTGAACGGCGTCTTGTGCGGCGCGTATTCGAAGATCAGGTCCTCGTAGTCGACGACGCCTTCGGCGAGGTTGAACTGGAAGTTGTACGAGAAATCGCCGGGCAGCGCGCCCGAGGCACCGATCAGCAAGCGGCGCGAACGCGCGTTATAGCCGAGGTTGTTGGTGACGATCTTGTTCGGACCGGGGTTGCCGACCTGGCCGGCGTCGAACTGGAGCTCGCCGCTCACCTTGAACTTATAGCCGTCGGGGTTCGTCAGCTGGGGCATGCCACCCGACCAAGACGGGGTGTTGATGCCGGCCGACTTCTTGACGGCATCGAGCTGCGCCTGAAGGGCATCGACCTGAGCCTTGAGGAATTCAAGCTGGGCGGCGGCTTCTTCGGGCGACGCCGTGGCATCGGCAGCCTGGGCGCGCAGCGGTGCGGCCACCATCGTCGTCATCGCCGTCGCGGCGAGGAGCGCGAAGCCCCACTTGATTGTCGTCATGTTAACGCAGTCCCCTGTGCTCATTGGATGAGCGCGGCCTAGACGCGCAGCATGACACTTCGGCGACTTCGATGTTGCGGAATTGTGACAGTGTCGATCGCGCCAGTTCGTGGCATAGTTGCAACGGTCGAATGGCTCAGGGAACGAGCCACCTGCCCTGCCAATCCGAGCCATTACGGACATGCCGCGCCCGCCGGTGCCCGCGGACCGCGAGGTCGAGCCATTCGAAGCGGTCGAGGACGATCGTCACGATGGCAAAGGCGCCGCGGCCACCATCGGACGGGGTGATCGGCGACGCAGGGGGTTCGGTGACCGGCGTGCCGGGCGGCTCGACGCTTTGGTAGGCCGTGCGGCCGGCCGCGGTCAGCGCTGCCCACGCCGTATCGACGCCAGCCCCGCCGATAGCGATCGTGGCGACGCCGTGAAGCCGGAGCTGGAGGCGGGTCGCGGTGTCGTAGCCGGTCACCGCAACGCGCGGCGCGGCGCCGATGACGGCGACCTTCGGTGCGCGAACGTCAGTGTAGACGGTGAGGCTGTGCGTAGCACGGTCGACCGCGCGGACGACCATCACCCGGGCGTCGGGCTCGCCGTCGTGCGCGGTCGCGATGACCGGCAGCCGCAGCCCGGAAGCCGGGTCGCCGGGAGCCGCCGCAAGCAGTGCCCACGCGCGGTCGAACCCGACCGCGAGCGCAGCGTCGTCGGCGACACCCACGCGCGCGGCGCCGGGATCAGGCGTCGGCGGCATCCTCGGCTGCGACGACGACCTTGCGCGGACGGCCGCGCGGGCGGCGAACCGGCTCGGCGGCAACGGCGTCGACGTCGCTGGCAGGTGCCAAGGCGGCGGACGTTTCGACGGCGGGCTCGGCGACTGGCGTGGCGGGCGCGGCGGCGATCGTCGCGGGACCGGGAAGGCCAGCGATCATGTTCTCCACCGGGCGCTGCTCGAACGGCAAGCTCGGCGCCGGCTCAGCCGCCCGCGGCTCGGTCGCCGTCACGTTGGTCTCGGGAGTGCGGCGAGCGGAGTCGCGGACGCGATCGGAGCGACGCGGCTCGCGCGTTTCGACCGGCTGGGTCTCGCGCGGCTCCAGCGCCTGCGTCTCACGCGGTTCGGTATCGCGAGTGGCGTTCGAGCGTTGGCCATTGTCGCGCTGATTATTGTCGCGCTGCTGGTAGCTCTCGCGCTGTTGGCCATCACGCGACTGGTAGGTCTCGCGCTGCTGGTTGCCGTCACGCGACTGCTGACCGTCACGCGGCTGGTTGCCGTCGCGCTGCTGCTGACCGTCACGCTGCTGGTTGCCATCGCGCGGCTGCTGACCATCGCGCTGACCGTTGTACGCTCGCTGCTGCGGTGCGTTCGCGCCGCTGCCATTGCCGTTACGGTTGTAGGTCTGACGGTCGCTGCCCTGACGGTCATTGCCCTGCTGGCCGGCATTGGGACGCTCGTAGTTCGCGCGTTCGGGCTGCGTCGCGGCCTGGCGCGCGGCGTCGTCGCCTTCCTCCTCGTCGTCGCCGTCATCGGCGTACGATCCGGCCTGCGGCGGCGCATAATTCTGGCCGACCCCGCCCATGTTGTCGAACCCGTCGTCCTCATCGTAACTCTGGCGCGGCGCGGGCTGCGGGTCGCGAGCGCGGAATTCGTTGAGCACGCGATAATAATGGTCAGCGTACTGCATGTAGAATTCGGCCTGGACCCGGTCGCCGTTCTGCGTCGCGTCGCGCGCCATCGCCTTGTATTTCTCGAGCAACTGGGTCGCATTACCGCGCTGGCGGACGTCGATCCGGCTGCCGCCGCCGTTGTTGTTGCCGTAATTGCCCGACGGACCGCCGCCGGCCTGCGGCGGACGCGCGCCGCCACGCCCGCGGCGACGACCGTTCTGGTTATTGTTTCTGATCAACGATTCGATCCCCGTGCGGCATGCATCAACGGAAGGGTCTGCTTATCCGCCGGGGGCGAGCCGATCGTCGGCGCACATCGCAGCAAGGAAGTCAGAAGCGGGGAGCCGTGTCCGGTCGACCACGCTTGTCACCCGTCTAGCGGTAAAGCACCGCTGCTCCAAGCGCTATTTGGTGACGACGAGGCAGCGCGGCAACCCCGCGAGATCGTGGCGCAATTCGACGTTCAGCCCCTGCGCCGCGAACAGCGCCGTCACCGCATCCGCTTGCGTCGAGCCGATCTCGATGCAGCCGACGCCGCCGGGCGCGAGATAGCCGCCGATCAGCGGCGCGAGCGCGCGATAATCGCCGAGTCCGTCGGCTCCTGCGAACAGCGCCGCCGCCGGCTCCCAGTCGACGACATCGCGCGGGAGGACTTCGCCGGTCGCGATATACGGCGGGTTGCACAGCACTAGGTCGAACGCCCCTGCCCCTGCGTCCCAACCGCCGTGGACGAAGGTAGCCCGCGCTCCGAACCCGAGCCGCGTCGCGTTGTCCGCCGCCACCCCGAGCGCCGCCGCCGACGCATCGACGCCGACACCGACGGCTGTGGGCCACTCGCTCAGCGCGGCGAGGAGAAGCGCCCCCGATCCGGTGCCGAGGTCGAGCACCCTGCCCGGCCCGGCGGTGCCGGCGAAGTGCGCGACCGCCGCCTCGATCAGGGTTTCCGAGTCGGGGCGCGGGATGAGGACGTCGGGGGTGACCGCAAGGTCGAGCGACCAGAATTCGCGTGTGCCGGTGATGTAGGCGACGGGCTCTCCAGCCGCGCGCCGGTCGACGAGGGCGGCGAAGGCGGCAGGGTCGATAGCACGGTCGGGGCCGAGGAGGAGCGTCATCCGCGAGATGCCGAGGGCGTGGGCGAGGAGGACCTCGGCGTCGAGGCGGGAGATTCGGGTGGCGGCGGCGCGGAGGGCGGCGCCGGCCCTTCCCGCCTCAATCATTCAGCGCTGCCAGCCGCGTCGCCTCATCCTCCGCGATCAACGCCCCGATCAGTTCGTCCATCGACCCCTCGATGATCTCCGGCAGGCGGTGGAGCGTCAGGTTGATGCGGTGGTCGGTCACCCGCCCCTGCGGGAAATTATACGTGCGAATCCGCTCCGACCGGTCGCCCGACCCGACCATCGATTTGCGGTCGGCGGCGCGCGCGTCGTGGATCTTGGCGCGTTCGAGCTCGTACAGCCGCGTCCGCAAGACACGCAGCGCCTTCGCCTTGTTCTTGTGCTGCGACTTCTCGTCCTGCTGGATGACGACGAGCCCCGACGGGATATGCGTGATCCGCACCGCCGAATCGGTCGTATTGACCGACTGCCCGCCCGGCCCGGAAGATCGATAGACGTCGATCCGCAGGTCCTTGTCGGCGATCTGGACGTCGACCTCCTCGGCCTCGGGCAGCACCGCGACCGTCGCCGCCGACGTGTGGATACGCCCCTGCGTCTCGGTCGCGGGGACGCGCTGGACGCGGTGGACGCCGGATTCGAACTTCAACCGGGCGAACACCTGCGCACCGGTGACGCTGGCGATGATCTCCTTGTAGCCGCCCATTTCGCCGGCGCTGGCGGAGATCAGCTCGACCCGCCAGCCCCGGCTGTCGGCGTAGCGCTGGTACATCCGCCACAGATCGCCGACGAACAATGCCGCCTCGTCGCCGCCGGTCCCGGGGCGAAGTTCGAGCATTGCCGGGCGGTCGTCGGCGGTGTCGCGCGGCAGCAGCTTGAGCGCGAGCGCGCGCTCGGCGATCGGCAGCGCCTCGGCGATCTCGGCCGCCTCGGCCTCGGCCATCTCGCGCATCTCGGGGTCGGCGAGCATCGCCTCCAACCCCGCCGCCTCGTCACGCAACCGCCGCACCTCCGCCGCCGCAACGACGACAGGGGTCAGCTCGGCATAGTCCTTCGACAGCGCGACGAACTTGTCCGACGGCAGGTCGGGATTGCCCATCTGCGCCGCGAGGTCGGCGTGGCGGCGTTCGATTTGCGCGATGCGCTCGGGGGGGATGGAGATCACTGCGCGTCAAACACGTGAAGAAGCTCATAATCAATCTTAGACTTATCAGCTTCAGTTTTGTTGAGCGTTCCTAACTTATGCTTCAGCACGCTTTCAAGTCGAGCCCGAAGCGCAGCTAAAGAGATTCTGGTTCGGATCCCGGAGACCAGTTCAAGTAGCGCGATCTCGCCAGAAGCTCGTTCATCGGCACCAACGAAAATAGCCAGCTGGATCGCTTTCTGATTAGCGCGAGTTAGCCGCCTTTTTGCGTTGCCCTTAAAATCGAGCTCGACGGCGAAGCCGCCACTTCGTAAGGTTTGCGCCAGCCGTAGGCCGTTTCCGTCAGCGTCCTCGTCGACCGGGATGATGCTTATGTCTGGCGTCTCCCCCACCGGCTCCGCCACCAGCATCGCCAGCCGCTCGATCCCCGCGGCCCACCCGACCGCAGGCGTACTCGGCCCGCCCATCGTCTCGATTAGCCCGTCGTAACGCCCGCCACCGATCACCGTACCCTGCGCACCGAGGTGGTCCGTTACGAACTCGAAAGCGGTGTGCCGATAGTAATCGAACCCCCGCACCAGCGCAGGCGCGCGGACGAACGCGACCCCCGCCGCCTGCAACCCCTTCTGCACCGCCTCGAAGAACGCCCCCGCCTCGCTCGTCATGTGCGCGTCGATGCCCGGCGCGGTGGCGACGAGTTCGCGGTCCCCCGCGTCCTTGCTGTCGAGGATACGCAGCGGGTTCTTCTCGAGCCGCTCGACGCTTTCGCGCGACAGGGCGTCGGCGTTGGCGCGGAAATGCGCGACCAGCGCCGCCCGCCACGCGTGCCGCGTCTCTGCATCGCCGAGGGTGTTTAACTGGAGCACGACCTTGTCGCCAATGCCCAACTCACCGAGCAACTGCGCGCCCATCGCGATCAGCTCGACGTCGGCGGCGGGTTCGGCCGCGCCGATGATCTCGGCGTCGAGCTGGTGGAACTGGCGATACCGGCCCTTTTGCGGGCGTTCGTAGCGGAACAGCGGGCCGTGCGCGGCGAGCTTCATAGGGGCGTACTGCTGCCAGCCGTTCTGAATGAAGGCGCGGCAGATCCCGGCGGTGAATTCGGGGCGGAGCGTCAGCGATTCGTCGCCGCGATCCTTGAAGCTGTACATCTCCTTCGACACGACGTCGGTCGTCTCGCCGAGCGAGCGCGCGAAGACGCTGGTAAATTCGAACACCGGTACATCGACGCGGCGGAAGCCGTACAGCTTGCGGACGCGGTTGAACGTGTCGACGACGGTGTCGAAGCGCGCGATGTCATCCCCGTAAAGGTCCTGCGTTCCCCGGACCCGTTGCACTTTGTCAGCCATGCCGGGGCAGATAGGGGATGCGCGCGCGAAACTCCAGCGCGTCCCCCCGGACGTGGTCACCGGCCCAAAAACCCGCTTGACTTTTAGTGCCGGATCGGTTAAAAAATAACCTGTGGTCGGGCGCGTCTTTTGGAAGACCGTGGCGTTTGATTTTCGCTGCCGAAATCGTCAACTCTGTCAACTTAAGCGTGCGTCAGCTTAAGCCCGACGATGCAGCCGATCAGGCCGACGAGAAGCAGTAGCCGAGGCAGGCTCGCCGGGTCGCCGTACACGACCACGCCAACCAGCGCGGTTCCCGCCGCGCCGATCCCCGCCCACACAGCATACGCCGTGCCGAGCGGGATCGACCGCCCGGCATATTCGAGCAGCCCCATGCTGCACGTCACCGCGACGAGGAACGCCGCGACCCACGGCACGTTGCGGAAGCCGTCGACGTAGCGCAGCGAGGTGGTGAACCCGACCTCGCACAGCCCGCCGACCACGAGCGCCACCCAGGGGTTCACGCGCTGCCCAGCGCCGCCAGCGCATCCCCGTCGAGGCGGTAGACCGTCCATTCGTCCTTCGGCACCGCGCCGATCGAGCGGTAGAAGCCGATCGCCGGGGCGTTCCAGTCGAGCACCGACCACTCGACCCGCGCGGAGCCCCGCTCGACCGCAAGCTGCGCCAGCCGGACGAGGAACGCCTTGCCGAGCCCCGATCCGCGCGCCTCCGGGGTGACGTACAGGTCCTCGAGATAGAGCCCGTTCTTGCCCGACCACGTCGAGTAGTTGGTGAAGAACAATGCCATGCCGACGACGGCGCCGTCGTGATCGGCGACGATCGCCTCGACGGTCGGGGCAGGACCGAACAGAGACTCGGTAAGTCCGTCGACCGTCGCCTTCACCGCATCGGGCTCGCGCTCATAGACCGCGAGGTCGATGATGAGCTGCAGGATCGCGGGGACGTCGGCGGGGGTTGCGGGGCGGATATCATTGGTCATGTCAGGGACGGTGCCTTCGCAACGACGAGTATCAGAACTGCACTTTCCCACATCGACGCCGAAAACCACTGACCGAACGTCGCCGCCCTGCTGAAACTGTGCGTCTTGGAGTAATATTCACCAGCTTCGTGAACGGCTAGTCCAAGCTGTGCGTTCTCTGCCGATCCAATCGGAAAATTGGTCAGCGATACCGCGCGATCCAATATCATCGCCCGTGTCCTCGTATAACCAGCCAATTTTATTAGATGGATTTGGTGGGCGAGAAGCGAATATCCCGCGAGAACAGTACCGATAAAAAATAGAAGGACTGCCCCCGATAGAATTCGCGGTGCCACTCCTATCGCGGCAGACTGCAGGTTTAGCGCAGTAACCATCGACGCGGTGTTCAAAGTGGCTAACCCAAAGCGCAACTTGGAGGTATATTCATCGCGCTGTGCTTGTTCATAGCGCGCAGTTTCCCATGCGCTCGCACGGTCACGCGCGAGCCAATCTGATAGCGACGTACGTCGAGCCGCAGCAAGGAACTCGGGCGGCGGCTCGTCCGGACTCACTCCGCCGCGACCAGCAACCCTGCTTCTGCCGAGAGCTTCGCCGCCTTCGCCGCCTCGATCTCCGCCGCCTTCTTCTCGACCAGCCCGACGATGTGGTCGACCATCGCAGGTTCGTCGATGTGGTGGCTGGTGACGCCGCTGAGGAAGACCATGTGCTTGCCGTTGCCGCCGCCGGTGATGCCGATGTCAGTCTCGCGCGCTTCGCCGGGGCCGTTGACGACGCAGCCGAGGACGCTGAGCGACAGTTCGGTGGTGACATGGGCGAGCGCGGCTTCGAGACGCTCGACAGTCTTGACGACGTCGAAGCCCTGCCGGGCGCAGCTCGGGCAGCTGACGACGCGGACGCCGCGGGCACGGATGCCAAGCGACTTGAGCATGTGGTAGCCGACCTTGACCTCCTCGACCGGGTCGGCCGACAGCGAGACGCGGATCGTGTCGCCGATCCCCGCCCATAACAGCATGCCGAGGCCGATCGACGACTTGACCGTGCCGCCCTGCAGCCCGCCGGCCTCGGTGATGCCGAGGTGGAGCGGGTAGTCGCACGCCTCCGCCAGCCCGTTGTACGCGGCGACGGCGAGGAAGACGTCGGACGCCTTCACGCTGATCTTGAATTCGCGGAAGTCGGCGTCTTCGAGCAGCTTGGCGTGCTCCAAGGCCGATTCGACGAGCGCCTCGGGGCACGGCTCGCCGTATTTCTCGAGCAGGTGGCGATCGAGCGACCCGGCGTTGACCCCGATCCGCATCGAGCAGCCATTGGCCTTGGCGGCGCGGACGACTTCACGGACCCTCTCGGGCGAGCCGATGTTGCCGGGGTTGATCCGCAGGCACGCGGCACCGGCGTCGGCGGCTTCGAGCGCGCGCTTATAGTGGAAATGGATGTCGGCGATGATCGGCACCTTCGACGCGCGGACGATCGCGGGCATCGCTGCGGTCGATTCGACGTCGGGGCAGCTGACGCGGACGAGATCGGCGCCGACTTCGACGCACTGGCGGATCTGCTCGATCGTCGCCTTGGCGTCCTCGGTCGGGGTGTTGGTCATCGTCTGGACGGTGATCGGCGCGCCGCCGCCGACGGGGACGTTGCCGACCATGATCTGGCGCGACTGGCGACGCGCGATATCGCGCCAAGGCCTAACGCTCATACTATCTGCTCCGGTGACATGCCGCCGATATAGAGGCTGGCGGCGTCCGGGCCTAGCCCCGCGCGACGACGCCTTGCGCTAATCCGCGTTCGCGGCGGCGAAGCGCGGTGCCGGTCAGGCCGAAACCGGCGATCATCATCAACCAGCTCGCCGGTTCGGGAACCCATGACGCGACGAAGCCGTGGACCCCGGTCCCGCTGTAATAATAGCCGGTAATGTCGGTCGACTGGTTGATGCCGAAGACGTTGGTGAAATATGCCCCGGGAACCGCGACCGGCTCGTACCCGCCATACGCTACATCGAGAACATACGCCGCCGATGCGAACCCGGTCGGGCCACACCCGCACGGGTAGAGTGAGTTGTACGTCGTGTAAAAATTGTCGGTGACGTTGCCGACCGACGACGACGGGGCACCGAACGGGTCGGTACCGAGGCTGATGATCACTGCGCCGAAACCGGGTTCGAACGCGCCGATGAACGGGTGACTGAAATGGTCGGCGCTGTTGTCGAGGTACGTCCCCGTGAACAGGCCGAGGTCGTTGATCGACGTCACCTGCGTGCCGTAGCCGTCGAGCGGATCGACATCGACAGCGGTGTAGACCCCGCCATATTCGATGAAGCCGTGGGCATATTGCGCGAGCGTGCCGACCGTCGCCGCCGGGTCGGTGGTGTAATAGCCGGTCACCGCGCCGATGTTGTTGATGCCGATCGCCTCCGAATACAGCGACGTGACGCCGAAGCTCGGGTCGAGGTTGGGGTCGATGTCGGCATAGCTGCCGTCGGCCCCCGAGCGGACGAAGCCCGTCCCCTGCCCAAGCGACGTGACCGAGACGCCGGTGACGTCGCCGGCATTGTCGATCCCCGCCGCGCCGGTCTGGGCGTAGCCCGAGCGGGTAAAGCTGGTGAAGCCGGTGCCGTCCTTGTTGACTGTGAAGGCGGTATAATTGCCCGGCCCGCCGGCGCCGTCGTCGGTGACGTAATAGCCCACCGCGTGCCCGGAATCGTTGATCGACGTGACGACGGTGCCGCGCAGGGATACGCCGTCGGCCGGGCCGTCGACGGTGGTGTAATGATATCCAGCGGTGGCAGGCGACGCGACGGCAAGCGCCACGGCCAGAGCGAATAGCATCTTCATCGTGCAGCCCCCCGCAACGAGCCCCCGCTGCTGCCGTTTTCTATATCTTATGGTTACGTAACGATCAACCATCATCCCCACGGCTGGCATGGCGGGACCCAAGCCGCTACATCGCGGGCAATGCTCCGTCCCTTCATCAAGATGCACGGCCTCGGCAACGACTTCGTCGTGTTCGACGCGCGGAGCCAGCCGCTCGCGCTGACCCCGGCGCAGGTGATCGCGATCGCCGATCGGCACACCGGGATCGGCTGCGACCAGCTCATCATGATCGAGCCGAGCGACGCCGCCACCGCGCTGATGCGGATCTGGAACGGCGACGGCGGCGAGGTCGAGGCGTGTGGCAATGCCGCGCGATGCGTCGCGACGCTGCTCGGGCCAGCGGCGACGATTGCGACGGCGGGGGGCATACTGGACGCGACCGCGACGGCGGAGAGAGCGAGCGTGACCTACCCGCCGCCGCGCTTCGACTGGGACGCGATCCCGATGACGTATCCGGTCGACACGCGCGACGTGCCGGTGGCGTGGGAAATGCTGGAGCACGGGCAGGCGGTCAACGTCGGCAATCCGCACATCGTCTTCTTCGTCGCCAACGCGCACGCGGTGCCGCTCGCCGACCTTGGCCCGCTGATCGAGCACGACGCGTTGTTTCCCGAACGCGTCAACGTCGGCGTCGCCCACATCGTCGACCGCGGCCACATCGTGCTCCGCGTGTGGGAGCGCGGCGCCGGGTTGACGCTGGCGTGCGGTACGGGTGCGGTCGCGTGTGCGGTCGCGGCGATGCGGCGTGGGCTAGTCGATCCGCGGGTCACGGTGACGCTTCCGGGGGGTGATCTTCAGGTCGAATGGCATGGCGGAACGGTGACGCTGGCGGGGCCGGCCGTGACGAGCTTCACCGGGACGATCGAGCTGTGAGCGTGCTCAATTTCGGCTGCCGCCTCAACGCCGCCGAGGCCGAGCATATCGAGGGCATCGCCGGGGCGGATGTCATCGTCTTCAACACCTGCGCGGTGACCGCCGAAGCTGTGCGGCAGGCGCGGCAGGCGATCCGCCGCGCCGCCCGCGCGCAGCCCCAAGCCCGGATCGTCGTCACCGGCTGCGCCGCGCAGATCGACCCGGCGGGGTTCGCGGCGATGCCCGAGGTGACGCGGGTGCTGGGGAACATCGAGAAACTGGCGGGGGAGAGTTACCTTTTCCCTCTCCCATCTGGGGAGAGG
>JAYTTV010000268.1:0-13274 GCA_043745075.1 Sphingomonadaceae bacterium
GTGGAGCAGCCAGAAGCGCGCCGGGCTCCACGTCTCGTACAGCCCGCCGATCCGCCCGCTGATCGTCGAACCGAGGAAGGTCGACAGGTAATACACCCCGATCATCGTGCCGTTGACCTGCCGCGGGGCGGCGCGCGACCAGACCGCGAGCGCGATCGGCACGAAGAACAGCCAGCCCTCGTTCGACAGCAGGTGAAAGCCGATCGCCCACAGCAACGGCGCGCGCCCGTCGGGTCCGGCAACGAGCGGCGCGGCGGCGAGCCACGCGGTTCCGGCGCCGAAGATCAGGCAGCCGATCGCCATCTTAGCAATGTCGTCGGGCTCGGCGCCGCGATTGCGCTGCCACGTCCACATCGCCAGCGTCGGCGCGAGGAGGACGACCGGGGCGAGCCCGTCGATCGCCTGCAGCCACGGAATCGGCATCGTCCAGCCGAGCACGACGAGGTCGACATGGTCGCGCACCCACAGGTTATAGACGTTCCACACCTGGCTCTGCGCGATCCAGTAGGTCGCGAGCACGGGCAGGAGGAGCAGCAGGACGACGATGACGCGGCGGTCGGCGGCGGCCAGTGGCTCGCGTGCAGCCGTTCCCGGAGTCCGCACCCGGTCGGGCGGCAGATGCCGGACGCCGGCGAGAAAGACGACGAGTCCGATCAGCATCCCGACCCCGGCGAAGCCGAAGGCGATGTGCCAGCCATACGCCTGCCCCAGCAGCCCGCAGACGATCGGCGCGATGAACGCGCCGAGATTGATGCCCGTGAAATAGATCTGGAACCCCGCATCGCGACGCGGATCGCCCGGACCGTAGAGATCGCCGACCTGGCTGACGAGGTTGCCGCGCAGGCACCCCGCCCCCGCGATCAGCAACGCCATCGCCGCGAGGAAGCTCGCATCGAACGCCATGCAGAAGTGGCCGGCGGTCATCAGGATCGCGCCGAGTGCCACCGTCCGCCGCCGCCCCAAGACCCGGTCGCCGATCACCCCGCCGACGACCGGCATGAAATAGACGAAGCCGATGTAGAGCCCGAAGATCTGGCTCGCGAGTGCCTGTACCGACAGCGGCCCGGTGACTGCCTCGATCGCGGCGCGGAAGGTGGTGAACCCGGCGATCTTCTCGACATGCCCCGGCAGCAGCAGTTGCCCGACCATGTAGAGGACGAGCAGCGCCTGCATCCCGTGAAACGAGATCCGGTCCCACAGCTCGGTTCCGGCAAGGTACGCCAGCCCGCGCGGCTGGCCGAACAGGTCGCGGTCGCTGCCCGAGTCGGAGCGAACCAGGTCGGTCATTTCGGCTCGGAAATTGACGAACCTGACGCCACGTCACGATGAAACGCGCTCCCCCGGCTACCGGCGCGGCACGCGGAAAGGGTGGAGGGGAGCGTGAAGTTCATAACGACGGAGGCTAACCCATGGCTTCGCCTGTAGGACAGCGAAAACATTGCCTTCGCGTCGCGCAACCGACCGGAGCTTGCGTCGCGCCGCCGCCTCGCCCATATCGGACGTGGGAGTCGGGCGGGCAGAGTTATCGCCAACCCGGTCAGGTCCGGAAGGAAGCAGCCGTAACGAATCCGCTCTGGGTCGTTCCCGGCTCCCACCTAATCCAGTTGCAAACGACTGCCGAAGGCTTCACCCCAGCGCCATGAGTGAGCTGTTCGCCGCCGCCGATCTTCCCGCCGCCGAAGCCCCCGCTGCTGCTCCGGCGGTCGAATATCGCGTCCTCGCGCGCAAGTACCGCCCCGGCAACTTCGCCGCGCTGCTCGGGCAGGAGGCGATGGTGCGGACGCTCGGCAATGCGATCGCACGCGGGCAGTTGGCGCAGGCGTGGCTGCTGACCGGCGTTCGCGGCGTCGGCAAGACCTCGACCGCGCGGATCATCGCCAAGGCATTGAACTGCATCGGCCCCGACGGCACCGGCGGCCCGACGATCGCACCGTGCGGGGTGTGCGAGCCGTGCGTCGCGATCGCTGCGGGCCGCCATATCGACGTGATCGAGATGGACGCGGCGTCGAACACCGGGGTCGACGACGTCCGTGAGATCATCGAGGCGGTGCGCTATGCCAGCGTCTCGGCGCGGTACAAGATCTACATCGTCGACGAAGTCCACATGTTGTCGAAGAACGCGTTCAACGCGCTGTTGAAGACGCTCGAGGAGCCGCCGCCGCATGTGAAGTTCATCTTCGCGACGACCGAGGTCGGCAAGCTGCCGGTCACCGTCCTGTCGCGCTGCCAGCGCTTCGACCTGCGGCGCATCCCGAGCGAGATGCTCGCCGACCATTTCGCGCGGATCGTCGCGCTCGAAGACGCCACCGCCGAGCCCGAGGCGCTGGCGCTGATCGCGCGCGCGGCGGAGGGATCGGTCCGCGACGGACTGTCGATCCTCGACCAGGCGATCGCGCATGGCGCAGGGGCGATCACCGCGATCGCCGTCCGCGACATGCTCGGCCTGTCCGATCGCGGCGCGGTTCGGTCGTTGATGGCGCTGTTGCTCGCGGGCGAAGCGGCGTCGGCGCTGTCGGCGTTCAAGGACAGCTACGACCTCGGCACCGATCCGGCGCAGGTCGTCCAGGAGCTGCTCGAACTGGTTCACACGATCACCCGCTTCAAGGTCGCCGACGCCGACGACGCGGCGATGAGCGCCGAGGAGCGCGCTGTCGTCCGCGACTGGGCGACGCGGCTGTCGTTCCCCAATCTCCACCGGCTGTGGCAGTTGCTACTCAAGGGTCTGGCCGAGGTCCATTCCGCGCCCGTGCCGGTGCAGGCGGCGGAAATGGCGCTGTTGCGGATAATCCACGCGAGTTCGCTGCCAGATCCGGGGGAGTTGGTCCGCAAGCTGATCGAGCGCGGGGAAGATGGGCCTGCCGCCCAGGCCGCCCTCCCCGCTGTATCGAACAGCGCCCATTCCGGCATGAACGTCATTCCCACCCACGGCGTCATCCCCGCGCAGGCGGGGACCCATCATCCCAGCGGTGGGGCGATGGGTCCCCGCCTGCGCGGGGCTGACGATGGAGCGGAGACAGGTGTTCCCGCCATAGCGCCGCCCGCCGCGCCGTTCCCGACGCTCCCCGCCGACTACCCCGCCCTCGTCGCGCTTATGGAGGAATCACGCGAACCGCGCCTCGCCCACGTCCTCCACGACGTCGTCCGGCTGGTCGACTATTCGCCCCCCGTCCTGACGATCGTCGCGCCGTCCGACCTTGGCCCCGGCTTCGCGCAGCAGTTGATGCTCGCGCTCGGCAAGGCGACCGGGGGCACGCGCTGGACGGTGACGCTGGCGCGCGACGGCGGTGCCCCGACCCTTCACGAAGCGGCCGAGGCGCGCATTCAGGCGACGCGCGACGCGGCGATGGCCGACCCGCTCGTGCGGCAGATCCTCGCGGCATTCCCCGACGCGACTTTGCTTGGTATCGATGCCGCCGACCCCGACGATTTACCGCACAGGAACTCAGCCGATGCCTAACATGGACGACATCATGAAGATGGCGCAGGGCCTTCAGGCCGACATGGCCAAGGCGCAGGCGAGCCTCGACGGGATCGAGGTCGAGGGCGCGGCGGGCGGCGGGCTGGTCAAGGTTCGCGCGACGGCAAAGGGGCGGATCATCGGCATCGACCTCGACCCGTCGCTGCTCAACGCCGCCGACAAGGACATGCTCGAAGACCTGATCGTCGCCGCGTTCAACGACGCCAAGGGCAAGGCCGACGCCGTCGGTCACGCCGAGATGCAGAAGATGACCGCGGGCATCCCGCTGCCGCCGGGGTTCAAGCTGCCCGGGATGTAGCTGTCAGCGCGCGAGGCAGTCGTCGATCGCGTCGCGCCGCACGACCCCGATCCGCTTCTCGATCGCGCGCGCGTGGCGCTTGACCGCGCCGTGGAGGTCGGCGGCGTCGCGCTTGATCGGCTGCGGGAGGATCGCGGCGATGCGCGAGGCTTGTGACGGGCTTAGATGCGCGGCGCTGACGCCGAAATAATGCTGTGCCGCGGCCTCGACGCCATAGATGCCCGGGCCGAGTTCGGCGATGTTGAGATAGACCTCCATGATCCGCGGCTTGCCCCACATCGCCTCGATCAGGACGGTGAAATATGCCTCGAGCCCCTTGCGGAGGTACGAGCGGCCCGGCCAGAGGAAGGCGTTCTTCGCGGTCTGCTGCGAGATCGTCGACCCGCCGATGACCTTGCGCGACGTCGCGTTTTTCTCGGCGGCGTGCTCGATCGCGCCGAAATCGAAGCCATGGTGCGAGCAGAAAGTCGAATCCTCGGCTCCGATCACCGCACGCGGCATCGCCGGTGCGATCTGGTCGAGCCGCGCCCAACTCCGCTCGACGTGCTGCCCGGCGAGCGCGTCGCGGATCATCGGCACGGTGATCGGCGGGTCGATCCAGCGGTAGGCGAGCGCCCAGGCAACCGCGACCAGCACGGCGACGATGGCCACGGTAAGGAGCTTGCCGAGGAGCCAGCCGACCGTTCGCACCACCCGGCTCTCCCCTGACCCACCGCTATTGGGCGACAGCTTCGGGTTGCGTCAAGGCGTGTTGCTTCAAGATGGCGAGCGCGGCGGTTGCCGCAGCGTCGCCGGTGGCATGCGCGCCGTGCGCGGTGCCGACGTCGTCGAGCGCGCCTGCTTCCCCGGCGAAGAACAAACGGCCTGCGACCGGCTCGACGATGGTGCGGCGCGCGGCGCGACGGCCGGGGCGGGCATGGCTCCACGCGCCGCCGACGAACGGCTCGGCGCGCCAGCCGCTGACCGCCAAGGGCCGGAACCGTGGGCGCCAGTCCGACCCGAGCAAGCCGCAAAGCTCGGTGACCATCGCGTCGACCGCCGCCGCCGGACCCGCGGCGGCGAGGTCGGCGGCGTAGGGACCGCCGAAGTAGCTTTCGATGATCGGCCAGCCAAACGGGCGCAGGCGGTGGCTCGCCGAGCGCAGCGCGCGCGGATGGCCGCGAAGGTGGCCGTCGACGGGGAAGTCGGTCGGTCCGTCGACGTGGAGGAAGACCTTGCCAACATCGCCAAGCGGCAGGTCGGTGGCAGCAGCACGATGATCGGGCAGCTCCGGGGTGAAAGCGATCTGGGCGAGCACCGCAGTCGAGACGGTGACGATCGCCGTCGCGGCCTCGACGACGCCG
Organism: Sphingomonadaceae bacterium; assembly: GCA_043745075.1. Lineage (GTDB taxonomy): Bacteria > Pseudomonadota > Alphaproteobacteria > Sphingomonadales > Sphingomonadaceae > Polymorphobacter_B. The sequence continues at coordinate 5,120 of JAYTTV010000268.1, forward strand.
GTAGACGTCATCACGCGGACCGCGTCGTTGTCCACAGCGATCGCAGACACCGGAGTGTTCAGCCGGATATCGAGCCCGGCGGCGAGGCTGGCGACCGCAGCGCCGAGGCCTTCGCGGACGCGCCAGTTGTTGTCCGAGGCGGCGGCATCGAACGCGGCATGGTCGTGGAGCGACACCGCCCCCGCCTCGACGCCGTCGAGATAGCCGACCACGGCATCGACTGCCCCCGCCCACGCGCCTGCAGCAGGAAGCGCATCGGCGAGCGGCACGTCGGGCAAGTCGGCCCGCCGCTCGACCTCCTCGTCGAACGCAGCGAACGCCGCGCCGAACGCCGCCTGATCGGCAGGCGGGAAGCCGAGGTCGCGCCACTGCATGTCCCAGCGCGCGGGCGAGCGGTCGACGATCAACCCCGCGGCTTCGGCGACCCTGGTCCACGGATTGCGCTCGCCCGAATGCAGCCAGCCGCAACCGAGATCGAGCGCATAGCCTTCGCGGATGACGGTATGCGCGCGTCCGCCGACCCGGTCGCCGGCTTCGAGCACGATGACGCGCGCGCCACAGTCGGCCAGCCGCCGGGCGGCGGCGAGGCCGGCGGCGCCCCCGCCGACGATAACCGCGTCGAAGGCGATGTTACGCGGGCTCGGGCAGCAGCCGCCGCTCGCCCGCGAGCGTCCGCATCGCGCGCTGGAGCTTGTCGAACGCGCGGACCTCGATCTGGCGGACGCGCTCGCGGCTGATGCCGTATTGTTGCGACAGTTCCTCGAGCGTCTCGGGATCGTCGATCAGGCGGCGCTGCGTCAGGATGTGCTTCTCACGGTCGTTGAGGTCGCTCATCGCATCGACCAGCAGCTCATGCCGCTGGGTCTTTTCCTGCTCGTTGGCAACGATCTCGTCCTGGATCGGACCGGTATCGGTCAGCCAGTCCTGCCACTCGCCTTCGCCCTCCTCGCGCAGCGGGGCGTTGAGCGAAGTGTCGCCGCCCATCGCCATGCGGCGGTTCATCGAGATGACTTCGGTCTCGGTGACGCCGAGCGTGGTCGCGATCTTGGTGACGTCGGCCGGCTTCATGTCGCCGTCCTCCATCGCGTTGATCTTGCCCTTCATCCGGCGGAGGTTGAAGAACAGCTTCTTCTGGTTGGCGGTGGTGCCGATCTTGACGAGGCTCCACGAGCGCAGGATGAATTCCTGAATCGACGCGCGGATCCACCACATCGCATAGGTTGCAAGGCGGAAGCCGCGTTCGGCGTCGAACTTCTTGACGCCCTGCATGAGCCCGATGTTGCCTTCGGAGATCAACTCGGCGACCGGCAGGCCATAGCCGCGGTAACCCATTGCGATCTTGGCAACGAGACGCAGGTGGCTGGTCACCAGCTTGGCGGCAGCCTCGGGGTCCTGATGTTCGGCCCAGCGCTTGGCGAGCATATATTCCTGCTCGGGGGCGAGCAGCGGAAATTTGCGGATTTCGGACAGATAGCGATTGAGTCCGGCCTCGCCTCCCATCGTCGGGATCGAGGTCTTCGCAGGCAGGTTCTTCGTCGTGGCCATAAGGCTCCCTTGCCGGTCGTTCACAATGAAAGACGACCGATTAAGTCCACTATATCGCGCGGCAGGTCGGAATGGAACGAAAGTTTTTCTTGGGTGACAGGATGTACGAACCCTAGTGTCGCCGCGTGCAGCGCCTGGCGCGCGAAACCAAGCTCCGACAGAACGGCCCGATGCGGCTTCAGGGTCCGTCCGTACGCCGGGTCGCCGATGAGCGGATGCCCGATCGATGCCATGTGAACCCTGATCTGATGCGTCCTTCCCGTTTCGAGGCGGCACTCGATCTTCGCCGCGTCGGCGAGCGGCGTTACAGTGCGATAATGTGTCACGGCATGCTTGCCCCGACCTTCAGCGACGATCGCCATTTTCTGCCGATTGGCGGACGACCGGGCGAGTGAGCCGGTGATCGTGCCGTCGGCGGGGACCGGCTGGCCGCCGACGACGGCGGTGTAGCGGCGCTCGACGGTGTGCGCGGCGAACTGGCGCGACAGTGCCTCGTGCGCCGGGTCGGTCTTGGCGACAACGAGCAGTCCCGACGTGTCCTTGTCGATGCGGTGGACGATGCCGGGGCGGGCGACGCCGCCGATCCCCGACAGCCGCCCGGCGCAGTGATGGAGCAACGCGTTGACCATCGTCCCGTCGAGGTTGCCTGCGGCCGGGTGGACGACGAGCCCGGCCGGCTTATCGACGACGAGCAGATGGTCGTCCTCGAAGACGATCGTCAGCGGGATGTCCTGCGCGAGCGCGTCAGGGGTCGTCGCGGGCGGGACGACGACGGTCAGCGCATCGCCGGGGGCGACCTTGCGCGCGGGATCGCGCTGGTGGGCGCCGTTCGCCCCGGTGACTTGGCCAGCGCCGATCAGCGCCTTCAACCGCTCGCGCGACATCGTCGGGATCAGCACGGCAAGCGCGCGGTCGATCCGCCACCCCGCCATCTCGGACGTGACGGTCACCGCCACCGCTGTCGACATTTCTTCCCCCATCGCCTAGCCGATGTCGGGATGAAGATGGCGATTGCAAGCACCGCGCTGGTTTCGATCCTCGACCATGCTCGCCGCGCCACACCTGCCGAAGCATGCGGCATCGTGTATGGCGACGCCGCGATCGACGCCGCCGAGGCGACGGCCAACGTCGCGGCGCACCCCGAGCGCGCGTTCGAGATCGACCCGGCGGCATTGCTCCGCGCGCATCGGACAGCCCGGGCGGCGGGGCGCAAGGTGCTCGGCTGGTATCATTCGCACCCCAACGGCTCGACCGAGCCTTCGATCACCGACGCCGCGCGCGCGGTCGAGGACGGCAAATTGTGGCTCATCGCCGCGGCAAATACCGTCGCAGCATGGCGCGTCGTCGCCGATGGCCCGGTGCATGGACGCTTTGCTCCGGTCACGCTGGTTGCCGCCTGAATGGCGACCGGCGAGGTCAAGTGGTTCGACCCTCGCAAGGGGTTCGGCTTCATCCGTCCCGACGCCGGTCCGCGCGACGTCTTCGTCCATCTGTCGGCGGTCGCGCGCTCGCCGTTCGGCATGATCGAGGCCGGGCAGCGCCTTGAGTTCGAACTCACCCAGACGACCGACGGGCGACTGATCGCGCTCGGGCTGCGCGCGATCGAAACCCAGTGAAGCGGTGAGCGAGTTGCGATGAGTATCTTGTCGACGCTGTATTTCCCGATGGGTGCGCTGATCGGGATCGCGTCCGCCGCGCCGGTCGGCCCGGTCAATTTGCTCGTCATCCAGCGGACGGTGACCGCGCATACCGCGGGGGCACTGCTGCTCGGCGCGGGCGGCGCGGTCGGCGATTCGCTGTTCGCGGCGGCGGCGGCGTTCGGGGTCAGTGCGGTGACCCAGCTGCTCGCCGACCACGCGCTCGCCATCCGGCTCAGCGGCGGGCTGATCATGCTCGTCTTCGCGGTGTTCATCTGGCGGTCGGAGCCCAAGCTGCGCGGCGACGAGGACCAGGTGTCGGCGCTGCGGATGGCGCTCGCGACGCTGACGCTGACGCTGACCAACCCGGCGACGATCCTGTTCTTCATCGGTGCGTTCGGCGCGGTCGGCTTCAGCGATATCGGCCACGATTCGCCTGCGCATTTGTTCAACGCAGCGATGGTCGTCGCCGGGACCTTCACCGGGTCGATGCTGTGGTGGCTGGCGGTGACCAGCGTCGCGCGGCGGCTGCGCGGGCGGATCAACGACGGCCATTTGTCGAAGCTCAACAAGGGCACCGCGATCGCGCTCGGCGCGTTCGCCGTCGCTGCAGTCGTAACCGGGGTGATTCAACGATGACGACACTTGCGGCGCTCGTGGCGATGCGCCTGACGCACGATCTCGCCGGGCCGATCGGCGCGATCTCGACCGGCATCGACCTGCTCGAGGACGGCGACCCCGAACTTCGCGCGCTGATCGCCGATGGCGCGGCGAGCGCGGTGGCGTCGCTCCGCCTCCACCGCTTCATCCTCGCGCCGCCCGAGGAGGCCGAACCGGCGCGCGGGCTGCTCGCGGCGTGGCTCAAGACCCGCGACGCGACGACGCTCGACTGGACCGCGACGCCGCGCGATTCCGGCCACGCCGCGATGCTGCTCGGCCTCGCGATGTGCGCCGCCGAAGCCGCGCCGGCGGGCGGGCGGATCGCAGTCGACAATAAAGGCGTGACGCTGAGCGGAGCGAAGGTCCGGCTCGACCCGGGGGTCGCGGCGGCACTTGCCGGGGGCGAGGTCACCGCATCGCGCGCCGCGCTCGCCGGGGTCATCGCCGCCGTCGCCGGGCCGATCGCCGTCACCCCGAGCGCCGACGGGCTCCGCCTCGCCTACACCGCGCAGTAACGAGCCTTACGCTGCGCGCTTGAGCGCCGCGGCGCCGACGTCGGCGACCGCATACGGCCCGGCGATCATCCGTGCCGAGGCGGCGCGGACGGCGTCGAGGTCGACCGCCTCGATCCGCGCGACGATGTCGGCGGGGGTCTTGACGTGGCCGTGCGCGAGCAGCTGCCGCGCGAGATATTCGGCCCAGCCGCCCGGCGATTCGAGGCTCATCAGCACGCCCGCGCGGACCTGCGCCTTCGCCCGCGCGAGCTCGTCGGGGCGCAGCGCGCTCGCCGTCTCGCCGAGGACCTTGACCGCGAGGTCCATCGCCCGCGCCGCGTCCTTCTTCGCCGTCGCCAGATAGACCGAGAACAGCCCGGCATCGGCGTACGGCGTCGTCGAGGCATAGACCGAATACGCGAGGCCGCGCTCCTCGCGGAGTTCCTGAAACAGCCGTGACGACGCACCGCCGCCGACTGCGGTGACGAACAGCGCGATCGCGTCGAAATCGGGGTCGTGGATCCCCGGCGCCGGCAGACCGAGGGTGAGGTGCGCCTGTTCGAACTTGCGCCGGTCGTGGATCACGCCGGGGGCGAACACCGCCGCGGCGGTTTCGGGGCGGACGCCGGGGGCGAGGTCGCCGAACAGCGCCGCGCTCAGCGTGACGAGCGCGTCGTGATCGACCTTGCCCGCCGCCGCGACGATGCACGACCCGCCACGATACTGGACGTCGAGCCAGTCGCGCAGGTCGCGCGAGGTCAGCGCGGCGATGCTCGCTTCGGAGCCGAGGATCGACCGCCCGATCGACTGGCCGGGGAACGCAGCGGCCTGGAGATGGTCGAAGACGATGTCGTCGGGGGTGTCGCGCGCCTCGCCGAGTTCCTGCAGCACGACCGCTTTCTCGCGCTCGAGCTCGTCCTCTTCGAAGCGCGGCGCGCGGACGAGGTCGGCGATCATCTCCATGCCCAACTGCGTGTCGCCGCTCAGCAGGCGCGCGTGGAACACCGTCATGTCGCGCGCGGTATAGGCGTTGAGCGAGCCGCCGACGTCCTCGATCTCCTCGGCGATCCGCCGCGCCGACCGCGTCGCGGTGCCCTTGAACACCATATGCTCGAGCAAATGCGCGACGCCGTTGGTCGCCTCTGTCTCCGACCGCGCACCGGTGTCGACGTGGAGCCCGAGCGCGACGGTCTCGACGTGCGGCATCGACCGGGTGACGACGCGGACGCCGTTGGCGAGGGTGGTGAGCCGGGTCGTCATCGTGCCGTCGCCCGCTCGGCGATATACGCCTCGACCGCGTGCAAGTCGGCCGGAAGTGTCGCGAAGCGCTCCTCGCGGTCGAACAGCCCGGCGGCGCGCGACGGCAGTTGCGGGCGCTGGCCCGAGGCGCGTTCGACCGCGTCGCGGAACTTCGCCGGGTGCGCGGTCGCCAGCGTCACGATCGGGCCGTCGATATCACCCGCGAGGTCGCGCGCCGCCGACAGCCCGATCGCGGTATGCGGATCGACGAGCTCGCCGCACTCCGACGCCGCCCAGCGCAGCGCCTGCGCCATGCCATCGGCGTCGACCCGCGCGCTGACCATCAGCGCCGCCGCCTCGGCGCGCATCGCCGGTGTCAGGTCGAGGCGCTTGCTTGCCTCGAACCCCGCCATAGCCGCCCCCGTCGCCGCGCCGTCGCGTCCGTACAGGTCGAACAGCAGCCGCTCGAAGTTCGAACTGACCTGAATGTCCATCGACGGCGCGGCGGTCGCCTCGACATGCCCGACCGAATAATCGCCCGCGCTCAGCGCGCGGTGGAGGATGTCGTTGACGTTGGTCGCGACGATCAGCTTGCCGATCGGCAGCCCCATCCGCGCCGCGACATAGCCCGCGAAGACATCGCCGAAATTGCCCGTCGGGACGCTGAAGCTGACCTTGCGCTCGGGTGCGCCGAGGCGGACGGCGGCGTAGAAATAATAGACGATCTGAAGCATCAGCCGCGCCCAGTTGATCGAATTGACCGCCGCCAGCCGGTACGTGCCGGCAAAGCCGGGATCGTTGAACATCGCCTTGACCAGCGCCTGCGCGTCGTCGAAATTCCCTTCGACCGCGATGTTGAACACGTTCGGCGACTGCACCGTCGTCATCTGCCGCCGCTGGACGTCGGTGACGCGCCCGAGCGGGTGGAGCATGAAGACGTCGAGGTGCGCGCGGCCCGCGAGCGCATGGATCGCCGCCGACCCGGTGTCGCCGCTCGTCGCACCGATGATCGTCAGATGTCCGGTCCGCCGCCCGAGGAAGGTCTCGAACAACAACCCGAGCGCCTGCATCGCGACGTCCTTGAACGCGAGCGTCGGGCCGTGGAACAATTCGAGCAGCCAGTTGCGATCGTCGAGCTGCTTGAGCGGCGCGACCGCGGCGTGGCTGAACCCGGCATAGGCGGTCGTCAGCAGGCGGCGCAGCTCGTCCTCGCTCAGCGCATCGCCGACGAACCGCGCGCAGACGCGGACCGCGGTCTCGACGTAGCTCAGCCCCGCCAGCCCGGCGATCTCGGCGTGCGACAGCGTGGGCCACATCGCAGGAACATACAGCCCGCCGTCGGGAGCCAGCCCGGCGAGGGTGACCGCTTCGAAATCGAGGGAAGGCGCGGCCCCGCGCGTGCTGACATAGTCCATGGGGCCGTCGGTCTAGCGGCGCGGTGCGGCGGGAGCAAGGCGGGGCGGGATCAGCTGCGCCGCCGCCACTGCCGGACATAGATCGCGTAGATCACCCCGAGCGTCGCGGCGAAGGCGAACCACTGCAGCGCGTAGCTCAGATGATTGTCAGGCAGGTCGTCGGGGACCGGCACCCGCGACGGCAGCAGCCCCGGCGCGGCGGTCGTTGGGATCAGCATGAACTGCGGCCGCCCCGGCTCGGTGCCGTACGGATGCTCGATCAGCGTGCCGCTGAAATGCGTGTCGAGGTCGAACTGCTTGATCGTATCGGGGCGCAGCGTCCACCCGGCGACGACGACGAGGTCGGGCTTGGCGTGGCGCGCCGGATCGTTGCAGTCGACGAGGACGAGGAAGCCGCCCTGCCCGCCCTCATCTCCTCCGGCGCTCGTTCCGCCCTTGACGTCGTACGGGGCGACGCGGCCGGGGCGGCAGTCGAGCTCGGCGCGGCGATACTGGAGGTCGGCGAGCCCGATCATCGCGCGGTAATAGTCGTGCGGCGTCACCGGCGGCAGCGTCTTCGCCGCCTCGAGCCGGGCTATGAGCTGGTGCTTCCACTCGCGCCGGTGAAGCTGCCAGATCCCGAGGCCGATCAGGACCGGCACCATCAGCAGCGTGAGGAGGGTCGCGCCGAGTGGCAGGCGCTTCACTTGGGCCGCCTCATTCGGCGCGTCCGAGCCGGGCATCGTTCTTATATTCGAGCGCGAGGAGGATGCCCTTCGCGACGCGGAGCAGCGCCAGCGTCAGCCCGACGGTGAGCGGCACCCACAGCACGACGTGAACCCACCACGGCGGCGAGCGGCTGAGTTCGAGCCAGATCGCGCCGACAACCACGACCGCGCCGACGAGGAAGATCAGGAACGGCGCCGCAGCATCGCCGACATCGAACGCGGCATAATCGAGACCGCACGCAAGGCAAAGCGGAGCGAAACTGGCGACGCCCCTGAACAGCCCCCGGGCGCCGCAACGGGGACAAAGCCCAAGAACTGCCCCGCGCAGCGCCGGCTGCGCCAGCGGGCGGGTCAACCCGCCGCCGCGCCCACCGCCGCGCCGAAGTGGCTGCCCCAGCAGTAGATCGCGATGAACAGGAACAGCCAGACGACGTCGACGAAGTGCCAGTACCACGCCG
>JAYTTV010000269.1:0-13223 GCA_043745075.1 Sphingomonadaceae bacterium
CGGTCGCCAAACCTCTGGAGCTGGCGATGCCATCGAATACTGCCGCGAAGGCGGTCAAAATCGCTAACGCGGCGACTGCGGCGCACAAACCCGCCGGTATCGCGCTCGACACCAAGCTGCAGCCGACACAGGCGCGGTCGCTCGACACGTACGAAGTGGTTCTCGCCACCGCGGGTGAAATGCTTCGCGAGGTTGGTTTCGAGCAGCTGACGACCAACGCGATCTGTGGCCGTGCCGGGCTGACCCCGCCCGCGCTTTACCGCTATTTTCCCAACAAATATGCGATCCTCAAAGTCCTCGGCGATCGGCTGATGGACGAACAGGATCGCGCGGTGCTCGGCTGGCTCGACCGTGGGGGCCTCGACGGTATCAGCGACGAGCGATTGGCCAAGAGCATCGACCTGCAGCGCGAGGTCGTCGCGATCACCCGGCGCTTCCCCGGCGGCGCGGCGATCGGACGGGCGTTGCGCGCCGTGCCGATGCTCCAGCGACTACGCTTTGCTTCGCGCGACATGGTCGCCGAGCGTTTTCTCGACACGGTCCGCGTGCGCTATCCGAACACGCCCGAGGCGCGGTTGCGTGTCGCCATGCGGATGATGATCGAGTTGAGCTACGCCGCGAGCGAGATGGTCGTCGAGGAGCCCGACCGCGACGCCGACCTCCTCAACGTCGAGGTGTGTCGTTTGTTCGCACTGTATTTCGACAGCTTCGACTAGGGAGCAGCTTGCAAGAACGGTAGTTCCAGCTATCGTAATCGCATAACTCAGGGAGTTTCGCGGGTGAGCCAGTGGCAAAACTGGTCGGGCAGCGTCGTCGCCGAGCCGGCGCGCGTGGCCCGTCCAAGGTCAGCAGACGAACTCGCTAGCCTCGTCGTGCAGGCGCGCAAGGTCCGCGTTGTCGGCGCGGGGCACTCGTTCATGCCCCTGTGCGCGACCGAGGGCACGCTGATCAGCCTCGCCGGCTACGACGGCAGTATCGAGGTCGCGCCCGACCGCCGCACGGTCTGGGCACCGGCAGGGTGGGGGCTCGACCGGCTCACCTCGGCGTTATGGGCGGAAGGCCTGTCGCTGATCAATCAGGGCGACATCAACCCGCAATCGCTCGCCGGGGCGACCGCCACCGGGACGCACGGCACCGGTGCTGATCTCGGGAGCATCGCGACGCAGGCGTGCGGCTTCCGGCTGATGCAAGCCGACGGCACGATCGTCGAATGCGGTCCGGACCAGCGCACCGAATTATACGAGGCGCAGCGGCTTTCGCTCGGCTTGTTCGGCGTCGCGGTGGCGATCCGGATTCACGTCCTCCCGGCGTACCACCTCGAGGAGCGGGTCGAGCGGCGGCCGCTCGCCGAAATCGCCGAGGGGATCGATGAACTCGGCGCGACGACCCGGCACATGGAGTTCTTCGTTTTCCCCTATTCCGACCACGTCATCTTCAAGACGCTCCACCCGGTCGAACCCGAGGGCGACTATCATGACGGCAAGGACATCGACGAAACGGTATTCCGGCTCGTCTGCGACCTCGGGGCTGCCGCCAATCGCATGATCCCGACACTCCAGCGGCTGATGATGCGCGCCTCGGCCAAGCCCACCCGCCGCGTCGGCCCGGCGTACAAGATATTTCCTTCGGAACGCACGATCCGCTTCGAGGAAATGGAATATGAACTGCCGCGCGCCAATGGTATCGACGTGCTCAAGGAGGCGATCAACTACATCCGGCGCAAGCGGATGCCGATCGCCTTCCCCTTCGAGTTCCGCCTGACCGCCGCCGACGACATCTGGATGAGCCCGTTCAACAACGGGCCGTGCGCGTCGATCTCGTTCCACCAATATGCCAAGATGCCGTGGACGGCGGCGTTCGCCGAGATCGAAACCATCCTCCAGCGCGGCGGCGGCCGGCCGCATTGGGCGAAGCGGCACACGCTGACCACCGCCGACGTCCACCGCCTTTATCCGCGGACGCCGGACTATCTTCGCGTTCGCGCCGAAGCCGACCCGCAGGCGAAGTTCGCCAACGACCATCTGACCGCGTTGTTTGGCATCGCCGAGGGAGCCGCCGCATGACCGACGAAGAACTGCACGGCCATTTGATCGACCGCCAGGGTTCGCGCCGCGACTTCAACACACCGGTGCTCGTCGTCGACCTCGATGCGCTCGACCGCAATATCGCGCGCATGGCCGAATTCGCCGCCGCCAACGGCCTCCAGTTGCGGCCCCATGCCAAGACCCACAAAAGCCCCGAGATCGCCCGCCGCCAGGTCGCGGCAGGGGCGATCGGCGCGTGCTGCGCCAAGCTCGGCGAGGCCGAGGTCCTCGCCGACGGCGGGATACACGGCCTGCACATCACGTCGCCGGTGGTGTCGCCGCCCGCGATCGCGCGGCTCGTCGCGCTCAACGCGCGGGTCGACGGCCTGATGTGTGTCGTCGACAATATCGACAACGTCCACGCACTCGGCCGGGCGGTAGCGGGCGGCAAGCCGCTGAGCGTGATCATCGACATCGACCCCGGCATCCGCCGCACCGGCGTCGGCTCGCCCGCCGCGGCGGTCGCGCTGTTCGAGGCGATCCGCAGCGAGCCGGGGCTGAGCTATGCCGGGGTGCAATGCTATTGCGGGATGCAGCAGCACATCGAAGGCTACGCCGACCGCGCCACATCGATGACGGACCGCGCGAACTTCGTGCGCGAAGTGATCTCGGCGCTGACCGAGGCAGGCGGCAAGCCGGGCATCGTCACCGGCGGTGGCACCGGCACCCACCGCATCGACGCGACGCTCGATCTGTTTACCGAGCTCCAGGTCGGCTCGTACGTTTTTATGGACAGCCAGTATCTCGCGTGCGACCTGACCGGCGACGACAGCGGATCACCGTTCGAAACCGCGCTGATGATCGATACCCGCGTGGTCAGCAACAACGCGACCGGAATGGCCACCGTAGACGGCGGCTTCAAGGCGTTTTCGACCGATGCCGACCCGCCGCTGGTCGTCGCCGGCGCCCCGGCAGGGTCGAAGTATTTCTTCATGGGCGACGAGCACGGCGCGTTGCTTGTCCCCGAAGGCAAGGTCCCGGGACTTGCCGAAATCGTCACGTTCGCCGCGCCGCACTGCGACCCGACCGTCAATTTGTACGACACGTATCACGTCGTTCAGGGGGACACTTTACGCGCATTGTGGCCGGTAGCGGCACGCGGCCGGTCGCGCTAAACACGTCACGCGCGTCGGCGCGGTTTAGCGAAGTCACCACTCGGTTCCGTGTTGGCATGTTGTCCGAGTCGGCTGCGACCTGGCGATCCGTTGTCGTCGGCAGGCCTGCTGGCCTGGTGACGGCGGCGTCTGCCTGCCACACGTAGCGCACTGAGCCACCCGATTGATTAAGAAGCTATCATCAAACGGCTGGCAGGCGCGCTCCGGCCTGCATGTCTCGTTCAACCGCGACAGCCCCAGGTCGATGGCGAAGCGTCTTGGCATGACAGCCTTATTGGTCTGACAAAAAAGCCCGTCCGGTGTGACAGAGCTGGGCGTTGCTGTCAGTCATGGTAGCGCAACCATAGCGCCTCGACAGAATGGCGCATGCGGTCTGAAGGGGAAGATCAGATGATTTCGTTCAGTGCAATGCGCCTGACGCGGCACGGCCTCCGTGGCGCAACAATCCTTTCGAGCATGTTCGCGCACTTGGCGCTGGCCCAGTCGGTGCCGGTCCCGCCACTGGCCGTCGCTCCGGCGTCGAGGCCAGCAACGGGCAGCGAAAGCGCACCCGTGCAAACCAACGTGCCCGATGAGAGCGCCGCCGCGCCTCAACAAGGCGCCTCGGCACCAGTCGTCGCGGGCGCGGCGGCCGACACGAGTTCGGCAGCCGTAGAGGACATCGTCGTTACGGGTTACCGGAACAGCCTCGAACTCTCGACGAACGCCAAACGCACGTCGAGCAACTTCAGCGATTCGATCTTCGCTGAAGATATCGGCAAATTCCCCGACACCAACATCGCTGAATCGTTCAATCGTATTCCCGGCATTACGATCACGCGCGATATTACTGGCGAAGGCACCAACGTCGCGATCCGCGGGCTTGGCTCCAACTTCACCAATGTCACCCTGAACGGAGCCCCGATCGCGATCTCGTCATCGGGCGCGACCGACGCGCAGGGTACTGATCGATCGGTCGACCTGAGCTTTTTCCCGACCGATCTCTTCACTAAGCTGACGGTCAACAAGAGCTATTCGGCCGATCTGCTCGAAGGCGGTGCGGCGGGTAATATCGACATCGGCTCGGCTCGACCGTTCGACCGCGCGCAGAATTATTTGTCCTACAATATCCAAGGCGCGAAGCTTGGTGATGCAAGTGCGATCGGACAGCGCGGCTCGCTGATCGGCAGCTGGCACAATGACACGATCGGCATTCTCGCCGGTGTGTCGGGGCAGCACTTCCACACCGACACAAAAGGCTTCGAGACGATTGGCTATACCAATCCGAACCTGAGCGCCGCGCAGTGCGGTGCGGCGTCGGGGTGCAACGCCACCGGCGGCGGTAACTGGACGATCCCGGCAGTCGTGCCCGTCGGCGCGGGCGGGGGCCTCGTCGCCGGCACCGTCATCGATCAGGCGTTCCTGCTCGCGCACAATCCCGGCGCAACCATCCAGCAGATCGATAACGGACTTCTGCCGCGGCTCGGCCGGACGTCGGACGAACGCGGCACGCGCGACCGGATCAATGCGATCCTGAGCGCCGAATGGCGGCCGACCGACACGCTCAATTTTTACGTCGATGGCCTGTATGGCTATAAGCACAACAAGTTGATCCGTGAGGACATGAACTGGGTGGTGCGCAACAGCGCCATCATTCCGCTCAACCTGACATTCGACAAGACGGATTGCAGCGCGGGTTGCACGGTGACTGGCGGCACCTTCGCCAACACGCAGTTTTTTGATGAATTCCGCCCGTACATCGAGACCACCGACCTGATCAGCGTCAATCCCGGCGGCGAATGGAGCATCAAGGGCAACCTCAAGCTCAGCGTTCAGGGCAATTACGCGCGCAGTACCTTCCATCGCGAAAGCCCGACGGTCGGGCCGAGCACCCCGCTCGGCGCCGGCACGACGGTGACCTATGCCAATACCGGCGGCGTGCCCTCGATCGTCAGCAGCCTCGATCTCAACAACCCGGCCAATTTCGGCTGGAATGCCAACGATCGCGTCAGCATCGCCGACGAGCGCCGGGTCAACGTCACCAAGGGCGTCCGCGGCGACCTCGTCTGGGGCGGCACCAATCTCAACCTGAAGATCGGCGGTGCCTATGACGACACCTCGCGCCAGATCAGCGGCTACGACAACAGCCAAGCGTATCAGAACGCGGTCTGCGGGAATAACCCCAGCGCTTATGTGCCGTCGCCCAACACGCAGCCGCCCTGCTCGGGCCTGAACGCTCCGGGCGTGGCGCCGGCCGGGTATCCGACCTATCCGGGCTATGGCACCGGCTTCACCACCGGCGCGGTCGGGCCGGTGACATATGGCGGCTCGCTGGTCCCCACCGGGGTGTTGCCGACCTATCTCACGCCGGGCCCGGCGGGCTTCGTAACGGTCAACTTCCCCGCCTTCGCTGCGGCGACCAACTACGCCAAGTTCCACGATAGCGAACCGCAGGTCGGTGCCTCGACCACCGGTGCGAGCGGCGGTTACATCCGCGAAATCGTCAAGTCGGCCTTTGCCGTCGTCAGCGGTGTCCAGAATCTCGGCGACAACGCCCTGCGCTACAGCGCCGGCGTGCGCTATGTGAACACCGAGCAGACGATCGGCGGGCTGGTGTCGCTGCCCGACCCGCGCAACGCTCCGGCTGGCGGTGGCTCGCTCCCCGACGGCGCGCGCTACCCGAACCTCGTCACGCAGGTGTACACCCGCAACACCTACACTGACTGGCTGCCCGCGGCGAACCTCGCGTTCGACATCGGCCAGCACGCCGTGATCCGCGCCGCCGCGTCGAAGACGATGACGCGTCCCGATCCGTCGGCGCAGTTGCCGGGGGTGACCTTCAATGCACCATCGGCGGATCAGGCGAGCATCGGCAATCCCTCGCTCAAGCCGTATCTGTCGACCAACATCGATCTCGGCTTCGAATATTACACCGGCCACGAAGGCCTGATCGGCTTCAGCGCGTTCCGCAAGTCGATCGAGGGCTTCACCAACCAGTTCGTGACGACGGTCCCGTTCAGTGCGCTCGCCCAATACGGCATCACTTTCGACACGCTGAACCCGACCCAGCAGGTCGCCATCACGTCGCGCGGCGGCCCGGGGGCGGCAACGGTGCAGGTGACCTCGCAGGTCAACGTCCCCAATCGGCTCAAGATCGACGGGCTCGAGTTCCAGTGGGTCCAGCCGCTCGACTTCCTGACCAGCCGGATCGGAGTGACGGGCTTCGGCTTCAACGCCAATGCCACCATCGTCGACCAGTCGAGCAACGGCCCGGCAATCGCGTACGGGGTGGCACCGGTCACCTACAACATCACCGGATATTACGAGAACCACGGTGTCATGCTGCGCGTTTCCACCACCTCGCGGCAGGGGTCGCAGAGCAGCGGGGCCAACCAGAACGGCGTGACCGCGGCGGCGCTGTTCGCGAGCGACTATACGACCTACGACTTCTCGTCGGCGTTCGATCTCGACAAGATCTTCGGGGTCAAGCACCTGCCGCAGCTGACGGTCAACATCGCGAACTTCACCGACGCGACGTTGCGATCCTACTTTCAGTTCTCGAACAATACCTTCACCCAGTACAAGCCGGGGCGGCAGTTCCTCGTCGGCCTCCGTGGCACCTTCTAGTTTGTGTCGGGCCTTTGGGATTGGGTAGTCGCCCGCTCCCGAGTTTGATCGTCAGCGCGCTATGATCACCCGGCGAGACATGATTGGCGGATTTGCGGCGGGCCTCCTCGCGTCGCCGCTCGCCGCGGCCGTGCGGTTCGGCGAGACGGGCAAGTCGGTGTTCCCGCTCGCATCGGGCAACGGAAAGGCCACGCCAATCCACGTCGATCTCGGCGAACTGCCGGGCGTCCGGCGGGCCGCAGGCGATCTGGCGACCGATATCGGACGCGTGACGGGGGCGCCCGCGCAAATCCTGTCGGGGCCGATCGCCGCGGTGGAGCGGATCGTCATCGTCGGCTCGCTCGGCCATAGCCCGGCGGTCGATGCGCTGGTCCGCGCCGGCAGGCTGAACGTCGACGCGATCCGGGGCAAATGGGAGGCATTCCTCGTCGAGACCGTCGCCCATCCGATGCCGGGCGTCGCAGAGGCGCTCGTCATCGTCGGCAGCGACAAGCGCGGCGCCATCTACGGCATTTACGATGTGTCGCGCGCGATCGGTGTCTCGCCGTGGTACTGGTGGGCGGACGTCCCCGTGGTGCGACGTGATCATGTCGGCGTCGCTTATGGCCGCTATGTTCAGAACTCGCCTGCGGTCAGGTATCGCGGCATCTTCCTCAACGACGAGGCGCCCTGCCTGTCGGGTTGGACCACCGAGAAATTCGGCGGAATGAACCGGGAATTTTATGGCCGGCTGTTCGAGCTGATGCTCCGCCTGCGCGCCAACTATCTGTGGCCGGCGATGTGGAACAACGCCTTTGTCGAGGACGACCCCGGCAATCCGGCGCTGGCCGAGGACTTCGGCATCGTGATGGGAAGCTCGCATCACGAGCCGATGATGCGCGCGCACAAGGAATGGACCGACCGCCAGGCGCATCTCGGCAACGGCCAGTGGAATTACGCGACGAACCGCCCGGTGATCCACGAATTCTTCCGCGAAGGCATCGCGCGCAACCGCGATAACGAGGTCGTGGTCACGATCGGGATGCGCGGCGACGGCGACGTCGCGCTCGAAAGCACCGGCAGTTTGCAATCCGACATCGGCCTGCTCGAAGGGATTATCGCCGACCAGCGCGGGATCATCGCGCGCGAGATGGGCCGGCCGGCGTCGAGCGTGCCGCAGGTCTGGATGTTGTTCACCGAAGTGCTCAAATATTATGACGGCGGCCTGAAGCTTCCCGATGACGTGACGGTGATGTTCTCCGACGACAATGTCGGGAATCTGCGCCGGCTGCCGACGCCGGCCGAGCGCTCGCGCAGCGGCGGATACGGCATCTACTTCCACATGGACATGCACGGCGGCCCGTTCTCGTACCAGTGGATCAACAGCAATCCGCTGCCGAAGATCTGGGAGCAGATGAACCTTGCGCTCGACTATGGCGCGGACCGGATCTGGATCGCCAACGTCGGCGACCTCAAGCCGCTCGAGCTGCCGATCGAGTTCTTCATCGCGATGGCGTGGAACCCGGCGGCAGTGACGAAGGACAAGATCGCCGGCTGGACGCGCAACTGGGCAGCGGAGCAATTCGGCGCGGATCACGCCGACGAAGCGGCTTACCTGCTGTCGCGCTACGCGAAGTACAACGCCTGGTGCAAACCCGAGCAGCTTAACCCGGCAACCTTCAGCCTCGAACATTTTCGCGAGGCGGAGCGCGTCTGGGCGGCGTGGGACGAACTGGTCGCGCGAGCGACGGTGCTCGACCAGCGACTGCGACCCGACCAGCGCGACGCCTTTTTCGAACTCGTCCTTTACCCGGTCCTTGCCTGTGCGAACCTGACCCAGATGTACATCGCCGCGGCGCGAAATCGGCGGGCGGCGGAGCAGGGGCGGGCTAGCGTCGACGCCGAAGCCGCCGAAGTGCGCCGCCGTTTCGCACGCGACCGCGAACTGTCCGACCGGTACAATCACGTCCTTGCCGGCGGCAAATGGGACCACATGATGGACCAGACGCATATCGGCTATTTCGACTGGTATCCGCCGGTGCGCAACATCATGCCGCCCCTGACTGAGGCGGATGTCACGCCGGGAGAGGGCTTCGGTGTTTCGGTCGACGGTGCCCGCGAAGGGTGGCCGGGTTATTACCTGCCGCCGGCGCTGCCGGTGCTCGACAGCCTGTCGCCGCGGACCAGCTTCATCGACGTGTTTCCGCGTGGCTCCGACCCGCTCGCCGTGTCGGTCATCGCCGACCAGCCGTGGGTGACGCTGACACTGGGCAAGGCGTTCAGTGCTGGCGACCGCGATCGCCGCTACGCGGTCGAGGTCGACTGGTCACGCGCGCCGGTCGGCCGGTCGACCGCGGCGATCACCGTCAAGGGCGCGGACCGGTCGATCATCGTCTCCCTCGTCGCGATCTGCGCGACCGCCGAACAGGTTCGCGCCGCCACCGGGGCCCATGGCGGACTGGCTGGACCCTTTTCCTTCCCGGCGACCGCATCCTCGCGGCGAACGGCGGTGCGCGGTATAAGCTGGGAGGCAATCCCCGATTACGGTCGCGAGGCGGCGGCGCTGTCGGTATTCCCGGTGACCGCGCCCTCGTTCAATGCCGACACGCCCGCGCCGTCGCTCGAATACGCCGTCTATTTCGCCGAGGTCGGCAGCTATACGATCGATCTCGTCACCGGCCCGACGCTCGAAGTCCAGCCCGGCCGGCGGCTGTCGGTCGCGGTGTCGGTCGATGCGCAACCCGTCGAGGTGTTGACAGTATTCACCGATGAACGGCGGACTGCGGAGGACTTCCTCGGCGTGGCGCATGCCGTGAACGCGCGTGTCAATGCCCGGATCATGCGCGCTTCGATCAACGTGCCGACCGCCGGTCGACACACGCTGAAGCTAGCAATGATTGATCCGACGCTGGTGATCGAGCGCGTGATCGTCGCGAAGATGGGCGGGCTGCCGGCGTCGTTCTTCGGGCCGCCCGATCACGCGCTGATTCGCGCACCCTCCACCGCGTCGACGGGCGCGGACATCAGCTGATCGACGATCATCTCGCCGACGGGGTTTTGCCACGTCCACAAACCATTCGCCTGTCCACGAAAGCTCTTCTCGCCGCCGAACCGTCCTGCGGGAATGAAGCCAGACGCGAGGCCGACACCGTAGACGCCTCGGAGCGGCATTCCGGACGACGTGACGATCCGGCAGTTCTCGTCGACCATCGGGCCGCGGATCGGGAAATCGCTGCGCAGGCGAATGTCACGCCCATCTTCATCGAACAGCGGAAGCGCATTGGGTTGGTAGCCGAACGCGGCGACGACCAGATCGGCGGTATCGAGGACGTTTTCGGCACCCTGGTCGGACCCCTCGGTCAGGCGGTGCAGCACAAGCCGCGGGTCGGCGGCACGGCCGCCGATACCGAGTGCGTGAATGAGGAGCTCGCGTGCCTCGAGGCGCAGTCCGGCTAGACGGTAGACGAAGCCCGAAAGCGGGCAGATATCAGCGTCGCTGAAATCTCGATAGCCATCGGCATGGGCCGCGTCCGCCGAGGGATAGAACAGGCGGAACGGGCGCCGGGACAGCAGCGTGACGCGGTCGACGTGGAAATATTTATTGGGAGGATTGCGTAGCATTAGCGCAGCGGACGTCGCGGCACTCGTCGACCCGCCTACGATCGCGATCCGGACCGGCCGGTCTTTCGGCAACAATTCGGCGATCCACTCGAGTCCGCCGAGGTTGAGGACGGTGTCCGACTGGATGAGCCGGTCGCCGCACCGGTCGACGAGCGTCCGCCCGGCGACGAGCTCTTCGGAAATTACTTTCGCCGGCTGATGACCACCCGTGGCGAGGATCAGATTCCTAGCGGTCAAGACGATCGACGTGCCATCGGTGATGCACCGTGCACGGACCGACCAATCACCGTCAGTCGTCCGCTGGGCGGAGATTACCTCGTGCCCGCGAAGAACTTCGCCGCCCAGCGATTCGAGCTGCTGTGAAATAATCTCGCCGAATTTGCCAAGGTAGGAGCCGACCTTGGTCAGCGGCACGCCCAACGCGCCTTTGTGCTCAGCGAGCGCACGGCTGACGTCTGCGATCTCGTGCCCGCCGCTTTGCGGCAGCGCCGCATTGGCGCTCAGGAAGGTCTCGGCCGTGCTATCGGACGTGATCGCATAGTTTCCGAGCATCCCCGGTCCGAGCGCCTCGCTGCGGTCGAGCACGGCGATACCTTCCGCAGCCAGCCGCTCGAGCCTGCCCGACCGTGCCGCCGCGCAAAGGACTGCGGTTCCGGCAGGCCCGCCACCGACGATAAGCGTGCCGAGGACGCGATGACGGCTGACCGGGGTCGCTGGGATCGTACGCGGCAACTGAGCGCAGATCGCGAGCAGCGTTTCGGTAACGCGATCGACGTCCGCTTCCGTCATCATGTCGGTGATCGGCAGCGACAATATCTGGGTGGATATGTCGGCAGTGACCGGCAGTGGATCGATGATTGCGATCTCGCGAAACCACGGCTGCTCGCCCAGATGCGGGCTGAAATAGGTTCCGGCCCCGATCCCCGCTTCGGCGAGCCTGGCGATGATCGTGCTGCGATGTGTTGCCAGCGACGCCGGCAGGAGCAGCGGCATGAACTGTGGCGCCTGACGATGACCGCGGACGCGCTGAAAGCCGAAACCATTGAGCTGACGCCGGTAGCGCTGCGCGAGAGCATGGCGATGCGTGGCAATGTCCTCGATCTCGGCGAGCTCGGCTTCCGCGATCAACGCGGGAATCTCGGCGAGTTTGGCGTTGATCCCCGGCACGGTTGCCGATCGCCCCGATTCAAAACCGAAGTTCGACATCGCGCGCATCGTCTCGATCTTCTCGGGCGCGGCGCAATAAATCAGGCCGCCTTCCGAAGTCGCGAACGTCTTGGTCGCGTGCATCGAGAAGACGACCGGAAACTTGCAGTCGGTGCCGAAACCGCGGCCGGATTCGTCGAGCGTGCCGAGCGATGCCGCCGCGTCGATCACGACGGCGATGTCGTGGCGGCGCGCGATCCAGGCATTGCGTTCGAGATCGATCGACGTGCCGAAGGTGGCGTATGGCACGATCGCCGCGATCCTCCCGCGATACTCGGAGAGCAGGCGCTGCTCCGCCTTCTCGCACAACGTCCACTGATCCTGATCGCAATCGACGAGCAGCGGCTTGAGGCCCGCCCAATCGACGGCATGCCCGGTCGCGGCAAACGTGAATGCGGGCACCAGCGCGAGCCGGCGCGCGGGATCCATGCGGTATGTCTGGCTCTTGAGCGCGATCATCAGCCCCAGCGTCGCGTTGGCGACCGCGAGGCACGCGCCGCGTCCACTGAAGATTTGCTGGGTGATCGCCTGCTCGAAGCGTTGAACGACCGGACCCGAATTGCTGTAAATCCCCGACTCCTCGATCTCACGCACCCGATCGACCATCGTCGACAGCTTCGGTGGGTTGGGACGAATCAGCGGGATGTCCATCGTGATCCTCGGTCGTATGCAGTAAGATTTTCTTCAGAACACTTAAAGCGAAGTTAAGGGTTGCTTTGCAAGTGGCTTGGCTGCGATTTTGGACAGATGGCCGAACTATCGTGCTTAACTCGACCGGGCCGACGCGGACGGTGGGTGAATGTACCGCGATGCCGGCCCCAATGATCGATCCTTCGTCCCCCGATAACGTCAAATATCGGGCCGACTTTATCTGTCTCGGCGCTGACGACGTCTCTGCGCGGTCGGTAACCATACTTAATGGCCGGGGTTGAAACCCTATCGAACGATGTGTTATTGATCGTACATCACTGACGCGAGCCAAGCTCGTCGAAGGGGTTACTCGTTGCTTCGATTCCACCGAAGTTCTGAGAATGGGACGCCACAGCTCGCTTATGTTGAACTGCAGACCCCATCACGACCTGGCAGCAGGTTATGGAATGTGACAGCAAATCCTAAAATTACGATAATCATCAACTCGCATAACTATGCCGCCTATATCGGACAGGCGATCGATAGCGCGCTACTGCAGGATTATCCGAACAAAGAAGTAATCGTGGTCGACGATGGCTCGACCGACGCATCGCCGAAAATAATTGCGTCCTATGGACTGGCGATAAAACCCATCTTCAATGAAAATATGGGGCAGGCGCGGACGTGTCTGAGCGCGGTGCGTCAGGCAACGGGCGATTATATCTTGTTCCTCGACTCGGATGATTACCTGCTGCCTGGCGCGATCGCCGCCGTTGCGGCAGTTTGCGGGCCAACCGTGGCCAAAGTGCAATTTCAACTTCTGCCGGTGGGCGCGACAGGCGAAGTCGTTGGAAAACCATGGCCGAAAATGGCGGAGCAATCGCGCCTCGAGTTGATCACGCTTATCGAGCAACGCGGCACGTATCCGACGCCACCAAATTCAGGCAACGTGCATCGAAAAGTCATCTTTAGTTACATTGAC
>JAYTTV010000270.1:0-41763 GCA_043745075.1 Sphingomonadaceae bacterium
AACGCCGCAAGTTCGCCGAGCGCAACGCCGCCCTTCTGCGGCTCGTCGCCGATGTTGACCTGGATGAAGCAGTCGGGGCGCTTGGCCGCCGCCGCCATCGCCCCCGCCAGCGCGACGACGAGCGACGGCCGGTCGACGCTGTGGATGACATCGAACAGCTCGACCGCGTCGCGCGCCTTGTTCGACTGGAGCTGGCCAACAAGATGCAGCCGGACGCCGGGGTACGCCGCGCACAACGCCGGCCACTTCGCCGCCGCCTCTTGAACGCGATTCTCGCCGAACGAGCGTTGGCCAGTGATGAGTAGCGGTTCGATCGCCGCAGCGTCGTGGGTTTTAGATACCGCAATCAGCTCGATCGAAGCAGGGTCGCGCTTGGCGAGCCCCGCCGCACGCGCGACCGCCTCATGCACCATCGCCAGCCGTTCCGTTGCATCTTCATTCGCCATCGCCGCGCTATACGCAGCGCGCGGCGTCACGGCTAGAAGGTGAAGGCGGTTCCGAAATAGACCGACTGGTCACGCTTCGTGGGATCGGCAATCGAATCGATCGTCTTGTAGCGGACGCCGCCGGTCAGCGAGAGCTGCGGCGTCAGCAGATACGCGCCACCGAATTCGACCGAGTAGCGCCGGTCCGCAGGCAGCGGCGACAGCGGCG
The DNA here is from genome assembly GCA_043745075.1 of Sphingomonadaceae bacterium. Lineage (GTDB taxonomy): Bacteria > Pseudomonadota > Alphaproteobacteria > Sphingomonadales > Sphingomonadaceae > Polymorphobacter_B. The sequence goes on from JAYTTV010000270.1 coordinate 655, forward strand.
TGATCGGCGTCAGCAGCGCCGGAGCACCCGTCTCGGCAGCGATCTGGAGGCTCGTCTTCCAGCTTGCACCGCGATAGCTGACCCCGACGTCGACCGCATTACGCCGCGGCGTCAGGCTCGTCGGCAGCGTCCCGCCCAAAGTCTCGGAGCGCGAATAGCCGCCCGACACCGCGAAGTTGCGCCAGCCGACCGCGAGATCGACATTATACGCCGCTGGTGTGACCGCGGCGGTCTCGACCGGCGCGGCGGCCTTCGACGTATCCGCAACCGCGGCGACGACGCGCGAGGTCACCCCGACGCTGAACGCGCGGCGGTTGTCGGCCTTGCCCGACGGCGTGAAGCGGAAGGCGCGCTCGACGGTCGCAGTGCGCGCGTTGGCTGCACCCTGCCCGGGAGCGGTAAAGCTGAACTTGCCGGCATCGACGAGCGACGGGGAGAAGGACGCGAGACCCCCGACCTTCAACCGGTCCGCCGAACTGCCATCGTCGATCGCGAGCGTCGACGTGATCTTCTGCTTGGGCTGCTTGATAATCGCCGACGCGGGATGGGCGGCGAGCGCGGCCAGCAGCAACGCTGCCGGCACGGCGATGCGGATCCCGTCCGCAATCCTCGCTGTTTCCATCCCCATGACGTCTGCCCACTATCAGGACGCTATTGCTTCGCCCAGTCCCCAAGAACATCCTTAGCCGCCAAAGGCTGCTGGATTCTTCACAACCTACGGCCTGCGCCGACGATTCCACTCGCGAGAGAGTCGAATCAATCGAGGGTGTTGCCTCGATGCATCGCCTACGGCATCGCCCTTTGCGCGAACGCCCGCGCGACCTATAAGGGCACCGCAATCAAGGTGCGGAGTACACGAATGGTTTCTGTCGGTCGAGCACGTGCAGGCGCGGCGTTGATGGCGCTCGCGCTTCTCGCCGGCTGCAGCCATGGCCACCACGCAAAGAAGGCAAGGCCCGAGACGCTGGCCCCGGCGCGGCTCGCGACGATCGGGGTCAACGCCTATCTGTGGCAGGCGAGCCTCGACACAATCGCGTTCATGCCGATCGCCTCGGTCGATTCGAATGGCGGCGTCATCGTCACCGACTGGTACGTCAGCCCGGCGACGCCGAACGAGCGGATCAAGGTGACGATCGCGATCCTCGACACCGTGCTGCGCGCCGACGCGGTCCGCGTCTCGGCGAACCGCCAGCAGCTCGGCGCGAGCGGCTGGGTCGAGGTGCCGGTCCGTGCCGGCACCGTCCAGAAGCTCGAGGAGACGATTCTCGGTCACGCCCGCGACCTGCGCCAGGCCGCGATCACCGGGTGACCGGCATGTCCGGTCAGGCACCCGCCGGCCCGCCGGCCAAGTTCGATTCGTCCGCCGCCGATGCGCGCTGGCAGGCGGAATGGACCGCGCGCGGCACCTTCACCGCCGACGATGCCTCGCCGAAGCCGAAGACCTTCATCCTCGAGATGTTCCCCTATCCGTCGGGGCGCATCCACGTCGGCCACGTACGCAATTACGTCATGGGCGACGTCATCGCCCGAGCGCGGCGCGCACAAGGCTTTGAAGTCCTTCACCCGATGGGCTGGGACGCGTTCGGCATGCCCGCCGAGAACGCAGCGATCGAGCGCGGCATCCACCCCGGCACATGGACGCGCGAGAACATCGCGACGATGCGCGGCCAACTTCAGCGCCTCGGCTTCGCGCTCGACTGGAGCCGCGAACTGGCGACGTGCGAGCCCGACTATTACGGCCACGAACAGGCGCTGTTTCTCGACCTGATGGCGGCGGGGCTCGTCACCCGCAAGCTGAGCGCGGTCAACTGGGACCCGGTCGACCACACCGTCCTCGCCAACGAACAGGTGATCGACGGGCGCGGCTGGCGGTCGGGCGCGCCGGTCGAACGCCGCCAGCTGAGCCAGTGGTTCCTCAAGATCACCGACTTCGCCGACGAACTCCTCGACGGGCTGGCGACGCTCGACGAGTGGCCCGACAAGGTTCGGCTGATGCAGGAAAACTGGATCGGCAAGAGCCAGGGGCTGCGCTTCACCTTCACCGGCGACGAGACGATCGAGGTCTATTCGACGCGCCCCGACACAATTTTCGGCGCGAGCTTCGTCGCCGTCGCGGTCGACCACCCGATCGCGCAGCGCGCCGCCGCCGCCAGCCCCGACGCAGCGGCGTTCATCGAACGGTGCAAGGCCGGCGGGACGACCGCCGCCGAGCTCGAAACGCAGGAAAAGCTCGGCTTCGAAACCGGGCGCGGCGTCGTGCATCCACTCGACCCGAAGCTGACGCTGCCCGTCTATATCGCGAACTTCGTGCTGATGGAGTACGGCACCGGGGCGATCATGGGCGTTCCCGCGCACGACCAGCGCGACCTCGACTTGGCGCGCAAATACCGGCTGCGGGTGCCGCGCGTCATCGCCGACGGCGACGCGACCGACCCGGTGTTCGACGGCAATATCGCCCATTCGGGACCGGGAACGCTGGTCAATTCGCGCTTCCTCGACGGCATGGGCATCGACGAGGCCAAGGCGACGGTGATCGCCAAGGCCGAGGCCGAGGGCTGGGGAACCGGCACCACCGTCTGGCGGCTGCGCGACTGGGGCGTATCGCGCCAACGCTATTGGGGAACGCCGATCCCGGTGATTCACTGCCCGAGTTGCGGCGTCGTCCCCGTCCCGCGCGAGCAACTGCCCGTTGTCCTGCCCGAGGACGTGTCGTTCGACGTCCCCGGCAACCCGCTCGACCGCCACCCGACATGGAAGCATGTATCCTGCCCGGTCTGCGACGAGCCAGCCGTCCGCGAGACCGACACGCTCGATACCTTCGTCAATTCGTCTTGGTATTTCATCCGCTTCGCCAGTTCGCCCGCCAACGCGGCGTTCGATCCGGTCGTCGCGAAGCAATGGCTGCCAGTCGCGCAATATATCGGCGGCGTCGAGCATGCGATCCTGCACCTGCTCTACGCGCGCTTCTGGACCCGCGCGCTCCGCCGGATCGGCCGCCTCGATGTCAGCGAGCCGTTCGCCGGGCTGTTCACGCAGGGGATGGTGACGCACGAGACGTATCGCCAGATCCGCGCCAACGGCCCCGCCGCCGACGAGGGCGATTTCGAAGGCACGAGTGAGTTCGCCAGGGCATGGCTGTCGCCCGAAGACATCGAGAAGCGCGACGACGGTGTGTTCGAACGCGCAACCGGGCTGCCGGTCGAGGTCGGCCGCGTCATCAAGATGTCGAAGTCGAAGAAGAATATCGTCGACCCCGACTCGATCCTCGCACGCTACGGCGCCGACGCCGTCCGCTGGTTCATGCTGTCGGACTCGCCCCCCGAACGCGATCTCGCCTGGTCCGAAAGCGGGATCGACGGTGCGTGGCGCCTCGTCCAGCGCGTCTGGCGGCTCGCGATCGCCGATGCCGGTGACGGTGCCGACAACGCACTCGACCGCGCCGTCGCCAAGGCCATCGACGGCGTCACTGCCGACATCGACAAACTCCAGTTCAACAAGGCGGTCGCGCGGCTGTATGAGCTGACCAGCACGATCGAACGCGCCGCACCGTCGACCGCGCGCTCGGCGGCAATCGACACGCTGCTGACCCTCGCCGCACCGATGATCCCGCACCTCGCCGAAGAAGCCTGGGCGCTGCGCGGGCACGAGGGGCTGATCGCCGACGCCGCATGGCCGGTCGCCGATCCGGTGCTGCTGATCGACGACACCGTCACGATCGCGATCCAGATCAACGGCAAGCTCAAGGACAGCGTCGAAGCCGCCAAGGGCGCGTCGCGCGACGACGTCGAGGCGCTGGTCCTCGCGCGCGACAAGGTCGTCCGCGCGCTCGACGGCAAGCCGCCGCGCAAGGTCATCGTCGTCCCTGACCGGTTGGTAAATCTCGTCGCATGACGCGCGCGCCGCTCCTCGCTCTCGCTGCCCTCGTCGCCCTCGCCGGGTGCGGTCTCCAGCCGGTATATTCGGGGGGGAGCCACGGCGTCGCCGCGACGACGCTGACGCAGATCGCAATCGCGCCGATCCCCGACCGCGCCGGCTACCTCGTCACCGGTGCGCTCCACGACCGCTTCGGCACGACCGTCGACAAGCCAAAATACCGGCTTGAGGTCGAGCTCGACGACCAGATCATCGGCTTCGGCGTTCGCGGCGACAATTCGATCGCCCGTGAACGGCGGACCCTCCGCGCGCGCTACCGGCTCGTCGATGCCGCGACCGGCGCGGTGATCCTCGACGCGACCGCGACGAGCGACGCCGGGATCGACCGCGTCAGCTCGGACTATGCCGTCGTCGCCGCCGAGACGACCGCGCTCGAGCGCCTCGCGGTCGACCTCGCCGCGCAGATAAGCGTACGCTTGGCCCGCTTTGCCCAGTCCGGGGGCATGGTCGAGGCGCAATGAAGGCCGGGCGGTGAAGGCAGACCGCGGCGCGCTCGCAGCCGCGATCCGCAAGCTCGATCCGGCGATCCGACTGGTCCTGCTCCACGGCGCCGACACCTCGGCATCCGCCGACCTCGCGCGAACCCTCGCCCGTCAGTTCGCCGACCCGAACGACCCGCTCGGCGAGACGGTTATCGACGCCAAGTCGCTGACGGCCGACCCCGCCGCGCTCGTCGCCGCCGCGAGTGAAGTCTCGATGTTCGGCGGCACGCGGCTGATCCGGGTCGACGATGCCGGCGACGATGCCCTCGCGGCGGTCAGCCAGGTGCTCGACGCCCCGGCGACCGGGAACCCGGTTGTCGTCGTCGCGGGGGCGCTCAAAAAGGCCTCGAAGCTGCTGACCCGCGTCGAGGGCTCGCCGAACGCCCTCGCCTACGCGAGCTATGCCCCCGAAGCGCGCGACATCGCCGCGACGATCGCCGAGATGGCGGCCGAGGTCGGCGTCCGCCCGACCCGCGCCGCCGTCGCGCTGCTTGCCGAGGCGACCGGCGGCGACCGGGGCGTCCTGCGGCAGGAGATCGTCAAGCTCGCGCTCTACCTCGACGCAACCCCCGAAGCGACGGTGCCCGCCGAGGCGAGCGACGTCGCCGCGATCGGGGCCGACCTCGGCGACGCCGATTTCGCGGCGTTGGTCGACGGAGTCGCCGGCGGCAAGCCCGCCATCGCCGACCGCCAGCTCAGCGGGTTCGCGGCATCGGGGATTCCCGGCATCACCCTCCTCCGCACCGTCTCGCGGCGCTTCTGGCTGCTACTGGACCTGCGCGCCGCGGTCGACGGCGGCGCGAGCGCATCGCGCGCGGTCGACGGCGCGCGGCCGCCCGTGTTCTGGAAGGAAAAAGGCGCGGTGACCGCGCAGCTCGGCCAGTGGCGCACGCCAGCAATCCGCGGCGTGCTTGCCCGCCTTCTCGCCGCCGAACGCGCGGTCAAGCGCAGCGGCTCGGCAGGCGACGTCGCGGTCGCGCAACTGCTGCTCGGCATCGCTACGCAGGCGCAGCGGTAAGCCTCAGCGCGGCGCGAGGGTCACATGCGCCGCCTCGAGCAGGCGACAGAGCAGGTCGAGCTGGTCGAGCGTCGAGAACGCGATCGTCATCGTGCCCGTCGGCGGCTTCGGTGCCGCGAGCGTCACCGTCATCCCGAGCGCCTCGGCAAGCCGCGCCTCAAGGGCCGCAAGATCGGCGTCGTGCCCATGTGCGCCAGGCGGAGCGGCATTGTGCGGACCGGGTTTGCCCGGGTTCGACCGGCGCGCGAGCGCCTCGATCTGACGGACCGACAGACCTTCGTTGATCGCGCGCAACGCCAGCGCCGACGCATCGGGAGCCATCATCAGCGCCTTGGCGTGCCCGGTGCTCAGTGCCCCAGCGGCAACCTGCTCGCGGATATCGTCGGGAAGATCAAGCAATCGCAACAGGTTGGCGACATGGCTGCGCGATTTACCAACGATCTTGGCGAGGCCCTCTTGGGTGTGCCCATAGTCGCCGATCAACCTCCGGAACCCCTCGGCCTCCTCGACAGGGTTGAGATCGGCGCGCTGGATGTTCTCGACCAACGCCACCTCGAACGCCGCAGCATCGTCGAGCTCACGAATAACCACGGGAATTTCATGGAGTTGTGCGGCCTGCGCCGCCCGCCAGCGGCGCTCCCCGGCAACGATTTCAAACCGACGCCCCGGCAATGGCCGCACCAGAATTGGCTGCAACACCCCCCGCGTGCGGATCGACTCGACAAGCTCATCCATCGCCGCCGCATCGAACCGCCGCCGCGGCTGCGTCGCACTGGCGATAATGTCGGCGATCGGCAGAGTGGTCCGCGCCGGCGTCGCCGCCGCACCTTCATCCATCAACGCCGACAATCCGCGCCCAAGTCCAGCAACGCGCTTCCGCTCAAGCATCGACGAGTTCTCCCCTGACCCGCGTCCGGGCGAGCACTTCACGCGCGAGCGCAATATACGCGAGCGACCCCGCGCACCGCAGGTCATAGACCAGCGCCGGCATCCCATGGCTCGGCGCCTCGGATAGGCGGACATTGCGCGGGATAGTTGTTTCAAAGACTTGCGCGCCCATCACCGCACGGACATCGGCGACAACCTGCTCGGAGAGACGGTTGCGCCGATCCGCCATCGTCAGCACCACACCGAGCAACCGCAGCCTGGGGTTCAGCCCTGACCGCACCCGTTCGATCGTATCGAGCAGCTGGCTCAAGCCCTCGAGCGCGAAAAACTCGCACTGCAGCGGCACCAGCACCGCTTCGGCGGCGGTGAGCGCATTCAGCGTCAATAGCCCGAGCGACGGCGGGCAATCGGTCAGGATGAAATCATACGCGGGGGCATCATCGACCGCCTCGGCCAAGCGGCGGTTGCGGCGATCGAGCCCAACCAGCTCGACTTCAGCCCCGGCGAGTGCCGAAGTCGATGGCACGATTGACAGGCCGGGAACGCTCGTCGGCATCGTTGCTTCGGCGATCGATGCCTCGCCCAGTATCACGTCATAAATCGAGCAATCGCGCGCGCGCCGGTCGATGCCGAGTCCAGTCGACGCGTTGCCTTGCGCATCCATGTCGAGCAGCAAAACCGTCTTGCCCGCCGCCGCGAGCGCCGTCGCGAGATTAATCGCGGTCGTGGTCTTGCCGACGCCGCCCTTCTGATTCGCGATCGCGATCTTCATTGCCGCCTCCGAACCCGTTGCGCGTCGACGATACGCGCTTGCGGGTCGGTCCGGCTAGCGATCAATGTGCAATCGAACGTGAACATCGCGCGCGCTGCCGCGACCTCTTCTTCGGCAGTCTTGCCTTTGAGCAGCAGCCAGCGCGCCGCTCGGGCGTGGGGTAGTCCCCAAATGAAGAGCTGCTGCAGTGAAGCGCATGCTCGCGCCGTGACAATATCCGCACTCAAGGGCGACAGTGCTTCGATACGCTGGTTATGAATTGTTACACGCTGTTCGAGATCGAGACGTTCGACCACTTCGGTGAGAAACCGGCATTTTTTCGTCGTCGACTCAACCAAGTTAAACTCGCCTTCGCAGAACAAGGCAAGGACGATCGCTGGGAAGCCCGCGCCACTCCCGATGTCAAGCCACCGACCGCCGGGCGCGACGGCGAGTCGCGCGAGCTGCGCCGAGTCGGCGAAGTGGCGTTCCCACACGTTCTCTAGCGTCGAGGACGCAACCAGGTTCATTCGCTCCTGCCACTCGGTGAGCAGCGAGGCGTAGAGATCGAGCTTCGCCATTGTTCCACGTGGAACATCATAGGCTTCCGCAAACACGTCGCGCTGGGTCACGCAGCGCGACGTGTATGCGAAAGTAGGGCTGTAACGGCTCCCGGGGTCACACCCGGCACCCGCGATGCGGCTCCGATGGTAGCGGGACGCACGGCGCGAAGGCGATCTACCATCTCGTTCGACAGTCCAGCGATCGAAGCGAAATCGATGCCCGCTGGCAGCGTCAGCCCATCATCTCTACGGGATTTACCAATATCGTTGGCCTGTCGGCTAAGATAGGTCGCATATCGCATGTCTGTCACTATGGTTGCGGCGATCTCATTGGGCACGCCGTCGAGTTGTGGCCAGACACGGCACGCGACTAGCCAGTCGATGTCCGGGTGAGCGAGCCACACCGCCGCTGTCCGCGACTTGCCATCTTGATTGACCGAGATGCCTGCACCGGCGATCCGGCTTGGCGTCGCTTCGAGCCGCGCCACTAGGTTGCGGGCAGCAGCCAACACTTTAATGTATTCGGCATGCCATTCACGCTTACCAGAACCGACGACCCCAACCGAAATGCCGAGTTGCGTCAGACGCTCTACGGCGTTGTCGATCCTTAGGCTCAATCGAAACTCGGCCCGTGATGTGAACATGCGATACGGTTCGCTTACTCCCTGGGTCACGAGATCATCGATCATCACACCGAGATACGACGACGCGCGGTCGAATATTACCGGCAACGCCCGTCCCGCAGCTCGCGCGGCATTAATACCCGCGACGATCCCCTGCCCAGCGGCCTCCTCGTAGCCCGTCGTTCCGTTGATCTGGCCAGCGAGGAACAGTCCGGGCCGATCGCGAACTTCGAGTGTCGATGCCAACGCACGCGGGTCGACGACGCCATACTCAACCGCGTATCCGGGGCGGGTAATCTTGGCACGCTCAAGTCCGGCAATCGTCGCGACAAACGCCGCCTGAACTTCGGCCGGCAATGACGTCGAGATACCGTTCGGGTAGATCGTCGAGACATCGAACCCTTCGGGCTCAAGATATATTTGATGCCCGTCGCGATCAGCGAAGCGCATCACCTTATCTTCGATCGAGGGGCAATAACGCGGGCCGACCCCGTCGATGCGGCCTGCATACATCGGGGCCGATCCGATGTTGCGTCGAATGATATCGTGGGCGATCGAGTTCGTCCGTGTGATGCCGCAAGGCAACGAGGCGCGCTTTGCTGGTTCATAGCCAACACCCGACAACAAGACCGGCGACGCATCGCTATACTGCATCTCAAGCCGGCCCCAGTCGATCGTGCGCCCGTCGAGCCTTGGCGGCGTTCCGGTCTTGAATCGTGTCATCGGCAGGCCGAGCGACTGCAGGGAAACGCCGAGCTGGTTTGCAGCTTGGCCGCCGGATCGCCCTCCCGGCTGAGAGGCCAGACCATGGTGCAAGGTAGCGCCAAGAAAAGTGCCCGTCGTCAGAACAACGCTGGTTGCTTCGATCGTTCCTATCGACGTGTCGACGCCGATCACCCTCCCGTCCGGAGCAAGCTTAAATGAGCTCACCGACGCCTCAATGACCGTAAGGCCCGCTTGCAAAGCGATCGCCTGCGACATTGCGGTCGCATAGAGCTTTCGGTCGACCTGCGCCCGCGGACCCTGAACCGCTGGTCCCTTGCTGCGGTTGAGCAGGCGATACTGGATCGCGGCCGCATCGCCGATCTTTCCGATCAGTCCATCAAGCGCGTCGATCTCGCGAACGAGGTGGCCTTTGCCAAGTCCGCCGATCGCCGGATTGCACGACATGACGCCGATGTCATCACGCCGAAGTGTGACCAGCGCCGTATCCGCCCCCATGCGCGCCGAGGCTGCGGCCGCCTCGCATCCGGCATGCCCGCCACCAACCACCAAGACGTCGAATTTCCGCATAGGCTCGATTACCGGTCGGCGTCGCGAAGGTCAAAATGTTCCACGTGGAACACCTCACTTCCCGAGGCAAAAACGCGAGAAGATCGTGTCGAGTACGTCGTCGTTCGTTACTTTGCCGACGATCGCGTCGAGCTGGTCAGTCGCCACGCGCAAATATTCTGCCACCAAGACGGCATCGGTCGCAGCGAGTGCGCTGGCAAGATCAAGCCGGGCAGCGTCGATAGCAGCCCGGTGACGTTCACGGGTGACCAGCGCCGGTTCGCCGTTCACGGACTGTTGACGCGCCCACGTGGCTAACCAGTCAACGAGAAGATCGACGCCGTCCCGCGTCGTCGTGGAGAGATGGAGCACGCCGTCCCCCCACCCTGCGTGCCTGCCCGTTACGTCGGACTTTGCCTGCAGTACGAGGTTACCAGGTTCGGCCGTCACTCCGCCCATCACGATAACGAGATCGGCGTTTGCTGCACGTGATATCGCGCGCCTGATCCCTTCGGCCTCGACGGGATCGCTGGTCGGACGCAAGCCCGCGGTGTCGAGCAATGTCACGGCGACCCCGCCGAGGTCGAGCCGGACCTCGAGCACGTCGCGTGTCGTTCCCGCATGTTCACTGACAATTGCAACGTCGCGCTGGGCAAGCGCGTTGACAAGGCTCGACTTTCCGGCGTTAACCGGCCCGGTGACCGCAACGGTCAACCCGTCACGGATGCGTTCCCCGCGTGTTGCGTCGATCAAAGCCGCGTCGAAATCCGCCAGCAAGGCTGAGAGCTTTTCGCGCCCGGCATCGGTGATCCCGGGCGGCACGTTATCCTCATCTGCGAAGTCGAGGCTTGCTTCGACGTCGGCGCGGACCTCGATCAGCGTTGTCCGCCAAGTGTCGACCCGGTTACGCAAGAAGCCTTCGGCTTGTCCAAGCGCCTGCCGCCTCTGCTGCTCGGTCTCGGCAGCGATCAGGTCGGCGAGTCCCTCGACCTGCGAAAGATCGAGTTTGCCATTATCGAACGCTCGGCGGGTGAACGCCCCGGGCGTGGCCAACGACGCACCCGGAATGGCAGCGAGCGCGCGCAGAATCGCAGAGACGACCGCACTTCCGCCGTGCAGGTGAAGTTCGACGAGATCGTCCCCGGTCGCGCTTCCCGGCCCGGTGAACGCGACGACCATTGCATCGTCGAGCAACGACCCGTCCGCCGGATCGAACAATTTGCGGCGGACGAGCTGGCGCGGCTCTGGGACACGGCGCTGGGTCAATAGCGTCAGCGCGTCGAACGACTCTGCACCCGATATCCGGACGACCGCGATCCCGGCCGGAGGACGACCGCTCGACAACGCAAAAATAGTGGTCATCGACGTCTAGTCGCTCTTCGTCCGCCCCGCGCTGAACAGCGCATTGCGCCACGTTTCGAACCCCTCACTCATCCCCGGCATCCACGCGCGGGCCATTCGCTCGAAGTCGGCGGGGCCGACGCCGTCGGTGACAAAGTTCTTCATTCGATCAAGGTAAAGGGCGTGGAGCGGCTCGAGGTCGGGCAGTCCGAGAAACGCGCGCGCCTCCTGCGGCGAACAGTCGATATCGAACGTAATCTTCATGAAACCCGGCCTTTTGCTGCGGCGAACGCCAAAGTCTAGCGTTGGTCACGATAACCGCCAAGCGACCGAGGACCCAAGCGATGACCGACGCCAAAGCCATTCGTTTCGACGCCACCGGCGGCCCCGACGTGCTCCGGCTGGAAAACGTGGAGGTCGGCGATCCCGGAGCCGGTGAGATCAGGATCCGCCAAACCGCGATCGGCGTCAACTTCATCGACACCTATCATCGCACCGGGCTGTACCCGCTCCCCCTGCCAAGCGGGATAGGACTTGAGGCGGCCGGAGTCGTCGAGGCGATCGGTCCCGAGGTGCTCGACTTCGCCATCGGTGACCGCGTCGGCTACTGCTGGGGTCCGGTCGGGGCCTACGCAACCGAGCGGCTGATGCCGGCCAGCCGCGTCATCGCGCTGCCGGGGCTCGTGACCGACGAAATCGCCGCGGCGGCGCTGCTCAAGGGATGCACGACCGAGATGCTCGTCGATCGCTGCGCCAAGGTCGAGGCGGGCCAGACCGTCCTCGTCCACGCCGCCGCCGGCGGGGTCGGCCAGTTGCTCGTGCAATGGCTTCGCCATGTCGGCGCGCGGGTGATCGGCACCGCGGGAACTGCAGAGAAAGCCGCGATCGCGCGTGAAGCCGGGGCCGATGACGTCATCCTCTATCGCGACGACGATGTCCCCAGCGCGGTCCGCGAGCTGACCGACGGCAAGGGCGTCGACGTCGTCTTCGACGGTGTCGGGCGCGATACCTGGGCGGGGTCGCTCGCCTCGCTCGCAAAGCGCGGGCTGCTCGTGTCGTACGGCAATGCCAGCGGCCCGGTCGAGGGCGTCAATATCGGCATCCTCGCACGCAGCGGATCGCTGTTCGTGACCCGGCCGACGATGATGGATTATTATCTGACCCGCGACGAAATCTTGAGCGGTGCCGGTCGCGTGCTCGATATGATCGCCGATGGGACGATCGTCGTCGATATCGGCGCGAAGTTTCCGCTGGCAGACGCCGCCGAAGCACATCGTGCGATGGAGGGACGCTCGACGATGGGATCGACGATCCTGATCCCGTAACCTGAGCCGAAACGGATGCGGCGGCGCCAGGCCGCCGCATCGCCGACTAATGGTTCATTGCGTCGAAGAAATCTTCGTTGCTCTTTGAGTCCTTCATCTTGTCGAGCAGGAACTCCATCGCGTCGATCGTGCCCATCTGCATGAGAATACGGCGCAAAACCCACATCTTCGACAAAGTGTTCTTGTCGACGAGCAGTTCTTCCTTGCGCGTTCCCGACTTGCCGATGTCGATCGCCGGGAAGACGCGCTTGTCGGCGATCTTGCGGTCGAGGACGATTTCGGCGTTGCCGGTGCCCTTGAACTCTTCGAAGATGACCTCGTCCATCCGGCTGCCGGTATCGATCAGCGCGGTCGAGATGATCGTCAGCGAGCCGCCTTCCTCGATGTTGCGCGCCGCGCCGAAGAAGCGCTTCGGGCGCTGGAGCGCGTTGGCGTCGACACCGCCGGTCAAGACCTTGCCGCTCGACGGGACGACGGTATTGTAGGCGCGACCGAGGCGGGTGATGTTGTCGAGCAGGATGACGACGTCACGCTTGTGCTCGACGAGGCGCTTGGCCTTCTCGATGACCATCTCGGCGACCTGGACGTGGCGCGTGGCGGGTTCGTCGAAGGTCGAGGAGATGACCTCGCCCTTGACCGTCCGCTGCATATCGGTGACTTCCTCGGGACGCTCGTCGATCAGCAGGACGATGAGGTAGACCTCGGGGTGGTTCGCCGAAATCGACCGCGCGATGTTCTGCATCATGATCGTCTTGCCGACGCGCGGCGGAGCGACGATCAGGCAGCGCTGGCCCTTGCCGAGCGGGACGACGATGTCGATCACCCGCGCCGACTTGTCCTTGATCGTCGGATCGAGCGTGTCGAGGCGCAGCTTTTCGTCGGGATAGAGCGGCGTGAGATTGTCGAAATTGGTCCGGTGACGGACGACATCGGGGTCGTCGAAGTTGATCGCGATCAGCTTGGTCAACGCGAAATAACGTTCGCCGTCCTTCGGCGCGCGGATCTCGCCTTCGATCGTGTCACCGGTGCGAACACCGAATTTCCGCACCTGGTTCGGCGAGACATAGATGTCGTCGGGACCGGCGAGATAATTCGACTCCGGCGAGCGCAGGAAGCCGAAGCCGTCGTTCATCACTTCGATCGTGCCGGTCCCCATGATCGTCGTGCCGTTGTCGGCCTCGGTCTTGAGGATGGCGAAAAGAATGTCCTGCTTGCGTAGTGTCGAGGCATTCTCAACCCCGAGCGCCTCGGCCATGACGACCAGTTCGGCGGGGGTTTTGCGTTTTAGATCATGGAGATGCATCAGATATCTTTGCGTGTCGTCCGGGCACTGTCGCGATGGGGAAAGGCGATGGCAACGGGAGAGCGCTCCGCCAGGATAGCGGCGCTGTATCGAACCTAAGAGGGATGCGCCCGCCGGTCAAGCGATCCGGCGGGCGCGATCGACTACGACTTCGGCGCGGTGCCCTTGGTCGACGGGTTGGCGGCGATCATCTTGACCTTCTTCGCCTTGGGCTTGCGCGCTTCCTTGTTCGATTTCTGCTCGGCCATCTTCGCTCTCCTCGATTAAAAAGGTTTGACGACGACGAGAATAACGATCGCGATCGTCGCCAGTGCCGGGACTTCGTTCAACAGGCGCAGTGTCTTGTTGCTGTAGGGCCGGACCCCTCGGGCAAACTTCGACGCGGTCGCCGATGCCCAGCCGTGATAGCCAGAAAGCAGCACGACGAGAAATATCTTGGTGTGGAGCCACCCTTGCCCGGCGAGGCCGTAGCTGACCGCGAGCGTGATCCCGAGTATCCACACCGCGATCAGCCCTGGCGTCAGGATGATGCGCTTGAGCCGCCGCTCACGATCGATCCACGCCGCATCCTCGGACGAACCGACTGCCGATTCCATGTGATAGACGAGGAAACGCGGCAGCATGAAAAGCCCCGCCATCCAGAAGATCACCGCGATGACGTGGAGCGCCTTGACCCACAGATAGGCGGTCGAACCGACGTCCATCAGCTGCGCTCCCCGTTGCGGACCATATCGAGCAATGCCTCGACATGCGCGATTGGCGTATCCTGAAGGATGCCGTGGCCGAGGTTCAAGATATGCGGCCGCTCGTCGAATGCAGCACGAATTCGTGCAACGCTCGCCTTGAGCGTCTCGCCGCCGGTGATCAGCGCGAGCGGGTCGATATTGCCCTGGACCGGCATCCCCAGCGGCAGCATCGCATCAGCCCATGCTGGGTCGACGGTTTCATCGAGTCCGACCGCATCGACGCCGGTTTCCGCGGCATAAGCGGCGAGCTTTGCGCCGGCGCCCTTGGGAAAGCCGATGATCGGGATATCGGGATGGCGGACCATCAAGCGGCCGACGATCGCGGCAGTCGGCGCGATCACCCAGCGCTCGAATTCCGAGGGCGCGAGGCTTCCCGACCAGCTGTCGAACAGCTGCACCGTCTGCGCCCCAGCCTCGATCTGCCCCGACAGATAGTCGACGGTGACCGACACGATCCGGTCGATCAGCGCGCCGAACGCCGACGGATCGCGATACGCCAGCCGCCGCGCGATCTCATGATCCTTGCTGCCCTGTCCGGCGACCATGTACGTCGCGACGGTCCATGGGCTGCCGGCAAAGCCGATCAGCGCGATCTCGGGCGACAATGCCGCCTTGACCCGGCGGACGGTGTCGTAGATCGGCGCGAAGCGCTCGGGCGCCGAGATCAGGCTATCGAAAGTGCCGTCGAGCAGCGCGGGCACGAGCCGCGGTCCCTCGCCGACCCCGAAGCTCAGGTTTTGACCCATCGCGTGCGGGACGATCAGGATGTCGGAAAATAGGATCGCGGCGTCGAGACCGAATCGGCGGATCGGTTGGAGCGTGATCTCGCATGCGGCGACGCTGTCGTAGACGAGCTCGAGGAACCCGCCCTTTTCGGTCCGCAATGCGCGATATTCGGGGAGATAGCGCCCCGCCTGCCGCATCAGCCAGACCGGCGGCGGATCGAGGTGCTCACCGCCGAGGACGGCGAGGATCGGTGAGGTCGCGGCACTGGAAATCATGTCTCTGCAAAGCCCGGTGGCAGCGCGGCGTCAAGCCCCGGTCGCGTCGCGCCGAGGTCCGCCCGCTACACCACTACTCTCCAAGAATCTTAAAAGACTTAGAGGAAGTTGTAGTGCAGTGAGTCAGCGGCATTTCGGTTTTATCCACGGTCCGCAAAGGCGCCGCGTCGTCCATTGTGCCAGATTTGCGACGAGCGACAGACTTGTCCCCATTGTTCACAGGCACCCGGTTACTCCCGTCCACCTGTGGACGAGCGGTGCACGCATGCTGCAAAACCCGTGCCTTGCCGCGTCACGCCCAAGCCGCTAACCGCTGGTGGCGGACTTATCCCCAGATTTCGCGGGAACGAAATATTTCGGTCATGGCGCGTTTGCACCTCCATCTTGTGTCCGACTCGACCGGCGAGACGCTCGAATCGATCGTCAAGGCGGGACTCGGGCGGTTCGAGGGGACCGACACGATCAAGCATTTCTGGCCGATGGTGCGGTCCGAAGGGCATCTCGATCGAGTCGTGGAGGAAATCGCCAAGCGCCCGGGGCTTGTCCTGTACACGCTGATCAACGGCGCGGTGCGTGACCGGCTCGAATTGCGCTGCGACCAGCTCGCACTGCCGGCGGTGTCGGTGCTCGACCCGATCATCAGCGCGCTGTCGCAATTCCTCGGCCAGTCGGCGGTGACGCGGCCGGGACGCCAGCATGTCATGGACGCGGCGTATTTCCGCCGGGTCGACGCGATCCATTTCACCATGGCGCACGACGACGGGGTCGGTGCCGAGGATTGGGAGGAAGCCGACATCGTCATTGCCGGCGTGTCGCGGTCATCGAAAACGCCGACATCGATCTATCTCGCCAATCGCGGCTACAAGACCGCGAATATTCCGCTAGTGGTCGAATCGCCCCCGCCGACGTCGCTGTTCCACCTCACGAAGCCACTCGTCGTCGGACTGACCACTTCGCCCGAACGGCTGATCTCGATTCGGCGCAACCGCTTGCTGACGCTCGGCCAGACCGCCGACACCGCCTATGTCGATGCCGGGCTGGTGTCCGCCGAGGTTGCCTTCGCGCGTCGCCTGTTTGCCGACAACGACGTCCCGGTGATCGACGTGACACGGCGATCGATCGAGGAAACCGCGGCGGCGATCATCAACCTCGTCCAGGCGCGGAGCGACAGTGCGAGCGTCGAGCTCGAGGGGAAGTGATCACCCTCGCATCGACGAGTCCGGCGCGGGCGGCGATGCTGACCGCCGCCGGCGTCAGCTTAATCGCGCAGGCGCCGCTGGTTGACGAGGACGCGATCAAGGAGGCTCTTGCCGCCGAGGGCGCGCGCCCCGACCGGATCGCCGATGCGCTTGCCGAAACCAAGGCGATCAAGGTGTCGCGGCGGGTGCGGGGTCTCGTCCTCGGCGCGGATCAGGTGCTGGTGACGGCAGACGGCGCGATGCTCGACAAGCCCGGCGACCGCGCGGATGCGGCGGCGCAACTCCGGCGGCTGATGGGGGCCGAGCATCGGCTAATTGCGGCGGCGGTGATCGCCGAGGACGGCGAAGCGGTGTGGCGAGCGAGCGACACAGCGCGGCTGACGATGCGTCCGCTTTCGGATGCATTTATTGCCGACTATCTCGACCGCGAGGGCGACGCAGTGCTGGGGTGCGTCGGGACGTATCGGATCGAGGGACTGGGGGCGCAATTATTCACGAAGGTCAGCGGCGATCCGTTCGTCATCCAGGGGCTGCCGCTGCTTGCCGTGCTCGATTATCTACGGACGCACGGCGAGTTGGCGGCGTGAGCTTTGCCTCCGCCGGGGTGATCGGCTGGCCGGTCGCGCACTCGAAGTCGCCGCTGATCCACCGCTTCTGGCTGGCGAAGCTCGGCATCGACGGGGATTATGGCCGCTTCCCGGTTGCTCCGGAGCGGCTTGGCGAGGCGATCCGCGCTTTGCCGGCGCTTGGCTTGCGCGGGGTCAACGTCACCGTGCCGCACAAGGTCGCGGTGATGGCCCATCTCGACCACGTCGATGATCTTGCGGCGGAGATCGGCGCAGTGAACACCGTCGTGATCGAAAACGGCAGGCTGGTCGGCTTGAACACCGACAGCGACGGGTTTCACTCGCCGCTGAAATCGTGGCGCGCCGAGGTCGAAGCCGCGAACGCCGGTTCGCACCTCCATTTGATCGGCACGGGTGGCGCCGCGCAGGCGATCGCGCATGGCTGGGGGAGCGAGATCACCGTATTCGGGCGTGACCTCGCCAAGGCCGAGAGGCTGGCGGTTGTGTCAGGCCGCGCGGGTGACGTCGTCCACTTTGCCTCGCTCGACGATCTGCGACGACCTTCCGGCGACAGCGGTGCGCCGAGCCCGAGCGACCCTCGAGCAGACGGCGGGCCTGTCCGGTATCTCGTAGTCAACGCGACGACGTTGGGGATGCGCGGGCAGCCGCCGCTACACGTCGATCTCGACCGGTATCCGGACAATACGCTGGTTTATGATATCGTCTATTCGCCGCTCGAAACCCCGCTTCTCGGCGCCGCCCGAGCGCGTGGGCTGCGAACCATCGACGGCCTGGCCATGTTGATCGGCCAGGCGGCCGCCGCCTTCGAGCTGTTCTTCGGCGCGCCCGCCCCCCGCGAGCATGACGCCGAGCTCCGCGCGCTGCTGACGGTATGATCGTACTCGGTCTCACCGGGTCGATCGGGATGGGCAAGTCGACCGTTGCGGCGATGTTCCGGCGGTTGAGGGTGCCGGTGTTCGACGCCGACGCGACGGTCCACGCGCTCCAGGCGCCGTGCGGCGCAGCGATCGGGCCGATCGAGGCTGCCTTCCCCGGGGTTGTCGCCGACGGGGTTCTCGACCGCGCTGCCCTCGGAGCGGCGGTGTTCGGCGATGGCGACCGGCTGCGGGCGCTGGAGGCGATCGTCCACCCGCTCGTCGCCGCCGCGCGCGCGCGCTTCATGGTCCGCTACCGCACCCGGCGGCTCGTCGTCCTCGACATCCCATTGCTCTACGAGCGCGGCGGTGCCGAGCAGTGCGACCTCGTCGCAGTCGTCTCGGCCCCGCCCGAGATCCAGCGCGCGCGCGTCCTTGCCCGTCCCGGCATGACCCCGGCCAAGTTCGACGCGATCCTCGCCCGCCAGGTCCCCGACGCCGAAAAGCAGGCGCTCGCCGATGTCGTCATTCCGACAGGCGGTTCGAAGATCGCGACGTGGCGCGCGGTCAGGGCGATCGTCGCCGGGCTTTGACTTGTCTGGGGTCGGATCAGCGCTAGATAGAGTCATGCGCGAGATTGTCTGGGACACCGAAACGACCGGGATCATGCCCGGTGATGGCCACCGTATCGTCGAGATCGGCGCGGTCGAGTTGCACGGGCGCGTCGCGACCGGGCGCAGTTTCCACTCGTACATCGATCCGTGCCGGATGATGCCGAAGGACGCCGAGGGTGTTCACGGTCTGTCGACCGCGTTCCTCACCGGCCAGCCGGTGTTCGAGGCGGTAGTCGACGATTTCCTCGCCTTCATCGAAGACTCGCCGCTGGTCGCACACAATGCCGTGTTCGACATGGAATTCCTCAACTGGGAGCTCCGTCGCGCGCGGATGCCGCCGATTCCAGCGCACCGCGCGGTGTGCACGCTCGAATTGTCGCGCAAAAAGCACCCGGGGGCGAAGCATACCCTCGACGCCTTGTGCAACCGCTACGGCATCGACCTGTCGGGGCGGTCGAAGCATGGCGCGCTGATCGACGCCGAATTGCTCGCGCGGGTCTATGTCGAACTGACCGGCGGGCGGCAGATCGGGTTCGACCTCGCCGCCGACGAAGTCGTCGAGGAAGCTGTGGCGCCGCGGACGATGGTCGCGGCGCGCGTGCATGCGGCATCCGCCGACGAACTCGCCCGCCACGCCGCGTTCATCGGCGGACTGAAGGATCCAGTTTGGTTGTCGTAACGTTGCTATTCCCAGTCGGCCCCGGTTGATTGACGGCATCCGGAGCCGGGCCTAGAGCCACCGCCCGCCACAAGGAGACGAGAATGGACATCCGGGTTTCAGGCCATCAGGTCGACGCCGGTGCCGCCTTTCGCGAGCACGTCCAGACGCGGCTGCGGAGCATCGCCGACAAGTATTTCAGCCGCGCGATCGGCGCCAACGTCACGCTCAGCCCCGCCCCGCACGGCGGCTTTGCGGTCGATATCGTCATGCACGTCATGTCCGACCTGATCCTCAAGGGCCGCGCCGAGGCGCAGGACGCCCATGCCGCGTTCGATGTCGCCGCCGACCGCATCGACAAGCAGCTGCGCCGCTACATGCGCCGTCTCAAGGACCGCAACGGCCCGGGCAACGGCCGCGCCATCGAGAGCGAGACCGACCTCGACAATGCCGCCTACACGATCTTCGCCGCCCCGCCCGAGGAGGAAGTCGACGACAATCCGCTGATCATCGCCGAAACCCGCGTCGACATTCCCGAAGCGACGGTGAGCGATGCGGTGATGATGCTCGACCTGCGCAACACGACCGCCTTGCTGTTCATGAACAGCAAGTCGGGGGTCCACAACATGGTCTATCGTCGCGAAGACGGCAGCATCGGCTGGGTCGAGCCGAGGGTTTGATGATCGAGCTCGGCGACCTGATCGCGCCCGAGGTTCTGTTCAACCTCCACGCGGTCAACAAGCGTGCGGTCCTGCTGGCGATGGCGGCGCAGGCAGCGCGTCTGACGGGGCAGGATGACGGCTATGTCGCCGAGGTCATTCTCGCCCGCGAGGCGCTCGGCTCGACGGGTTTCGGCGCGGGCACCGCGATTCCGCACGGACGGCTCGAGACGCTCCCCCGGATCGTCGCGGTGATCGCCAAGCTCGCCGCGCCGGTCGACTTCGCTGCGCTCGACGGGCTCCCGGTCGACCTCGTCGTGCTGATGCTCGCACCGACCGGAGCGGGGGCCGAACATTTGAAGGCGCTCGCCCGGGTCAGCCGCGCGCTGCGTGACACCGACTTCTGCGCGAAGCTGCGCGGCAGCGCATCGGCCGACGCATTATACGCCCTCGTCAGCGGCGACGCGCGCAGCGAGGCAGCGTGAGCGAGCCCCGCCTGTCGGCGGGGACGTGGACCAGCGCACTGCTCCGGCGAGTCAACGCCGCCGGGGATTTTGCCACCGTGCTCCATCGCGGCGATGCTGTCGCCGGCAGTGTCGTCCTGATTCATCGTGATCGCTCGGGCAGCGTTCGCGCGCTGTCGCGGACGCTCGGCGCGGCGGGCAGCTACGTCTGGCGTACCGCGGCATCGGGCGACTCGGTCGACTCCTGGGTAGAGCGGCAGCGCGGTTTCGACCCCGATCTTTGGGTAATTGAACTGGACACCCCTGATCCGGCACGGTTCATCGACGAAACGATCGACTGAGCTTGCTCCACGATTAATCGGTGTTCACCACGGGCACATCGAGTGCCGGAACCGTGGGCGGGTCCGGTGATGATCAGCCCAAGCGGACCGAACCGGGTTCAGCCCAGCGACGCGCGATCACACGGATCGATGCCGAGCGGATCCGGGAACGCCGTGGGTAGCAAGCGAACGAATGACCTTCAGGTTCCCAATCCTCGCCCGTCTGGCCACTCTGGCCGTCGCGGTGACGCTCCTTCCGGCCGCGGGGCAGTTCCCCGTCGCCGCTCTCGCGCTGGCCCCGATCGTCGCCACGACCGTCGCCACGACCGTCGAAACCACTCAGCCAGCCGCCGACATCGCGACCGCCGACGCTTCGACCGCCAATTTGCCGGTCAACACTCCCCAGATCGCCGAAAACGATGCCGCCACGAGCGAGCCGCGCCCGGCGCAGCTCGCCACCCTCGTCGCCCGCACGATGGACGCCCAGCCGACCGCGTACGGCGAGCGTGAATGCCTCGCCCGCGCGGTCTATTTCGAAGCGCGCGGTGAGCCGCTCGAAGGCCAGCTCGCGGTCGCCCAGGTGATCCTCAACCGCGTCGCGTCGGGCAAGTTCGCCGACAGCGTCTGCGGCGTCATCGCCCAGCACGGCCAGTTCAGCTTCGACAAGACCCGCACCCCCGCCGCCTCGCGCGACTGGCGGACCGCCAAGGCGATTGCCGCGATCGCCGCGACCGCGGCGTGGGACGTCATCGCCCCGCGCGCCACCGCCTTCCACGCGACGCGGATCAACGCGAGCTGGTCGAACCTTCACAAGGTCGGGACGATCGGCAACCACGTCTTCTACCGCTAAAGCGGTTTTCGTTCCCCTCTTGTTCTGATACGCTGCGCCGATGGCCAGCTTGTCCGAACTCGCCCCCGACAGTCAGATCTCCCCCGACGGTCAACTCGCGCCGACGGTCTGCACCGCGCAGGACGTCGCGCGCGGCGTTTCGCGGCTCTTGTGGCACGCCGGGATCGCCCCGCTGACCGAAGTCCCGCTCGGCAACGGGCGGCGCGCCGACGTCGTCGGGATCGGCAGCGACGGGCTGATCACCCTCGTCGAGATCAAGGTGTCGCTCGCCGACCTGCGCGGCGACGCGAAATGGCCCGAGTACCTCGATTATTGCGATCATTATTACTGGGCGGTCCCGCCGGGCTTCCCGCTCGGCGATTTCGAAGCCGAGTGGTTCCAGCCCGACCGCGCCGGACTGATTATCGCCGACCGCTGGGACGCCGCGATCATCCGCCCGGCGGCGTGGGTCCGGCTCAGCGGCGCGCGGCGTAAGGCTGAGACATTGCGATTTGCCCGGCGGGGGGCGCAGCGGCTGCTCTGGCTCGGCGATCCGGGCGCCGACGAAGGGCTACGCCTACCCTGATGCAGCTGTCTTTCTCGATCCTCCCCGAAGACGGGGAGGATCGAAGACTTACCGCGGCGAACGCTTCGCCAAAATCCGCTGCAGCGTCCGCCGGTGCATCTTCAACCGCCGCGCGGTTTCGGAGACGTTGCGGCTGCACAGTTCATAGACGCGCTGGATATGCTCCCACCGCACCCGGTCGGCCGACATCGGTTCGGCGGGGGCGTCGGGGCGAGTTCCGGGCAGCGCGATCAGCGCGGCGACGATATCCTCGGGGTCGGCGGGCTTGGCGAGATAGTCGACTGCCCCCGCCTTGACCGCCGCGACCGCGGTCGCAAGGTTGCCGTAGCCGGTCAGGACGACGATCTTGATGTCGGGGCGCAACGCCCTCAACTCGGTGACGAGATCGAGCCCGTTGCCGTCCTCGAGCCGCATGTCGACGACCGCGTGGCCGGGCTTGAGTGTCCCTGCGTGGCGCCGCGCCTCGGCGATGCTCCCCGCACCGGTGACGGCAAAGCCCTTGCGCTCGAGCGTCAGCTGGAGCCGCTGGCGGAACGGCGCGTCGTCGTCGACGAGGAGGAGGGGCATGTGGGCCGTTGCGACGGCGGGGTCGGGCGCTGCTGTTTCCATGATCATTCCATTTCCTGCACTTCGATATGCGAGCGTAACCAACGAACGTCGATTTGCGCTCCGCCGCTCCGGCGATTGCTGAACTTCAGCCGCCCGCCGGTCCGTTCGAGCAACGTCGTGGCGATGAAGATACCGAGCCCGGTGCCGCCCGATCCCGACACCGACGGCCCGAGAAACGGCTCGCCGAGGTGCGGCAGCAGCGAGTCGGAAAACCCGCCGCCGTCGTCGACGACGCTGATGCAGACGTCGCTCCCCGACGTCGTTGCGGTCAGCGTCACCGCCGAACCCGCGTGGCGAACGGCGTTGGTCACGAGATTGGCGAGGCCATGGAGCAATTCGGGGGTCCGGCGGATCATCGGCGCCGGCCCGCCCGCCGCATTGACGTGGATCGGAACCCGCGCCGGCTCGAGCGGATGCGCGACCTCGTGGAGCAGCGCGTCGAGCGACAGCCCGGGGAACGGGTCCTCGGCCTCGGCGCGGCGCGCGATACCGACGAGGATCGAGCGGCTGCGCGCCGCCTCGCGGTCCAGCAGGCGGACATCCTCGCCGAAATCGGGATCGTCGCCAAGCGTCTCGGCGAGCTCGCGCGCGATCAGCGTGATCGTCCCGAGCGGACCGCCGAGCTCGTGCGCGGCGGCGGCGGCGAGGCTGCCGAGCGCCGACATCTTCGATTCGCGTTCGAGCGCCGCCTGCGTCGCGATCAGCGCGTGCGCCCGCTTGCGCGCTTCCGCCGACACCAGCCACGCATAACCGGCGAGGAAGACCCCCGCGAGCGCGACCGCGACGACGACGCCGAAACGGTAGACCGGGGGCAGGATCACCGGCGGCCCCATCCACGGCAGCGGCAGCGCCCAGCGCCACAGGATGAAGACGATCGCCCCCGCCATCGCGATCAGCAGCATCGTCCCGCGCGCCGACAGCAAAGTCGCCGAAATAGTCACCGGGACGATCAGCAGCACGATGAACGGGTTCTTCAACCCCCCGGTAAGGAACAGCAGCACTCCCGCCTGAACGAGATCGAAGGCGAACTGGAACAGCGCGTCGCGCCCGTTGAGCCGCGCATTACGCGGATAGAGCGTCCATAATCCGACGTTGAGGACTGCCGCCGCCGCGACAGCCGCGATCAGTGATGGCCATGCGAGCGGGTAGCCGAGGTCGAGCCCGACGACGATCAGCGTAACGAACTGCCCGCCGATCGCGATCCAGCGCAACGCAACCAGCGTCCGGACGCGAACGCCCGGACGTTCGATCGCCGCCGACACCAATGAACGGGTATTTTCCACTGCGACGCTGCTATACGCCCCCCGCGCCGCACCCGCCATGCGACATGAACGTTACGGCTAAGCCCTCTCCCATTTGAGGACAGGGTTTAGATCAGCGTGGCGGCCCCTGCATCGGTGCCGCCGCACGCGGCTTGGTTTCGGCGAGCAGTTTGATCATCTGCTGGTGCGCGCCCTGCGCCGCATACTGGCGCGCCGAAAAGCCGGCGGTGTTGTCGGTCAGGTCGGGGTTCGCGCCGGCGTCGAGCAGTAGCTTGGTGTCGTCGAGGTCGTTCGCCTGGACCGCCTTGATCAGGGGCGTCTCGCCCGAATTGTTGCGCTGGTCGACGTTGGCGTGGACCAGCAGCAGCACCCGCACGCCCTCGGCGAAACGCGCCGTCGCGGCGAGCAGCAGCGGCGAATTGCCGTCGCGGTCGCGGATGTTCGGGTCGGCGTTCGCCTGGAGGAGGAAGCCGAGCCATGCGAGATCGCGCTGGCGGGTGACGATATGGATCGGGGCGTCGCCGGTCGACTGCTCGCGCGCGTTGACGATCGTGGTCCCGGGCTTGTTGAGGATTTCACGCGCCTTCTGAACGTCCTTGTCGCGGACCGCCTTGATGAAATTGTACGAGTCCGAAAACTGTGCTGCCGCTGGACCCGCGGTGGCGATCGATGCGATGACGGCAAATGCGATGATGCCTGAGCGCATGGGGCCTCCTATGTATGGGGTCGATCGAGCAGCCCTAATCTAGACGGACCAACCTTCGATGAACAGGCGTCGCCTGCCTTACGCCGTCCTCGCCGCCGTGGTCATCGGCGCGGCATCGCTTGGCGCATGCTCGGCCCCCCCGCCGCCCGGGCCGCTCGTTGGCAGCGGCGTCGGCGGGCCGTTCAGCCTCGTTGACCAGGACGGGCACGCCGTCACCGACAAGACCTATGCGGGACGCTGGCGGCTGATGTATTTCGGCTATACCTTCTGCCCCGATGTCTGCCCGGTCGACGTCCAGAAAATCGCGCAGGGGATGAAGGTCTTTACCGCCCACGATCCGGCGCGGGCGGCGAAAGTCGTGCCGATCTTCGTCACCGTCGACCCTGAGCGCGATACGCCGGCGGTGATGAAGACCTTCGTTCGCGCCTTCTCGCCGACGATGGTCGGGCTGACCGGCACGCCGGCGCAGGCCGAGGCAGCGCGCAAGGCGTTCCGCGTCTATGCGAAAAAGGCGGGGACCGGCCCCGACTATCTCGTCGACCATACCGCGATCATCTATCTCATGGACCCGGCCAACCAGCCGGTGTCGTTCCTCGATCACGGCGCGACCCCGCAAGCGATCGCCGCGGAGTTGAAGACCTATGTCCGCTAGGCCGTTTTGGGAAACCGTGCCGCTCACGGCGATGAGCCGCGAGCAGTGGGAAAGCCTGTGCGACGGCTGCGGGCGCTGCTGCGTCCACAAGCTCGAGGACGAGGAGACCGGCGAGCTGCTGCCGACCAACGTCGCCTGCCGCCTGCTCGACGGTGCCACCGGGCAGTGCAAGGACTATCGCAACCGCAAGGCGCACGTCCCCGAATGCGTCCGCCTGACCCCGGCGAAGCTCGAGACGATCGACTGGCTGCCGTCGACCTGCGGCTATCTCCGCATCCATCGCGGGCAGGGGCTGGCCGACTGGCACCCTTTGGTCTCGGGTGATCCCGACTCGGTCCATCGCGCCGGGATCTCGGTCCGCGGCTGGACGATCAGCGAGGACGTCGCGGGCGATCTCGAAAACCATGTCATCGACTCACCGCTCTAGCGTCGCGACATTTGCCGGGCGGCCGGTCGAGGTGCGGATCGAGCGGTCGGCGCGCGCAGGGCGGTTGACCCTGCGTGCGGACGCGGTGCGCGGGGTTGTGCGGGTCGCCCTGCCCGCGCGCGGACGGCTGGGCGACGCCGAGAGCTTCATCGCCGCGCACCACGGCTGGATCGCCGCGCGGGTCGCCAACTGGCCGGTCGCGGTGCCGTTCGCGCCCGGCACGGCGATCCCATTCGATGGGACAAGCCTCTCGATCGACTGGAGTTTATCGCACCCGCGCGGCGTCCGGCGCGACGGCGAACGCCTTGTCATCGGCGGACCCGAGGCGACCGTGCCGGGGCGGACCTTGCGCTGGCTCCGCGCCGCCGCGCTTGCCGACATGGCCCCCGCGACCCACGCCATCGCCGCGCTGATCGACCGCCAAGTCACTGCAATCGCTGTCCGCGATCCCGCCGGGCGGTGGGGCAGCTGCTCGTCGAGCGGGGCGATCGGCTATAGCTGGCGGCTGATCCTCGCCCCCCCGATCGTGCGCCAGTCGGTCGTCGCCCACGAAGTCGCGCACCTCGTCCACCCCAACCACGGCCGCGATTTCTGGAAGCTGGCCGCCGACCTGACCGACGGCGACATCAAGGCCGCCCGGGCCTGGCTCGCCGCGAACGGTGCCGCGTTGCATTGGGTCGGGCGGGCTGCGTAGTCTGGCGTAATGCCCGCCGCGATCGCCTTCGCCGACGTCACCAAGCGCTTCGGCGCGACGACGGCGGTCGACCATGTCACGCTCGATATCGCAGCCGGGAGCTTCGTCGCACTGGTCGGCGCGTCGGGGTCGGGCAAGACGAGCCTGCTCAAGCTTATCAACCGCTTGACCGACGCCGATAGCGGCATCGTCAGCGTCGACGGGCGTGACGTCCGGGACGTCCCGCCCCCCGACCTCCGCCGCGGCATCGGCTATGTCTTCCAGGGCATCGGGCTGTTCCCGCACCTCAGCGTCGCCGCGAACATCGCCACCGTCCCGCGCCTGCTCGGCTGGAGCGCCGCCGACATCGCCGCACGGGTCGACGAGCTGCTCACCCTCGTCGACCTCGATCCGAGCCTCGGCACACGCGCCCCCGCCGCGCTGTCGGGCGGCCAGCGCCAGCGGATCGGGGTCGCCCGCGCCCTCGCCGCGCGCCCCAAGATCGTTCTGATGGACGAGCCGTTCGGCGCGCTCGACCCGCTGACCCGCGATGCGCTGGCGACGCGCTACCGCAAGCTCCACGACGACCTCGGCCTGACCAGCGTCGTCGTCACCCACGACATGCAGGAGGCACTGCTCCTCGCCGACCGCGTCATCGTCGTCTCGCGCGGACGCATCGCCGCCGACGCGACCCCGGCGGAGCTGATGCGCGGCCACGCCGACCCGGCGGTCGCGGCGATGATCGCGTCGCCGCGCCGCCAGGCCGAACGCCTCGCGGCGCTGCTCGGATGACCCCCGCACTCGGCGCCGCCCTCGCCGAACTGCCGGTCAAGCTCGCCGCACACGTCACGCTCAGCGCCGCCGCGCTCGGGCTGGCGATCGTCGTCGCGACGCCGCTGGTGCTGTTAACGCGCACCCGGCCGGGTGCGCGCTGGGCGGTGCTGGCGGCGGCAGGGCTCATCCAGACGATCCCGGCGCTGGCGCTGCTCGCGCTGTTCTACCCGGCGCTGCTCGCGGTGCGCGGCGTCACCGGGGGAACGCTGCCGGTGCTCGGCTTCCTCCCCGCGCTGCTCGCACTGACGCTCTACGCGCTGCTGCCGCTGCTGCGTGGCGGATTAAACGGGCTGATGGGGGTCGATCGCGACGTCGTCGAGGCGGCGAACGGCGTCGGCATGACCCCGCGCCAGAGGCTGCTCCAGGTCGAACTCCCGCTCGCCGCGCCGGTGATCATGGCGGGGGTGCGGACCGCGGCGGTATGGACGATCGGCGCGGCGACGCTGGCGACCGCGGTCGGCGCGGCGTGCCTCGGCGACTTCATCTTCTCGGGGCTCCAGACCGAGAACTGGGTCGCCGTCCTCGTCGGTTGCGCCGGGGCGGCAGCGCTCGCGGTGGCAGTCGATGCGCTCCTCGGGCTCGTCGAGTCGGGACTCGGGACGGGATCGCGCTTCAAAATGTTCGCCGGAGCCGCCGGGCTGATGCTGATCGGCGGCCTCGCGATCGTCCCGCAACTCGGCTCCGCCGCCCCCGGCAAACCGATCGTCGTCGGCGCGAAGAACTTCTCCGAGCAATATATCCTCGCCGACGTCATCACCGCGCGCCTCGCCCCGCGTGCGGTCGTCGAGCGCACCGGCCTCGGCTCGGCGGTGGCGTTCCGTGCGCTCGCCGGCGGCGATATCGACACCTACGTCGACTATGCCGGGACGCTGTGGACCGGCATCCTCGGGCACAACGAAAAACTGCCGCGCGCCGAACTGCTCGCCCGGCTCAGCCGCGAGCTCCATGCGAAATACGGGGTCGGCGTCGTCGGCCCGCTCGGCTTCGAGAACGCCTATGTCCTCGCCGTACGCCGCGACCTCGCGACCCGGCTCCACCTCGTGTCGATCGCCGACCTCGCCCGCGCCGCCCCCGGACTGACGCTCGGCGCCGACATCGAATTCCTCTCGCGCCCCGAATGGGCGGGCCTGCGCGACGCCTATGGCCTGACTTTCAAGGCGCACAAATCGTTCGAGCCGACCTTCATGTACCGCGCGCTCGCGAGCGGCGAGGCCGACGTCATCTCGGCGTTTTCGAGCGACGGGCGGATCGCGGCGCAGGATCTCGTCGTCCTGACCGACCCGAAGGGCGCAATCCCGGCGTACGACGCGCTGCTCCTCGTCTCCCCGGCGCGGGCGAAGGACGGGTCGCTCGACGCTGCGCTGCGTCCGCTCGTCGGGTCGATCGGGGTCGAGGCGATGCGCCGGGCGAACTTGCTCGTCGACCGCGAATCGGACAAATTGTCGCCCGCGGCAGCGGCAAAGACGCTGCTCACGGGGGAGACGAAAAAATGATGCTGTGGAGCGCCGCCGCGCCCGCGCCGAACCCGCGCCGGGTGACGATCTGTCTCGCCGAAAAGGGCGTGATGATCCCGGTCACCGACCTCACGATCTTCAAGGGCGAGCACAAGGCGCCGGATTTCCTTGCCAAGAATCCGCGCGGGCAGGTGCCGGCGCTCGAGCTCGACGACGGCACGGTGATCGCCGAGTCGATCTCGATCTGCCGCTATTTCGACGCGCTTTACCCCGATCCGCCGCTGTTCGGCACCGATCCGCTCGACCGCGCGCTCGTCGACATGGCGCTGCGGCGGGTCGAGACCGTCCTCGGCGTGCCCTTGGGCATGGTGTGGATGCACAGCCATCCGCTCACCGCCGCCGTCGTCGTCCCGCAGTACAAGGACTTCGGCGAAAGCAACCGGGCCAAGGTCGCCGCCGCGCTGGCGTGGTTCGACGGCACAATCGCGACTGGTGGCTTCGTTGCCGGGGAGCGCTTCACCATCGCCGACATCGTGTTGTGGAGTTCGCTCGATTTCGGCCGCGCGGTCGGCCTCGTCGCCCTCGACGACACACCGAAGCTCGCCGAGTGGTTCGAGCGGGTGGCGGCGCGGCCGAGCGTCGCGGGCGCTGCCTAGAGAGCGGGATGATATTCGCTTAATTCGTCATCCCCGCGAAGGCGGGGACCCATCATCCCAACCGGTCGGGCTGATGGGTCCCCGCCTTCGCGGGGATGACGGCTGTGTGTGTGATGAGAAAACGCCCGCGTAAGAAAACGCTGTCCTACACCCACCTTTCCGGCCCAGCGTGGCGAGATGATCTTTTCTCATCCCTCGACACGTCGCGCCGGTTGCCGGGACGCCTCGGGGGAGCCCGCGTTTCATCTCTACGTGGCGTCAGGTTCATCAACTTTGTCAGGCTGGCCTGACACTTTCGGCGGCGCGACTCGGCTATTGCCCGCCGCCGAGGAAGGTGCCGATCCGCCTGAAATACGACACCGGAAACAGTCGGGTGAGCAGGTCGATCATCTTCGCGTCGGGGCCGATCAGGACGCGCGGGCTGCCTTTTTCCATGCCGGCGACGATCGTCGCGGCGGCTTGCTCGGGGGTCGTGCGCGCGGCTTTTTCGAACGCATCGCCGTCGTCCATCGCGCCGGCCGCTCCCGGCATCGACTTGATGAACTTGGCGTTGCGGGCGACGTTGGTCTTGATCCCGCCGGGGTGGACGCGGATCACGCGGATGTTGGGATCGGTCTGGCCGAGCTCGAGGTACAGCGCCTCGGTCAGCCCGCGCACGGCGAATTTCGACGCGTTGTACGCCGACTGGGTCGGGTAGCCCATCATGCCGAAGACGCTGGAAATGTTGACGATCCAGCCCGCGTCACGCCCGCGCAGGTGCGGCAAAGCGTGGCGGCAGCCCGAGACGACGCCGCCGAAGTTGACGTCCATCACCCGGTCGAAATCGGCCGCGGGCGTATCGGCGAACGGCGCGATGATCGACAGGCCGGCGTTGTTGATGATGCCGTCGAGCCCGGAATATTCGCGTGCCGCCTCGTCGATCCACGCCTTGAGCGCAGCGTCGTCGGTGACGTCGAGCACGGTCGTCGTCGCGGGCGAGTTGCCGAGCAGCGCCTTCGTTTCGCTCAAGCCCGCCGCGTCCTTGTCGGCGAGTGCGAGGCGGACGCCCTTCCGCGCCAGCAGCACCGCGAGCGCGCGGCCGATCCCGCTCCCCGCCCCGGTCAACGCAATCGCACGCCCGCTCAGATCGGTCATTTGAACCCGTCCTCCCCATTTCTATGTTGGTGTCAGTTCAATCCATCTACCGGAGAAGCGCAATGGCCTCGATCCCCCGTCCCGACATGCCCGAGCCGCTCGTGCCGAGCGAGCAGCCCCCCGAATTGCCGGTCCCCGGTGCGCCCGAGCCCGAGATGGACCCGGCGCAGCCGGTCCCCGAGATCGGCGGTCGCGACGGCCTCGACCCGGTTCGCTACGGCGATTGGGAGCGCCGCGGAGTCGCGGTCGACTTCTAGACCTCGGCGCGGAGCGGGCGGCTAAGGAGTTGCAATATGGTCGCCTCAACCGTCAGCGAGCCGTCGAGAAGGCCCGCCACCGCGGCGACGATCGGCATCTCGACGCCGCGCGCCGCCGCCGCCGCCGCGAGGACCGGAGCGGTCGCGGCACCCTCGGCGACCGTCCGTCCTGTTGTCGGAGGGCGCCCCTCGCCGAGCGCGACGCCGAGGGTGAAGTTGCGCGAGGCTGTCCCGGTACACGTCAGGACGAGGTCGCCGAGCCCCGACAGCCCTCCCAGCGTCGCCGCCTCCGCGCCGCATGCCAGACCGTAGCGGAGCATCTCGGCGAACCCGCGGGTGATCACCGCCGCGCGGGCATTGTCGCCGAGGCGGCGTCCGGCGACGACCCCGCAGGCGATCGCGAGGACGTTCTTGACCGCCCCGCCGATACACGCCCCGATGACGTCGGCGCTGTAATACGGCCGGAAGGCGGGCAGCGCGAGGCGAAGGCAGAGTGCCTCGCCAAGCGCCTCGTCGGCACAGGCGAGGGTCACCGCGGTCGGCAGCCCGGCGGCGACCTCATGCGCGAAGGTAGGGCCCGACAGCACCGCGAGCGGCCAGCCTGGGAGCGCGGCGGCGGCAACCTCGGCCATCGAACGGCCCCCCGGGGCGATGCCCTTGGCACACAGGACGAGCGGTCGCGGGGACTGGCCTGCCAGGCCCGCGAGCACCGCCGCCATCGCCTGCGCCGGAGTGACAACCAGCAGCGCGTCGGCGTCGGCGAGCGCGTCGAGCGCCGGGACCGCGACGATCGCCGGGGACAGCGCGATGCCGGGGAGGAACAGCGCGTTGGTGTGGTCGGCGTTGATCCCGGCGACGACCTCGGCCTCGCGCGCCCAGAGCGGCGTCCGCGCGCCCGCCGCTGCCGCGACCTGCGCCAGTGCGGTACCCCACGCGCCGCCGCCGACGACCCCGATAGTCGTCAGGCTCACGCCTTGACCCCCGCGCCGCGGACCGGCTCGGCGGCGGGGTCGAGCGGCCAGCGCGGGCGCGCGACCGCGTCGAGGCCGTCGACCATGCCGAGCGCGAGCCGTTCGGCCCCAGCCCATGCGATCATCGCGGCATTGTCGGTGCATAGCCACAGCGGCGGCGCGATGAACGGCAGGCCACGGCCAACGGCGAGGCGGGTCAGCGCCGCGCGGATCGCGCCATTCGCGGCGACCCCTCCCGCGACCACCAGCGCCGTCGCCTCGGGCATCCGGTCGATTGCCCGCAGCGTGCGGTCGAGCAGGCAATCGACGACGGCGGCCTGGAACCCCGCGGCGAGGTCGGCGGCGTCGGTTGTGCTCAACCCCGGCAGCGCATCGCGGGCGCGCAGCACTGCCGACTTCAATCCGGCGAACGAGAAGTGCGGCTCGGGCGATCCGAACAGCGGGCGCGGCAGCTTGAAGCGCGCCGGGTCGCCCGACCGTGCCGCCGCCTCGACCGCCGGGCCGCCGGGGAAGCCGAGGCCGAGCAGCTTCGCGACCTTGTCGAACGCCTCGCCCGCCGCATCGTCGATCGTCGTCGCCAGCCGCCGATAGCGCGCGACGCCGTCGACCGCGAGCAACTGGCAATGCCCGCCCGAGGCCAGCAGCAGCAGGTACGGAAAGGCGAGTGCGGGTTCGACCAGCCGCGGTGACAGCGCATGCCCCTCGAGGTGGTTGATCGCGAGCAGCGGCTTGTTCGCGGCGAAGGCGAGCGCCTTGCCCGTCACCAGCCCGACCATCACCCCGCCGATCAGCCCCGGCCCGGCGGTCGCGGCGATCGCATCGACGTCGGCGAGGCGGACGCCGCCGTCGGCCAGCACGCGCTCGATCATCGGGGTCAGCACCTCGACATGCGCTCGCGCGGCGATCTCGGGAACGACCCCGCCGAACGGGCGATGCGCCGCGTCCTGGCTCGCGACCGCCTGCGCGACGATCGTCCGGTCGCCGCGCACCAGCGCGACGGCGGTTTCGTCGCACGACGATTCGATACCGAGGATGAGGGAAAATCCGGTCACCGGCTGGGCTATAGCGGGTTCCGCGCGCCGCGTCGCATAACCGCGGTCGTTGCAATCGGACGCTATTCTTGCCAATCGCCACCGTCGCTTGCACAAGGTTTGTGATGAAAGTCCTCAAGCTCGGTACGCGCGGTTCGCCGCTGGCTCTGGCCCAGGCTCACATGGTTCGCGACGCGCTCGTCGCGATGCACGATGTCGAGGTGGAGGTCGTCGTCATCATCACCACCGGCGACCGGGTACAGGATCGTCCGCTCGCCGAGATCGGCGGCAAGGCGCTGTGGACCAAGGAACTCGACGCCGCCCTGCTCGACCAGCGGATCGACCTCGCGGTCCATTCGATGAAGGACGTCGAGACCCGCCTCGCCGATGGCATCGTCATTGCCGCGATGCTGCCGCGCGCCGACGTCCGCGACCGGCTGATCGGCGCGGCGAGCCTCGACGCGCTGCCCGACGGCGCGCGGCTCGGCACGTCGTCGCCACGCCGCGCGGCGCAGCTTCTCGGTGAGCGCCCCGACCTCGTCATCGTGCCCCTGCGTGGCAATGTCGCGACGCGACTGGCGAAGATCGCGGCGGGCGAGGCCGACGCGACGCTGCTCGCTGCGGCGGGACTCGACCGTCTCGGCATCGCCGAGGGCGTCGCGCTGCCGCTCTCGACGGTGCTCCCCGCCCCGGCGCAGGGCGCGGTCGGGATGACCTGCCGCGACGGCGACGACAGCGTCTCGGCCCTGCTGACGGCGATCGATCACGCTCCGACCCATGCGGCCGTCCTTCTCGAACGCCGCTTCCTCGCCGCGCTTGCTGCCGACTGCCACAGCTCGGTTGCGGCCTATGCGCAGATCGAGGGCGGCCGCGTCGCCTTCCGCGCCGAAATCCTATTGCCCGACGGCAGTGAGCGTCAGGGCGGCGCGTTCGACCGCAGCGCCGAAGATGCCGCCGCCGAGGTCGATGCGCTGGCGGCATATTTGCTCGCCGCGGCGAGTCCCGAATTGCGCGGGCTGTTTGGCGCGCAGTGACGCGGATTCTCGTCACGCGCCCGGGCGGAGCCACGCCGCGCTGGGCGGCGCTTTGCACGGTGATCGAGGCGCCGCTGCTGCGGATCGAGCCGCGGCAATGGTCCCCGCCCGATACTGAGCCCGAGGCGATCGCGATGACCAGCGCAAACGGCGTCCGCTTCGCTGGTGACGCGGCGGCGCGCTATTTCGGCCTCCCCGCCTTCGCTGTCGGCGCCGCGACCGCAGACGCTGCGCGCGGGGCGGGTTGGCGCGACGTTCGTACTGGTGCGGGTATGGGTGCGGCGATGTTCGCCAGCATTGCGGCCGCCGGAATGACCCGCGTGCTCCACCTCGCCGGAGTCGATCGCATCGCCGTGGCGCTCCCAGCTGGCCTGATGGTCGAGGTCCGCGAAGTCTATGCGGCGGTGCCGGTCGACTTGCCCCCCGCCGTGATCGCGGCACTGGCGGCAGGGGAGATCGACGTCGTGCCGCTCTATTCGCCCCGCTCCGCCGAAGTGTTTGCGGGCGTCATCGACGCCGCGGGAATCGCCCGGGCGACATTGAACCTCGTCGCGATCAGCCCTGCCGCGGCCGCTGCTGCTGGAGGCGGTTGGGGATCGATCGCGATCGCCGCCGCTCCGACCGACGACGCGCTCTTTGCCGCCGCGGTGGGGTTGTGCGACAAAGCCTCATGACGGTGACCGGCGGAGTATGACGATGGAACCGTTCGATACTGGCCGATCCGGGGGCGACCTGTCGGGGGCGCGGCTCGACCAGATGCGCAGCCGCGCGGTGCCGGTCACCGCACGTCCGCAACGCGCTGTTTTCGCGTGGATACTCGTTGCGGCGCTGCTCGCCTTCGCACTTGGGCTGATCGCCAATCCATGGTTCGAACGGTCGGTGCGCAGCCATCTTCCCGGCTTCGCGCCGACCGTTGCGCCGACAGTTGCCGATCTCACCACCCTTGACGCCCGGATCACTGCGCTCGAGGCTCGTCCTGCCGTCGTCGTGCCGAACGGTGACGCCGCCGCTACCGGCGCGAGCGGCGAGCGGCTCGCGCGGATCGAGGGAACCGTCACTACCCTCGGCGCGACTGTCCCGGCAGCGACGGCGCGGACCGACAAGATCGCCACCGATCTCGCGGCGTTGACCGGGCGAATCGACTCAGGCGCCGCAGCGACCGCGGCGGCGCTGGCGAACGCGACCGAAACCGCCGATCGCGCTCAGGCGATGCTCGTCACCGGTGCGGTCCGGCGGCAGTTGACCGAAGGCACACGGCTCGGTGCCCTCGAACCGGCCTTGCGGCGGTCATTCGGCCCGCGCGCCGCTCCCGCGGTCGAGGCGGTCGCCACGCTCGGCGCTGCCCCGGTCACGATCGCCGCGCTCCGGACCGGGCTCGACCAGCTGCGGCCATCGTTGGGTGCGACGACGACGGCGGTCCCGCAGAGTTGGTGGGATGGTTTTCGCGATAGCCTCGCCGGCATCGTCGTCCGCCCGACCGCGTCGGGAAGCGGCACACCGGCGCGGATCGACCGCGCGACGGCTGCGCTCGCGGCGGGCAATGTCGCCGCCGCGATTGCTGAGATCAACGCGCTACCGGCGGCGCAGCGGTCGAAAGCGCAGGCGTGGCTTACCGCTGCCGATCGTTATCAGACGGGCTGGCGCGGAATGGCGGCGCTCGAGACGATGCTGCTCGATCCATCGCCGTCGCCGCTTGCGGTCAACTAAAACTGTCGCTGTCGCACCGGCCGTCGCCGAAGCGAAACCGGCACTGAAGCGAAGCTGGAGCGGGCGAAGGGATTCGAACCCTCGACCCCGACCTTGGCAAGGTCGTGCTCTACCCCTGAGCTACGCCCGCTCGGCGGAAGCGCGGGTTGGACCTGCGCTTCGGGAGACGGCTCGTTACAGCAGCTTAGCGGCGGGGGCAAGCCTGAAATCGATCAGCGGCGACAGGGTCGAGCCAGCCTTGGCAAGCACAGCGCTCGCCCCCCATATGGCCAACTGAACAACGGAGTCCCCGCGCGTGGCCAGCCTTTCGTCCCCTCAATCCGACAAAGCCAGCATCGAGGTGTTCAAGCGCGACGTCATCGACGCGTCGGCGACGGCGCTGATCCTGGTCGATTTCTGGGCAGAGTGGTGCGGTCCATGCAAGACGCTGACGCCGCTGCTCGAACGGATCGTCGCCAGCCATGCGCCGCGGGTCAAGCTGGTCAAGATCGACGTCGACAAGAACCCGGCGATCAGCGCGCAATTCCGCATCCAGTCGATTCCGACGGTCTATGCGTTTCTCCGCGGCCAGCCGGTCGACGGCTTTCAGGGCGCGTTGAGCGAGCGCGAGATCAAGACCTTCGTCGACCGCCTGCTCGCCGCCGTCCCGCCCGCACCGGGCGACCCCGAGGCCGAGATCAAGGAAATGATCACCGCCGCCACCGAGGCGCTCGACGAGGGCGCGGCGGCGGAAGCGGCGGAAATGTTCGGCGCGCTGGCGCAGGAATTCCCCGATAGGGTCGAGATCGTCGCGGGTTATGCGCGCGCGCTCGTTGCGCTCGGGGACTATGATGGGGCGGAGAGCGCGCTCGCGGCCCTTGCCCCCGACGCCAAGGATCCGACGCTCGCCCAGACCCGCGCGGCGATCGCGCTGGCCAAGGACGCGGTCCCGGTCGACGATCTCGCGGGCCTCGCCGCGCGCGTTGCCGCCGATCCCGGCGATCATGCCGGTGCGGTCGAGCTCGCCGGCGGCTTGATGGCGCGCAGCGACCGCGACGGCGCGGCGGACGTGCTGCTCGCGAGCATCGCCGGCGATCGCGATGCCAACGAGGGGGCCGCCAAGGCGCGCCTGCTCAAGATGCTCGAGGCTGCGGGCTTCGCCGACCCTTGGGCTGCGGCGGTGCGACGCCGCCTGTCGACGATCCTGTTCGCGTGATCGTATAAGGGGTCATGGACACGCCCGGCCCCGGCCATGACCCTGACGAGGAGACGACGATGCTGCCGACCGTCCTGCCGGTATTTCCGATCGGTGGCGCGGTGCTGCTGCCGCGCGGGGTGATGCCGCTCAACATTTTCGAGCCGCGCTATCTGGCGATGGTCCGCGACGCGATGGCGGGATCGAAGCTGATCGGCATGATCCAGCCGCGCATGACCCAGAACGACGACGATGACGGCGACGCCGGGCGACGCCCCGGACTGTTCGACGTCGGCTGTGCCGGGCGCATAACCGAATTCCGCGAAACCGGCGACGGGCGCATGATCATTGCGCTGACCGGCGTCGCGCGATTCGCCATCGCCCGCGAACTCGACGTGACGACGCCGTACCGCCAGGTCATGCCCGACTTCGACGCCTTCGCCGACGACGAGGGCGAGCCGCGTCCGCTCGCCCCCGCGGCGCGATCGGCGCTGGAGACGACGCTGCGGTCGTACCTCGATACGCAGGGGTTGAGCGCCGACTGGAAGGCGGTCGCCGAGGCCGACGACGATTCGCTCGTGACGACACTGTCGGCGGTCTGCCCGTTCGATCCGGTCGAGCGTCAGGCGCTGCTCGAGGCGCGCGACCTGCCTGCCCGCGCGGCGACGCTCAACGCGCTGATGACCTTCGCGCAGGGGGCGGGTGGCAGCGACGGCAACCTGCTCCAGTGAGCCCCTCCGACGCTGACGAGGCGTTCGCAGTCCGCGAGCCCGACCCGCGCCTCCTCGCGATCCTCGTCTGCCCCCTGACCCGCTCACCGCTGCGGTACGACCGCGCGGCCGGCGAACTCGTGTCCGACTCGGCGGGGCTGGCGTACCCGATCCGCGATGGCGTCCCGATCATGCTGATCGAGGAAGCCCGCGAAGTTTGAGGCTAAGGAAAGCGGCCTGAGCGAGATCTCCGCGCGGTTCGCTTGATCAAACCAGACCTGTGACAGGCGTCACAGACGCTCCTTCCCCGTCGTAGTACCGCCTTTGCCTGGGCAGATCGCTGCTTGGGAAGGACAACCGATGACGAACGCTCGCCGGGCTTCGGCTGACGACACGACGCTCGATCGCGGCGAAGCATCGACCTCGATGCTGACCTCGATCTGGCCCCGCGCCACCCGCAAGATGATGCTGGTCATCAGGCAGCCGCCGCCGTCGGGCCCGCTGTCCGCGCACTGGCAGGTTGGCACCGATGGCGCGCTGACGTGCTGCTGGACAACGGACTGAGCGGTTACCCCGGACGATCGGATCGAATGTCGCCGACCTACGCCGCGTGAAGGCCCAGAAATCCCCTGATCCGGCTCAGCAGATTGCCGTGTTCGTCGAGCGGCTCGCACGAGCGCGCCGCGTTGTCGCGATCGAGCAGCGCCAGCCCCCGCTGGACCGATCGTTCGAGCGCCGCACTTAATTCGGGGTTGGTTCGCAGCAGGCCCTCGAGGACGGTCTTCGGCAATTCGAGGGCGCTGCCTCTGGTCAGGGCCTTCACGCTGACGGGTCGCGGCCCCCCGCTCATCATGCTGATCTCGCCCAGATATTCGCCGGGTCCGACCTTGCCGTGGATGCGTCGGCGACCCGGGGCGGCGGTGTCGCTGACCTCGAAGATGCCGGACTGGACGACGTACAGCGCTGCCCCGAAGCTGCCCTGCTCGAACAGGATATCGTCGGGCTCGAACAAATGCCTGATCAGCCCTGCCGCCAGCTTGTCCAACTGAGCGTCGTCGAGCGATTCGAACAGTCGCAGGCTGCCGAGCAGCTTGGTCGACGAAGGCCGGACGCCGTCGAGGATGCCGGCATGGCGGTACATCCGGCGGGTCTGGCGCAAAATCTCGCTCCGGGCGAGCATCAGCGCGGCGGTCGAGGCGACGAAATAATTGACCCCGAGCATCGTCGTGCGCGTCCCGGTGGACTTCAGGAACACACTCGGCGCTGGCGTCTGCAGCACGGTCGGGCACAGGAGGATCGCCTGATGGACCAGCTCGACCAACCGGTCCGACGGTTCGAGCGACAACGTCGGGATGTCGACCGATGCGCCACGACGGTGGGTCGGCACACTGCGGTTGATGATCTGGCTGCGGGCGACGACGCTGTTCGGGATGATCGCCAGATCCTCGCCGTCGGTCTGGATGCGGATCGAGCGCCAGTTCATCTCGACGACGATCCCCTCGGCATGATCGGCGAGCGTGATGCGGTCGCCGACATGGAACGGCTGTTCGAGACCGACCGCGATGCCCGAAAACAGGTCGGCCAGCGTGTTCTGCAACGCCAGCCCGACCACGATCGCGATCACCCCCGACGTCGCCAGCAGCCCGTTGACCGGCAGGCCGAGGACCGAATTGAGGATGATCAGGATCCCGGTCAGGTAGATCGCGCCCGCCAGCAGGTCGGAGAATAGCCGGGCCTGCTTCGAGCGCGCGTCGAGGCCGAGACCGAGCGCGGTCAAGGTCGCGACCATGCGCGCCGCGACGAGCCACCAGACCACCGCGAGCGCGCGCAGGAGCGGCGCGTCGGCGGTTCGCGCCAGTGCGATGGCCGACGGCAATGGGCTCAAGCCGCGGATCACGAGCAGGCCGCCGATCAGCGCGAGCAGCACCAGTTCGGAGACGAGCTTGGTCGGGGTCGCGCGCGTGCGGAGCAGGATCACGCACACCAAAGTGAGCGCGAGCAGGGCGTAAGGTGCGACTGTCAGCCCGGTCGCCATGTCCGCTCTCGAATCGAGTTAATTGCGTTTAGCCGCTCGACCCGAAACGACCAAGCGCCCGGCTCGTTCGAGAGAGCGGCAATCGCCTAGCGCGGCACCGCGTCGTCGTAAAAGCGCGCGAGGTCGGCCTTCATCGAATGCAGCGCCTCGGTGTTGAGATAGACCATGTGCCCCGACGGGTAATAAGCGAAGCGCAGGTTGGGCCGCAGCGTCCGGTCAATCTGGAGATGGGCGAGGTCGTATTCGGTGCCGAAGAACGGCGTCGCCATGTCGTAGATGCCGTTCAATGAATAGACCAACAGGTGCGGGTTCTCGCGCATCGCCGCCGACAGATCGAGCGCGGTGTCGGCGTTGGTCGTCGCCCCGCCGCCGCGCTGCCCCGGCGCGCGGTGGCTGAAGTCCCACTTCAGCGCCTGCGAATAATAGGTCGGGCGGTACGTCATGTCAGAGGTGAAGCCGAGATCGCGTGTCAGATAGTGGTGAAAGCTCGACACGAACGCGCCGGTGATGCCGGTATCCGACGGGTCGAATTCGGGGGTGTCGGCGCCCGCGTCGACGTCGATGCCGGTGAAGCGGCTGTCGTAACGCCCAAGTGTCCGCCGCTGGTCGCGGAGCAGTTCCTTGCGAAAGCGCCCGAGGTCGACACGGAGGTCGCTGTCGAGGATGAACTTGACCGACAGCCCGGTGAAGCCCGCCATCTGCTGCGCAATCGCGGTCCGCTCGGCGTCGGGCAGGTCCTGTCCCTGCGCAAGCGCCTGCGCATAGGGTCCGCGCGCGAACGCCCGCGCCTGCGCGAGGAAGGCGGGCAGGTCGGCGGGAGCGGGAATACGGTGGTGGTACGCGGCGGTCGAAGCATAGCTCGGCAGATAGTTGATCAGGTCCTGATCGAGCCCCGCGGCGCGGCGGCCGTAGTTCATGATCGACGACAGCAGGACGACGCCGTTGAGCTGCACCCCGTCCTGCGCGAGCCGGTACGACAGGCCGCCCGACCGCGTCGTGCCGTACGACTCGCCGAAAATGAACTTGGGGGCGTTCCAGCGGTCGTTGATCGTCAGCCAGCGCTCAATCCCGCGCGCAAAGGCGTCGATGTCGGCGTCGGTGCCCCATAAAGCCTGAAGCTTGGTGTCGCCGAGCGGCCGCGAGAAGCCCGCGCCGATCGCGTCGACAAAGACGAGGTCCGACTTGTCGAGCAGGCTGTCCGAATTGTTGACGAGCTGGAACGGCGGCCCCGCGGTCGCTCCGGGGCTATCGGTCCGCACCCGCACCGGCGCGAGCGATCCCATGTGGAGCCATAGCGTCGAGGAACCCGGACCGCCGTTGTACAGAAAGGTCACCGGGCGTCCCGGCTCGCCGGTGGTGTAGGCGACGTAGAACATGCTCGCGGTCGGCTTGCCGTCGTCGTCGCGGATCGTCACGGTTCCCGCCGTCGCGGTGTAGGCGATGCTCCGCCCGCCGATGTTCGCGGTGTGGCGCGTCGGCACGCGGAGCTCGCGGATCGGGGCGGTCGCGACGTCGCTGTCGCCGAGCTTGATCTCACGGGCCCGCGCCGCGCGCGGATCGCCCGCCGGTTGGGTGTTGGTCGCATCGCCGCGTCCGGCCTCGTCGGGTTCGGTGGTGGCGCCACGGCGGCTGGCGGCACGACTGAGGGGAACTTCGCTGCCGCTCGACGCGGTGGCACTAACCGGCCGTTCCTGCGCCGACGCCTGCGTTGTCAGCGAAACCAAGGCAAATGCAGCCACCGCGAATCGCATTGTATCGTTCCCAATC
>JAYTTV010000271.1:0-13129 GCA_043745075.1 Sphingomonadaceae bacterium
GCCGCCATCGTCATACATGCTGGTCATAGTCTCAGGCATAATCATCACACTTCCATAAGTGTGAGGGCCTGTCAGGCGCTTTAGGGGGCTACTTCACTCAAGGTTTTCTGACTCATCGGTTTCGTTGAGCCCTTTGATCAGATCAGTAACGGATGATTTAAGGATCATATGCGATATAGTGGCCTGCCGGGGTCGATGCGTCACGCGAAACATAGGATGCTGAGCTAATCCACGCTCACAAGAAATTATACGGGTCGATGTCGACCGTTACTCGCACGCTCCCCGGCACCGCGACCCCCTCGAGCCATTCCGCGATGATCCCCTGAAGGTCGAGGCTCCGCCGTGCGTGGACCAGCAGACGCTGGCGGTGGCGCCCCCGCAGCATCGCCAGCGGGGCGGGGGCGGGGCCGAGGACGGCAAGGCCTTCGGCTTGCGGAGCGCTGCGGCCGAGCGCGCGGGCGGTGGCGGTGACGGCGGTGTCGTCCTCGCCCGAGACGACGATCCCGGCGAGGCGGCCGAACGGGGGCAGGCCAAGGTCGCGGCGGGCGTCGGTTTCGGCGGCGTAGAAGCCCTCCGCATCATACTCGACGAGCGCGCGCATGATCCGTGCCTCGGGCTGGTGGGTCTGGAGGAGGACGCGGCCGGGCTTGGCTCCGCGGCCGGCGCGCCCCGACACCTGCGCGATCTGCTGGAAGGTGCGTTCGCCGGCGCGGAGGTCGCCCCCCGCGAGCCCGAGGTCGGCGTCGACCACCCCGACGAGGGTCAGGTCGGGGAAGTGGTAGCCCTTGGTGACGAGCTGGGTGCCGATCAGCAGGTCGACCTCGCGCGCCTCGACGCTGGAGACGAGGGCTGCGGCGCGCGCGGGGGAGAAAATCGTGTCCGACGTCACCAGCGCGACGCGGAGGTCGGGGAGCCGCCGAGCGACTTCCTCGGCGACGCGCTCGACTCCAGGGCCGCACGGCACGAGGCTGTCGGCGGCGCCGCACGCCGGGCACAGCCTGGGCACCGGCACCGAATAGCCGCAATGGTGGCACTGGAGGCGCCCGGTCAGCCGGTGTTCGACGAGCCACGCGGTGCATTGCGGGCATTCGATGCGCTCGCCGCAGCTCCGGCACAGCGTCAGCGGGGCGTAGCCGCGGCGGTTGAGGAACAGCAGCGACTGCTCGCCGGCGACGAAGGTCTCGCGGAGCGCGTGGACCAGCGGCGGGCTGAGCCAGTTCCCGCGCGGCGGCGGGTTGGTCCGCAGGTCGATCGTCTCGACGCGCGGGAGCTGCGCGCCGCCGAAGCGGGTCGGCAGCTTGAGTTCGGTATAGCGGCCACGTGCGACTTGGACGCGGGTCTCGATCGCCGGGGTGGCGGTGGCGAGGACGACCGCGATGCCGTCGATCTGGGCGCGCATCACGGCGACGTCGCGGGCGTGGTACTGGACCCCCTCGTCCTGCTTGAAGCTCGATTCGTGCGCCTCGTCGACGACGATCAGGCGGAGGTCGGCGTAGGGCAGGAACAGCGCCGAGCGTGCGCCGACGACGACGCGGGCGGTGCCGTTAGCGACCGCGCGCCATGCACGGCGGCGCTCGGAACCGCGCAGGTCGGAGTGCCATGATACCGGTGCGCAGCCGAAGCGCGCGGCGAAGCGGGCGAGCCACGGGGCGGTGAGGGCGATTTCGGGGACGAGGACGAGGGTTTGGCCGGTGCCCTGCTTTATGTCGTCATCCCCGCCTCTGAATTCGTCATCCCCGTGCAGGCGGGGATGACGATAAGAGCGTAGCGCCGCCGCGATGCCCTCGAAATACACCTCGGTCTTGCCCGACCCCGTCACCCCATCCAGCACAAATGGCGCGAACTCGTGGAGGGCGACCGCGCGGGCGATGTCCTCCGCCGCGACCGCCTGTTCGTAACTGAGCACCGGCTGGGCGAAGTCGGGATCGGGGACCGGTGGCGGGGTGTCGGAGCTGACCGCGATGGGGACGAGCATCGCCGCCTTGACCATGCCACGGATCACCCCCTCAGAGACGCCGCCGTGGCGCGCGAGTTCACGCACCGACCCCTGCCGCCCGTCGAGGCGCTCGACAGCGGCAGCGCGGAGGGGGGTGAGCTTGTCGGGAAGACCGCCAAGCCGGTATTCGGTGACGTCGGCCGCCGCGACCAGCGCCGACGACACCGACAGCGCCATCCGCAGCACCGCCGCGGGGGGCGCCATGTAATACGCCCCGGTCCATTCGATCAGGCGGCGCAACCCGGCGGTCATCGCGGGGACGTCGAAGCGGCGGACGACGGCGCGGAGCTTGATGTCG
The DNA here is from genome assembly GCA_043745075.1 of Sphingomonadaceae bacterium. Taxonomy (GTDB): domain Bacteria; phylum Pseudomonadota; class Alphaproteobacteria; order Sphingomonadales; family Sphingomonadaceae; genus Polymorphobacter_B. Next base: position 2,295 of record JAYTTV010000271.1, read on the forward strand.
GGGACCTCACGCGCCGCCCAGCGTTCGGCCTCCCACACCACCCCGACGATCGTCCGCGGCCCGAGCGGGACCTCGACGATGTCGCCGTATCCGAGCTCAAGGTCGTCGGGCACCGCGTAATCGAGCGCGCCGAGGCCGTGCTGGAGGACGAGGACACGGACGCGGGGACGGGATGCGGTCATCTCCCCCGAGATAGGGCCGGGGACGAATCGCCGCCACCCCGCGCCTGGCGGTGATCGCCGGGCTATGGCAGCGGGCGCCCGGGGACTAGGATGCAACGGCGCGATTCGGCCGGCGATCGCGTAAGCGCACCACGACCGGCGGGAAGACCGTACCCATGACCAGCTATATCGTCGCCTATCCGGCCACCCCCGGCGCGACCTTCGATGCCGACTATTACATGGCGACGCACATGCCGCTGGTCCACGCGACGTTCGACCCGCACGGCATGACCGGATCGCGCGTGCTGCTCGCCGACCAGCCCGACGCGCCGTTCGTCGCGGTGACGACGCTCGACTTCGCTGACGACGCCGCGTTCGCTGCCGCGACCTCGTCTCCCGGAGCCGGCGCGGTGTTCGCCGACGTCGCCAACTTCACCACGATCACCCCGACGGCGATGCGCGCCCGCAACGCCTGATTGATCTGCCCGGGCTATCGAGCGGCGCGGGGAGGCGCTACAGCGGCGCATCCCCGTCATGAGGCCCGCCATGAAGTTCTTCGTCGACACCGCCGATACCCGCGAGATCGAGGAGTTGGCCGCGACCGGCCTGCTCGACGGGGTCACGACCAACCCGAGCCTGATCGCCAAGTCGGGGCGCAATTTCCTCGAGGTGATCGCCGAGATCGCCAAGCTCGTCGACGGTCCGGTATCGGCCGAGGTCGTCGCCACCGGGGCCGACGACATGCTGCGCGAGGCGGCGAAGCTGCTGACGCTGGGCGACAATATCACGATCAAGGTGCCGCTGACGCTCGACGGCCTGCGCGCGTGCAAGACGCTGTCGGACGACGGCGTGATGGTCAACGTCACCCTGTGCTTCTCGGCGACGCAGGCGTTGCTCGCGGCGAAGGCGGGCGCGGCGTTCATCTCGCCGTTCGTCGGGCGCCACGACGACGTCGGCTTCGACGGCATGGCGCTGATCGCCGACATCAAGCTGATCTACGACAATTACGCCTTCGACACCGAAATCCTTGTCGCCAGCGTCCGCCACCCGGTCCACGTCCTTCAGGCAGCGAAGATCGGCGCCGACGTCTGCACGATGCCCGCCGCGGTGATCCGCGCGCTCGCCAACCACCCGCTGACCGACCGCGGACTTGCCGGTTTCGTCGCCGACTGGGCGAAGTCGGGGCAGACGATCCTGTGAGCCACGCCGTCATCCCCGGGGATGACGGAAGCGCATCGACGGCCACCGCGCTGGTCGTCGAATGGTGCGCCAGCCTGACCGAGGCGCGGCGGCTGTCGCCCAACACCGTCCGTGCCTATGCCGCGAGCCTTCACCGCTTCGTCGCCTTTGCCGGGCGGCACCTCGGACGGCGGGTCGACGTGGCGGCGCTGTCGGAATTCGGCCTCGCCGACTTCCGCGCCTTCCTCGCGGCGCGGCGCGGCGACGGGCTGGGCAACGCCTCGATCGCGCGCGAGGTCGCCGCGCTCCGCACCTTCTACGCCTTCGCCGCGCGTGCCGGGGTCGATGCGTCGGGGCTGACCGGCCTCGCCTCGCCAAAGCGCGCCGTCCGCGTTCCCCGCCCGGTTGCCCCCGCCGACGCGCGCGCACTCGTTGCCGACATCGGCGATGCCGCGCTCCAGCCGTGGGTCGCCGCGCGCGATACCGCCGTCGTGCTGTTGCTGTACGGGGCGGGACTGCGGATCGCCGAGGCGCTCGCGCTGACCGGCAGCGCCCTGCCGCTTGGCGACACGATCGCCGTAACGGGCAAGCGCGCCAAGACGCGGATCGTGCCGCTGCTCCCGGTCGTCCGCGCGGCGATCGAGACCTATGCCGACCTGTGCCCGTGGCCACGAAGCGCGTCGGCCCCGCTTTTCCGCGGGGTTCGCGGCGGGCCGCTGGCGCCCGAGCTGATCCGCAAGGCGATGGCGTCGGCGCGCGCCGGGCTCGGCCTCCCCGCAAGCGCCACCCCGCACGCGCTCCGCCACAGCTTCGCCACCCACCTGCTCGCGCGCGGCGCCGACCTCCGCTCGATCCAGGAGCTGCTCGGTCACGCCAGCCTGTCGTCGACGCAAATCTATACCGCCGTCGACGCCGCACACCTGCTCGATGTGTATCGCAACGCGCACCCGCGGGCGTGAATTCAGTCACGGTACAGCAACGATCGCCTAAGGACCGACGCATGAAAATCGCTGCTCTCGCCCTCCTGCTCGCTGCCACCCCGCTCGCCGCCGCTCCGCTGACGATCGACTCGGTCAAGGCGGCGCTCAAGGCGACGACGACGATGACGGCCGATTTCAGCCAGACCGCGGCGAACGGCACCGTCGCGACCGGCAAGTTGACGCTGTCGCGTCCGGGCAAGATCCGCTTTGCCTATGACAAGGCACCGCTGCTCGTCGTTGCCGACGGCAAGCGGCTGAGCGTCGTCGATTATGAGGTCAATCAAGTCTCGCAATGGCCGATCAAGAGCACCCCGCTCGGCGTCCTGCTCGACGGCGATGCCGACCTTGCCCGCTTTGCGCATGTCGTCGGGCAGGAGGGGAGCGGACTGCTCGTCGAGGCGCGCGATCCCAAGCATCCCGAATATGGCGCGATCACGCTGAACTTCGCCGCCGATGCCGCCGCGCCGGGCGGTCTCGCGTTGCTCGGCTGGACCGCCCTCGACGCGCAGAATAATCGGACCGACATCACCCTGCGTGGGACGAAATATAACGTCGCGGTGCCCGCGGCGAGCTTCGGCTTCCGCGATCCGCGCGCGAAAAGCCTGCCTGGAAAAACCGGGTAGGCATTTGGCTTGGGCGAGCCGAGCCGCCGCGTTAACTACGCGGCATCCTGTTTGAGTCACATTCAGTTCTGTTCATGGGCGAGCAATGTTGCGGCCGCTAACACAGAGATGCGGTCGCCACCCGGTGTCTGGAATTTGCCCCCCTGTTGTCCGGGCATTCGGGTTTGATCGTTGCGTGACGAGCGCAGACGGGCCCCCGCTCCATGCCCCCGGAGCGGGGGCCTAATTCGTTTGGCGGAGGCCGCGCGCGTGCCTACATGACCGCGATGCCGTCCCCATCCCAAACGCTGTCGATCGCCACCTGGAACATCAATTCGGTGCGCTTCCGCCTCGACATCGTCGAGCGATTCCTGACGGCGCATGCGCCCGATATCCTGTGCCTGCAGGAAACCAAGGTCATCGATAACGACTTTCCGCACGCGCTGTTCGAGCGGCTCGGCTACACGCACCGCGTCATTTGCGGGCAGAAAATGCACCACGGCGTCGCGACGCTGTCGAAAATCCCGCTGATCGAGGAACGGCGCTTCGACTGGCAGGACAACGGCGAGGCACGGCATATCGGGGCGCGGCTGGAGAACGGCCTACTGATCGAGAACGTCTATGTTCCCGCCGGCGGCGACGTGCCCGACCCCGCACTCAACCCCAAATTCGCGCAGAAGCTCGCGTTCGTCGATCGGATGACCGCATGGTCGGAGGGGTTGCGCGACGACACCGTCATCGTCGGCGACTTCAATATCGCGCCGCTGCCGTGCGACGTGTGGAGCCATAAGGCGCTGCTCAACGTCGTCAGCCACACGCCCGTCGAGGTCGACCGGCTCGACGCCCTCGCCGCAAGCCACGACTGGGTCGACCTCGGACGGCGTTTCATTCCTGCGCCCGAGCGGCTGTACACGTGGTGGAGCTATCGCAACGCCGATCACACGGTCAACGACCGCGGGCGGCGGCTCGACCATATCTGGGCATCGCCGGGCGTGGCGAAGTGGGCAACTGGGTTCGAAGTCGTCGAGGATGCGCGCAACTGGGGCAAGCCGTCGGACCACGTTCCGCAGATCGCGACGTTCGTCCTGTGACGCGCGAAGCTGCCACGAGCGTCGCGCGCGCGGTCGACGAGTTGCGGCGCGGGCAGATCGTCCGGGTGAAGAGCGCAGCGGGCGATCTCGATGTCCTCGCCACCGAACTCGCCGACGACGTCATGCTCGCGCGGCTCGAGACCGAGGCGCGTGCCGGTCTCGTCGTCACGGCGCGCCGCGCGGCGGTGCTCCACATCGTCAACCAGACCGCTGCGGCGGGGCAGGACGTCGTCTGGATCGACCGCCCGGCGTGGCTCGACCTCGCCGCGACGGTCGCGATCGCCGATCCCGGCGACGATCTCCGCCTGCCGTTCAAGGGGCCGTTCCGCACGACCGTTCCCACTGCGATGACCGCGGCGCAGGCGGCGGTGCGGCTGGCGAAGCTCGGCGGCATCCTCCCCGCGGTGTTCGCCGTTCCCTCCGGAGCGGGCGCGCCGCTCACCGTCGCCGCCGCCGACGTCCTCAGCTACGCCCGCGCCGACCGGCTGCGGATCGTCACCCGCGCGCGCCTGCCGCTCGACGGCGCCCCCGACACCGAGGTTGTCGCCTTCCGCCCAGCCGAGGGCGGCCCCGAACACCTCGCGCTCGTCATCGGTCCGCGGGGGACGACCGCGCCGGTGCTGACCCGGCTGCATTCGGCCTGTCTGACCGGCGACGTCCTCGGCAGCCTCAAGTGCGATTGCGGCCCGCAACTGCGTGCCGCAATCGCGGCGATCGCGACGGCGGGAGGCGGAATATTGCTCTATCTCCAGCAGGAGGGGCGCGGTATCGGGCTGATCAACAAGCTTCGCGCTTACGCCCTCCAGGACCAGGGGTTCGATACCGTTGACGCCAACCTCCGCCTCGGCTTCGAGCCCGACGAACGCGATTTTGCCGTCGCCGCGACGATGCTGCGCCTGCTCGGCGTCGGGCAGGTCCGGCTGCTGACCAATAACCCCGACAAGGTCGCGAGCCTCGCCGCGCACGGCATCGAGGTCGTCGAGCGCATCGCACATTCGATGCCGCCGAACCCGCACAACGCCGATTATCTCGCGACCAAGCGCGACCGCAGCGGGCATTATCTGTGACGCGGCGCGCATGATCCTCACGGTCGATACGGCGGCGCTGACGCTAACCGCCGACGGCGTCTCGACCCCGTGCCTGATCGGCCGCTCAGGCGCAACGGAGGCGGCGAGCAAGCACGAGGGCGATGGCTGCACCCCGCGCGGACGCTGGGCGATCCGCTCGGCGATGATCCGGCCCGACCGCGTCGCCGCGCCGGTGACCGCGCTGCCGTGGCGCGCGCTCGACCCCGCCGACGGCTGGTCGGACGACCCGCGCGACCCGGCGTACAACCGCCGCGTCCGCCACCCGCATGCGTTTTCCGCCGAGCATCTGTGGCGCGACGACGGGCTATACGACGTCATCGTTGAGCTCGGCTACAACGACGCGCCGCCGGTGCCGGGCAAGGGCAGCGCGATCTTCCTCCACTGCATGATTGCGGGCCACCCGACCGCCGGGTGCGTCGCGATCGACCGCGAGGCGCTCGAGGCGCTGCTGCCGCACCTGGCCCTTGGCGACTGGATCGACATCGCATGACCCCGCGCCTTCCCCGCATCGTCTTCGCTGTCGTCTTGGTCGGCACGTTCATTGCGGCGATCCTGCCGAACGCCGAGGCGCCCGACTTCGGCGACGGCGACAAGGTCAATCATATCGTCGCGTTCATCACGCTGAGCCTCGCCGCAGCATGGGCGTGGCCGCGCACCAAACTGTGGCGCATCGGGCTATGGCTGAGCGCGCTCGGCGGGCTGATCGAGCTTGTCCAGGCGATCCCGATCGTCGCGCGTGACGCCGAGTGGGGCGACTGGATCGCCGATACCGTCGCGGCGGTCGTCGCGTTGACGATCGTCGGAATGCTGCGCCGCCTGCTTCCGCGCTTGTAATCGCGACGATCACCGCCTAGTTTGACGATGATATAAAGTAACCTTGGGAGGCGGCAGTGGCCGCTCGGCAACCTTCGCAATCGTGGCTCGACTGGGCAGCCGTCTCGGCATCGGGGTTGTGCCTGCTCCACTGCCTCGCCCTGCCGCTGCTGATCGCCGCGCTGCCGTCGCTTGGCGGCGCAGTTGCGGGCAGCGGCACGCACTGGGTCCTGCTCGCCTTCGCGTTGCCGGTCAGCCTGTGGGTGCTGACCCGCGACCCCTGGCCTGCGGGGATCGTCCCGCTCGCGCTCGGGGCGGCCGGGTTGAGCCTGATGACGCTCGGCGTCGCCTTTTACGAAGGCCTGCCCGCCGAACGCATCCTCACCGTCGCCGGGGTCAGCTTCGTCGCCGCAGCGCATATCGTCCGCTGGCGGCGGCGGCGCGCGTAATTACTTCGTCCGGCTGGCGATGATCGCGTCAAGCGTAGCCGGGCCGCTCCCGCTGCGTTCGAGGTGCGGATAGCGCAGCCCCCCGTTCCAATCGATCGTGACGACGCGGAAGTGATCGGCGGTCTTGACCATCAGCTCGACCGGCTTTCCGGTCTTCGCCGCCGTCACCGCGCGCTTGAGGCCGTCGCCGTCATACGCGTCGCCGTTGACCGCGAGGATAACCGTGCCGACCGTCAGCCCCGCCTTGAACGCCGGACCGCCCCACATCACCGTCGTCAGGTCGCCGTCCTTGCCGACGCTCAATCCGAGCGAATAATTGAGGTCGACGCGCTTCGCGGTCGTGTCGGCGGTCTTGGCGAAGTCGCTCTGCTTGTCGGCGTAGACGAGCTTGTAGCCGCCGCGAGCGATGCCATCGAGCGGCGCGCCGGGGCCGTGCGACGTCAGCCGGTCGTTGAGGAACTTCGCCCAGTCGTACGGCTCGGTCGCATTCAATGCCGCGACGACATCGTCGAAGGTGTAGCTGAGCTCGGTCCACGCGCCGTCGTCGACCCCGAAGAAGCGGTGGGCGAAATCGTCGAGCGAGCGCTTACCCTTCGACCGCTCGCGAATCAGCGTGTCGGCGTCGAGCCAGATCAGCAGCCCCTCGGTGTAATAATCCTCCGACCGCTGCCAGTTGCGCCACGGCTCGGGCGCGCGCGCGGCGGTGATCGGGTCATTGGTCGTGTCGATCAGCGGCTTCCACGTCCGCCCGACGACCGCATCGTACGTCGCGGCGTCGGCGGCGAAATTGTCGAGCGTCTGCTGCGCGGTCCAGATGCCCGACCGGCCGCCGAGGATCGTGCCGAAATACTGCGTCCCGCCCTCGTACACCCACAGCAATGAGTTGCGCATCGGCACGTTGTAGTTCGGCGTCCACGAATCCGCTCCGCGGCGGAACTTGCCGTCCCAGCTATGGGTGAATTCGTGCGGCAACAGGCCGTGCGCCGCCGGGTTCTTGTCCCACTCGGTGAAATAGCCCGGCACCGAGCCGTTCTCGCTCGACCGGTGATGTTCGAGGCCGATCCCACCCTGCTTGTCGCTCAGCGCGAGGAGCAGGTCGTAGTGATCGAAATGCTTCGACCCGAACAGCGCGACCGCTTCCTTGACCATCTTCACATGCGCCGCAATCTGCCCGTCGGTCGCGGCGAGCAGGTCGGGACGGTCGGCGACGACGTTGAGCGTCACCGGGCGCGACGATGTATCGAGGGGGATCACGCGCATGTAGCGCCCGGCGAAGATCGGCGAGTCGACCAGGGTCTCGAACGGCACGGTGTTGAAGGTTGTTTCGCCCGCGGGTGCCCCGGCGACGGGGCGCAGCGCGGTCGCGACCTTCCACCCGTCTGGAAATTTGACCGTCGCCGACACCGGTATCTGCCGGGTGAAATAGCCCGCCGGGTACAGTGTCGTCTGGTCGAATTCGAGGTTGAGCATGTTCGGCGTGACGACGACGCGCCCCTGCTTCGGGTCGGTCGGTGAGACAAACTGGAAGTCGAGGTCGATCGCCGCCGTCCCTGCCGGAACGTCGATGTGGAAGGCGTAGACGTCGACCGGATCGCGCGTCCACTCGATCCGCGTCGTCCCGGTATGGATGACCAGCCCGGCGAGCTTGTCGATCGGCCCGCGCGGCGAATGCTTGCCCGGCAGCCATTCGGGATACAGCAGCGTCATAGGCCCCGACCCCGCGACCGGGATCATCTCGTGGACCGTCAGGATGTGGCGGTCGAGGTCGGTCGCGTCGACGTGAACGGTGATCGTGCCGGGATACGGCTTGTCGACCGGGGCGATCGTCGCGGGGGGCATCGGCACGGGCTGCGGCTGGGGCGGCGATTGCGCGAGCGCCGGGGCGGCGAGCAGGGCGGCGGCGAGGGCGAGGCGGGAGATCATCGCAGGGCTTTCGGATCGAGAGGAGGCGACGTGTTCGTGAGAGATTCGCTGTTTAAGTCCGTCATCCCCGCGAAGGCGGGGACCCATCACCCACACTGTCGTGGTGATGGGTCCCCGCCTTCGCGGGGATGACGGACTAGGCTGTGACGATCAGCTCCCTGTCGCCGCCGTCGCGACCGGCACCGGGAAGCCCATGGACCGCAGATACGCATCGACCTTCGGGTCGCGGCCGCGGAAATTGCGGAACGCGACCGCCGGGTCGACGGTGTTGCCGACCGAGGTGATCGTGTCGTGGAGCCGCTTGGCGACGACCGGGTCGTACGGCCCGCCCGCTTCGGTGAACGCCTCGAACGCGTCATGGTCGAGCACTGCCGCCCACAGATAGCCGTAATACCCCGCGGCATAGCCGTCGCCGGCGAAGACATGGCCGAATTGCGGGATGCGGTGGCGCATGACGATCTCGGACGGCATGCCAAGTTCGGCGAGGGTCGTGGCCTCGAACGCCTTGGGGTCGATGGGCACGTCGCCCGCGAGGTGAAGCTTGAGGTCGACGATCGCGCTCGCCTGCGCCTCGACGACGCCGAACGCGGCGTTGAAGGTGGCGGCGCGCTTGATCTTGGCGATCAGGTCGGCGGGCAACGGCTGGCCCTGCGCGTTGACGAGCATCGCCTGGACTTCGGGCGTGGTGAACCAGTTCTCGTTGAGCTGGCTGGGAAATTCGACGAAGTCACGGACGGTGTTGGTCCCCGACAACGTCGGATAGACGACGTTCGAGTTGAGTCCGTGGAGCGCATGGCCGAATTCGTGGAACATCGTCTTGGCGTCGTCGAATGAGATCGTCACCGGCTGGCCCGGGCCGGCCTTGATGAAATTGGCGTTGTTCGAGACGATCGTCGCGACGTCGCCGTCGACGCGCGACTGCTCGCGATAGGCGTTCATCCACGCCCCCGAATTCTTGCCTGCGCGGGCATAGGGATCGAAATACCACAGCCCGACGTGCTTGCCGTCGCGGCCCTTGACCTCCCAGACGGTGACGTCGGAGTGGAATACCGGCAGGCCATGGACCTGCGTGAAGGTGAAGCCATAGACCTTGCCGGCGGCGAAGAACATCGCGGCGCGGACATGGTCGAGCTGGAGGTACGGCTTCACCTCGTTGAGATCGAGGTCGTATTTCGCCTTGCGGACCTTCTCGGCGTAATAGCGATAGTCCCACGGCGCGATCTTGAACGTACCGCCATCCTTGTCGACGACCGCCTGCATCACCGCGACGTCCTGCTTGACCTGTGCCACCGCGGGCTTCCACGCGGCGAGTTCGAGCGCGAGGGCATTGTCGGGGGTCTTCGCCATCTTGCTGGCGATCTGCCAGTGCGCGTAGGTCGGATAGCCGATCAGCTTGGCGTTCGCCGCGCGCAGGTGGAGGATCTGCGTGACGATCGCATTATTGTCGGTCGCGCCGCCGTTGTCGCCACGCTTGGTCCACATCGCGAAGCCTTTTTCGCGGCTCGCACGGTCGTCGGCGTAAGTCAGGAACGGCTCCATCGACGAGCGCGTGTTCGTGATCAGCCACTTGCCCGGTTGCCCGCGCTTGACGCCCTCGGCGGCGGCGGCGGCGATCTGCGCCGGGGTCAGCCCTGACAGTTGCGCCTTGGTGTCGAGCGTCAGGACATAGCTTTCCTCGTCAGCGAGTTCGTTCTGCTGGAACTTGGTGTAAAGCGTCGCGAGCTTCTCGTTGTTCGCGGCGAATTCGGCCTTCGCCGCCGGCGACAGCTTGGCCCCCTGCTCGGTGAAGCGCGTCCAATAGACCCAGACGAGCCGCTGCTGCTCGGGCGTCAGCTTCGCCTTGGCGGGTGAATTATAGACCGCGTCGATCCGCGCGAACAACGCCGGGTTCTGGGTGATCTTGTCGCCGAACGCCGAAAGCTTCGGCGCCATCTCGGTCTCGACCTTCTGGAACTCGGGTGACTTGAGATTGCCCGACCACACCCCGAAGATCGCCCCGACCCGGTTGAGCGCCGCGCCCGACTTCTCGAGCGGGACGATCGTGTTCTCGAACGTCGGTGCAGCCTTGTTCGCGGTGATCGCGTCGATTTCCGCAAGGTTCTCGGCCATCGCGGTGTCGAGCGCGAGGGCGAAATCGGCGATCTTGACCGTGGCGAAATTCGGCTCGCCGCCATAGGGACCGGTCCACGGGGCAAGCAGAGGGTTCGACGGCGCGGCGGCGACCGGCGCCGCGGTAAGCGCCAACAGGCACGCACCGATCAACAAACTCAACTTCATCGATAAACTCCCCGGGGATGGGGGACGCTACACCGACTCGCGCGGGCTTTCCTAGCCCCACGCGCCGAACAGCGCGCTGCCAACGCGGACGCACGTCGCGCCGAGCATCACCGCGGTTTCGTAATCCGCCGACATGCCCATGCTGAGGCCCGGCAGGCCGTGGTCTCGCGCCAGCTTGGCGAGAAGCGCGAAGAACGGCGCGGCCTCAATCCCCTCGGGCGGCACCGCCATCAGCCCGGCGACGGGCAGATCGTGACCGCGCGCGAGGTCGA
>JAYTTV010000272.1:0-3330 GCA_043745075.1 Sphingomonadaceae bacterium
CACCGAGGATGCCGGTCATGCGGTCTCTTCGAACAGTTCGCGCCCGATCAGGTAGCGGCGGATCTCGCTCGTCCCCGCGCCGATCTCGTACAGCTTGGCATCGCGGAGCAGGCGGCCGGTCGGATAGTCGTTGATATAGCCGTTGCCGCCGAGCGCCTGGATCGCCTCCAACGCCATCCATGTCGCCTTTTCAGCGGCGTAGAGGATGCAGCCGGCGGCGTCCTTGCGCGTCGTCTCGCCGCGATCGCACGCCTGCGCGACGGCGTAGGTGTACGCCTGCGCGGTCGACAACGCGACGTACATGTCGGCGATCTTGCCCTGCATCAGCTGGAACTCGCCGATCGCCTGGCCGAACTGCTTGCGCTCGTGGATGTACGGCACGACCGTGTCGAGGCACGCCTGCATGATCCCGAGCGGGCCGCCCGCGAGCACGACGCGCTCGTAATCGAGCCCCGACATCAGCACCTGGACGCCTCGGCCTTCCTCGCCGAGGACGTTGTCGAACGGCACTTCGCAATCCTCGAACACCAGTTCGCAGGTGTCCGACCCGCGCATCCCGAGCTTGTCGAGCTTCTGCGCGGTCGAGAACCCCGCCATGCCGCGTTCGATCAGGAAGGCGGTGATGCCGCGCGCACCCGCGGCCGGATCGGACTTGCCGTAGACGACGAGCGTATCGGCGCCCGGGCCGTTGGTGATCCAGAACTTGGAGCCGTTGAGGACGTAGCGGTCGTTGCGCTTCTCGGCGCGCAGCCGCATCGACACGACATCCGAGCCCGAGCCGCTTTCGGACATCGCGAGGCTGCCGAGATGCTCGCCCGAGATCAGCTTGGGGAGATACTTCGCCTTCTGCGCCGACGTCCCCCAGCGCGCGATCTGGTTGATGCACAGGTTCGAATGCGCGCCGTAGCTCAGGCCGACGCTCGCCGACGCGCGGCTGATCTCCTCGACCGCGACGACGTGCGCGAGATAGCCGAGCCCCGCGCCGCCGTCGTCCTCGGGAACGGTGATCCCGTGCAGCCCGAGGTCGCCGAGCTTGGTCCACAGGTCGCGCGGGAAGACGTTGTCGGCGTCGATCGCGGCGGCGCGCGGCGCGATCTCGGCGGCGGCGAACGCGCGCACCGACTGGCGGATCATGTCGATCGTCTCGCCGTGGGCGAAGTTGAGTGTGGACAATGTCATCGGGCACCTATGCCGTGGAGATCGCGACGCGCGAACGCTTGCTGCTGGTTAGACAGTCGGCCCGATCGAGGACAGCGCCAAGTCGTTTTGCCGCATCGCGCACGGCAGTGGGCAGCCAACGCAAAAAAACTGCGCGCAACCGGGGTTGCGCGCAGTCTTTTCGTTGCCGGACGCGATGACGCGTCCGCGAGGCGGATCGCTTAGGCGGCGACCGACTTCATCGCCGACTTGCGGCGACGCGCGAAGCCAACGAGGCCGAAACCGCTGACGAGCATCGCCCAGGTGGCGGGCTCGGGAACGTTCGCGACGGCGATGTTGTCGAGCTCGAACGAGTTCTGCGAGCTCGACAGCGTCACGGTCTTGACGCTCTCGCCGGGACCGAAGCTGAAGAAGTAGCGACGGTTGGTGTCGCCAGCAGTCTGGTTGCCGTTGTCGCCGCCCGGGAGGACCGACGCCGAGAACTTGCCCGAGTCATAGCCGGGGCCGGTGAACTGGAGCGAGTTGTACGAGTCGACCGAGCCGATGTAGATGCTGAACGACTTGATCGCGTGCGCGAAAGTGAAGGTTGCGCTCTCGCCACCCTGGATCGCGAGGAACGGGGTCTCGTCGCCGGCGGGTGCGGCGGCAACATTGGCCACCGAGGTCGGGAAGATGGTGCCGCCGGTGTAGCTGTAGCCGGTTGCGGGAGCGCCGCCGTTGAAATCGAAGACGACGGTTTCGCCGGCCGCGGGGGCGACGTCGAGCGGCGACGAGGTGATCGTGAGGGCCTGGGCCGAACCGGCAAGCGCAACTGCGGACGCAAAAAGCAACAAACTCTTCATTACATTCTCCCAAGGCAACGCGCCTATAACGGGGGACTGCAAAACACGTGCCAGTTTTTCACACCCAATCATATCAATGACTTGAATATGTTACATTACTGTTCTGTAAAGAATCCCGACACTTTTTTAACTGTTACGGTCGCGTTTTCATATATCGTTAGGAGTGACCGTTACACGTCCGAAAGGGCGATACGCGATCGCCTCGCACCGCTGAGCGTCGTGTCGCGTCGTACCTCCGCGGGCGCACTGAAGGTGTTGCTGGACTACGACGCCACGTGGGTTTGCGGCGATGGCGCTTTCCTACAGGGTGCCGGATCGGGTAGGATGCGCGCGTCGCTGGAGGGCTGGCGACACGCGCTCTTTCTTATTGCTGGACCAAGTCGCTGGCTGCGGAAGTCCGCACAGGTCGTGGGACTTCCACGCGACCGCCACGCGCAAAAGCTGGTCGTTGCGTGGACCTGTGTAACCTTCCGCGCGCCGCGAGCGCGGAAAAGCCGGTCGTCGTGTGGACCGGTGTGACCTTCGCAAATCGCGGCCAGCCCGGAAGAGCTGGTCGTTTTGTGGACTTGTGTAAGTTTCCGCACGACGCGGCCGCGGAAAAGCCGGTCGTCGTGTGGACCGGTGTGACCTTCTGGACGCCGCAGGCTGGCGGCATCCGCCTCGCTTACGCCGCGCGGATCTCGTTGAACGGGGTGTCCTTGTCGGGTCTCATGTCGCCGGGCAGGCCGAGGACGCGCTCGGCGATGATGTTGCGCAGGATCTCGTCGGTGCCGCCGGCGATTCGCAGCCCTGCCGACGCCATGTAGCTGCCTTGCAGCTTGTGGATGCCCGGCTCGCCGCCGGCAGTGGTGAAGCCCGACGCCTCGGACAGGTCGAGCGCGAACGCCGCCATCTCCTGCATCGTCTTGGCGACGACGACCTTGCTGATCGACTGTTCGGGTCCCGGGGCCTCGCCCTTCGACAGCGCCGACAGCGCGCGCATCTGGGTCAGCTTGATGCCCTCGTCGGCGATATATGTAGCCGCGATCCGCTGGCGGACGTCGCGCGCCTCGATTGCCGGGCCCATGTCGGTCTCGATCCGCGCGGCGAGCGCCATCAGGTCGCGGTAGCCGGGAGCATGGCCGGGCTTGCCACCGACCGCGAGCCGTTCATTCATCAGCGTCGTCAGCGACACCTTCCATCCGTCGCCGACCGCGCCGAGCCGGTGGCTGTCGCTGACCCGGACGCCGGTGAAGAATACCTCGTTGAAGTCGCTGCCGCCCGACATCTGCTTCAAGGGCCGCGCCTCGACCCCGGGGGCGTGCATGTCGACGATGAACATCGTCAGCCC
>JAYTTV010000273.1:0-13000 GCA_043745075.1 Sphingomonadaceae bacterium
CGAGACCTTCAAGGCGTTGACCGCATTCGGCCGTGCGCTGGTGATTGGGGTCAAGCCTGCCGATCGTGGCATTCTGATCGGACCGACCCTCGCGGCCGATTTGACCCGGCTGGGCGTCTAACCGTGAAAGCTGTCGAGGGGGCGGAGCACCACGAAGATAAACGCGAGGGTTGCGCCGCCCGCAGCGATCGCGACGAGGTCATAGCCTTCATTGCCGATATAGTTGGTCGCAGCGCAGCCAACCGCAGCGACGAGATAATGCCACAACTGGTCACGCGCTTCGCCCTGCGATCGCTGCAGGAACAGAACGACCAATCCGGCAAATACAATCATGGTCGACCAATCGTAGACGGTCTGCATCGATCTTCCCCAAAACAATCCCACGCCACTTAAGCGTCGGTACACTACTACCTAGTATCGAGGCTACAGCCATTGGTTGACAATGTAACTCGCGGATCGGTCCGGTTTGGCATGATGCCGAACTGTCTTAGCCGCGTCCCGGCTTTCGGGGCGACGGTTTGAACGAACTGAATCCGAGATCGGTGACCGCGGAGTCGAACGGCAAGCCAGCCATTCCACTCGACGCGGTCATTCTAACTGTCCGCGCGGTCGAGTTCGCGCTTGTCATCATCTCCGGGATGATCGCGAGTTCGGTACTGATGCCGAACGAGGTCGAATCCGGCCCGGTCTATTCGCGGATCGTCTTCGTTGCGGCGGTGGCGTTCGCCGTGCTCGCCGAGACCGTTGGCAGTTACGATATCGAGGCGCAATTCTCGTTGCGCCAAGCGTGGCAACGTGTCGCGACGGCGTGGGTGACGACGACGCTGTTCCTCGTCACACTCGGGTTCCTGCTCAAGGCATCGGACCAGGTGTCGCGCGAATGGGCGTTCGGCTGGTTCATGACCGGCGGCGCGCTGCTCCTGTCGAGCCGTCTGGCGATGACGATCTGGGTCCGGCGGCTCAAGCGGCAGGGCATCTTCAACCAGCGCGTCGCGATCTTCGGGGCAGGGCCGCAGGGAGCGCGGCTCGCGAATTATATCCTGACGACCGATAAATTGACGATCACGCTGGTCGGCTTCTACGACGACCGGCGTGACGGGCGCGTGCCGCCGTCGCACCACGACATCCCGGTTCTCGGCAATTTGACCGGGCTGGTGGCGGCGATCAGGAATGGCGGGATCGATCAGGTGATCGTCGCGCTGCCGTGGTCGGCCGAGGCGAGGCTGCAGGCGGTGGTCGGGCGGCTGGCATTGACCCCCGTCCGCATCCGGCTCGCCCCCGATTTGGCGAGCTTCGTCTTCGCCCGCCGGCCAGTCGTGCTGCTCGGCGATATGCCGGTGATGACATTGTTCGAGCGGCCGATCTCGGGGGTCGATGCATGGGCCAAGGCGGCCGAGGATCGCATTCTCGCGGTCCTCGCATTGGCCGTCCTCGGCATCCCGATGTTGCTGATAGCGCTCGCGATCCGGCTCGATTCACCCGGACCGGTGTTCTTCCGCCAGGCCCGCGAAGGCTTCAACAATCGCCCGTTCCGCGTCTACAAATTTCGCACGATGTTCCATAATCGTGCGCAAGACACGGATATCATTCAGGCGAGCCGCCGTGATCCGCGCATTACACGCGTCGGTGCGATCCTCCGCCGGACGAGCCTCGACGAGCTGCCGCAGCTGATCAACGTGCTCCGCGGCGACATGTCGGTCGTCGGGCCGCGGCCGCATGCGGCTTCGACGCGGGCGGGGGGGCGGCTGTTTTCGGACGTGCTGTCGTCGTATGCGGCGCGGCATAAGGTCAAGCCGGGCATCACCGGCTGGGCGCAGGTCTGCGGGTGGCGCGGTCAAACCGACACCGAGGACAAGCTCATCAAGCGCTTCGAGCACGACCTGTACTACATCGAGAACTGGTCGATCTGGTTCGACGTCTACGTCCTCTGCCGCACGGTCGTCGCGGTAATCCTGCCGCGCAACGCGTTCTGACGCCGGGCGCACCGCCACGCGCACACCGGCCCGCACATCGGCGATCCGCAATCGGCACCCCGAAGTCGCGGCCAGCACGCGGGTACCGACCGGTGTGGCTCAGCCCCGCGCGCCCGCGATGTAGCTGTCGATCGCGGTCGCCAGCACCGTCAGCGGCACGCCGCCGGTCATCACCACCGCATCGTCGAAACCGGCGAGGGTGTACTTCGGGCCAAGCGCCGCCTTGGCCTTCGCCCGCAGCCGGATGATCTCGTTGTGACCGATCTTGTAGCCGCACGCCTGCCCGGGGGCGACGCAGTAGCGGTCGACTTCGCTGGTCATCGCCTGCTTGCCCTTGCCGGTTTCGCTCGTCAGGAAGTCGACCGCCTGCTCGCGCGTCCAGCGCATCGAGTGGAGGCCGGTGTCGACCACCAATCGGCAGGCGCGGAATTGCTGCGCCTGGAGGTAGCCAAGCTGTCCGAACGGGTCGTCGGCATACAGGCCGAGCTCGTCGACGACCTGCTCGGCGTACAGCGCCCAGCCTTCGACGAAGGCGTTGAACCCGGTTAGCGAGGTGATCAGCGGCGGCTTGACCTTCGCCTCGGCGAGATAGGCGAACTGGAAGCCGTGCCCGGGGACGCCTTCGTGCGCGGTCAGCGTCGACAGCTGGTACTTCGGCCACAGCGCGGTCGATTTGAGATTGATATAATAGATCGCCGGACGCGAGCCATCGAGCGCGGCCGGGTTCATATAGCCGAGCGCTGCGCCGTCCTGAATGTCGGCCGGGACCTGCTTGACCCTGACGTCGGCGCGGAGGCCAAGGTTCGACATCTGCGGTAGGAGTTTGCGGATCTTCGCGAGCCGGTCGTTGCAATAGGCGATGATCGCCGCGCGTCCCTCGGCATTATCGGGAAACGTGAAGCGCGGGTCGGTGTTGAGCGCGGTGACGCGCGCGCCGACGCTGCCCTGCGTCATGCCCTGCGCCTTGAGAATGGCATCCATCCGCGACTGGAGCATCTTGTTCTGCTCGAGCCCGGTGCGGTGGATCTCGGCGGGCGACAGCTCGGTCGTCGTGCCGAGCCGCAGCGCGTAGCGGTAATAGGCATCGCCGTCGGGCAGGCGCTGGATGCTGCCGATGTCGGGCGCGTTTGCGGTCGACTTGGCGAAGGCAGCGGTTTGGCGGTCGAGGGCAGGGTAGACCTCGCGCTCGACGATCGCCGTGCAACGTCCGGCCCAGTCGCCGTCGATCCCGGCCGCCCGGGCGCGCGTGGCGAGCGACGCAACGAGGCGCTGGTCGGCTGCCGGGGTGGCGCGGAAGCCGCGCTGCTGGCCGAGGACGTTCGCCGCGACGAAGCTCGGCGGGATCACGCCGATCGCGGCGT
Organism: Sphingomonadaceae bacterium; assembly: GCA_043745075.1. Classification (GTDB taxonomy): domain Bacteria; phylum Pseudomonadota; class Alphaproteobacteria; order Sphingomonadales; family Sphingomonadaceae; genus Polymorphobacter_B. The sequence goes on from JAYTTV010000273.1 coordinate 3,335, forward strand.
CGCGGCCGATCTGGTCGGTTTCGCCGTCGAGCTGCTTCGCGAATGCCGAGACGCGCGCGAGATAGGTCTCGGCGTCGGCGCGCGTCTTGACGATGTGCTGCGAGTCGAGAAATTCGGGGACGTTGGTCAGCGCGCCATTCTGCTGCGAGACGGCGTAGGGCTGGGCACCGCCAAGGAAGCCCGGCTTGGCGCCGCCGCCATAAGCGAATTTGGTCCCGTCGATCGCGCGATTGGCTGAATAGAACACGGTGTCGAGGCGCAGCTTCGCCGCCTCGTCGAGCCGATTGCGGTCAATTGACCCGAGCCGCTGCTTCATCGCCACCGCCTGCGCGGCCCAGAGCGCTTCGCCGGCCCAGGTAAGGTCGCTCAGCTGCGATTTGAGAGCGGTCCGCGGGCCATTGTCGACACCGAGGCTGGTCGCCATCTCGGGCGCAAGGACGAGGATTTCGTCGGCGAAGACATCAAGGTCGCGCGCGAGCCTGTCGCCTGCGTCGCCAGAGGCGGCTGCCCATGCCGTTCCCGGCAATGCGCTGGCGGCGATCGTCGCGCCCCCCGCCAGAAGCATCGTGCGGCGGTCGATCATGGTCTTGGTCATTCGGCGTTCCCAGATTGCTGTCAGCGGATCGCCGCGGTCGCCGTGGCGAGCCAGTCGGCGCTGCGGGCGATATTGGCCGGACGGGGCGGGGCGAGGCCAGAACATTCGAGGCAATGCGCCTGGATCGTCGATCCGCCCGCGATCGCCGCCGCCTCGCCGATCGCGCCGAAGATGCGGGCGCGGCTTGCGGCAGCGATCTTGGCGAACGGGTCGCGCGCGCGCGCCTGGTCGTCGTCGCCTCCACCGAGCCCGAGCGACTGGCCGACGAGCTGGAACAGCAGCGACGGCGTCTTCTCGACGTCGATCGTTCGCGGCGTATCGCCGAGCTTTGCCGCGCGGCCCGCTGCAGCGACCGCCGCGTCGAGGCCGCCGAGATGGTCGACGAGTTTGAGGTTGAGCGCGTCGGCGCCGGTCCAGACGCGGCCCTGCGCGATCTCGTCGACGCGCGCGACGGGCAGGTGACGTGCGGTCGCGACGAGCCCGGTGAAGCGGCGATAGACGTCGTCGATCGACGCCTGAAGGATCGTCGCGCTGTCGGGGGTCAGCCCGCGCAGCACATCGGGGTCGCCGGTATACGGGGTCGACTTGGTCGCGTCGGTGGTGATGCCGAGCTTGTCGAGCGCGCGGTTGAAGGTCGGGATCACCGCGAACACGCCGATCGAGCCGGTGATCGTCGACGGCTGGGCGAAGACCTGCGACGCGGCGGTCGACACCCAATAGCCGCCCGATGCGGCGACCGGACCCATCGAGGCGATGACCGGCAGACCCTTCGCCGTCGCCTGCGCCAGTGCCTCGCGGATCCGTTCGGAGGCGAGGACCGACCCGCCGGGCGAATCGATGCGGACGACGAGCGCCTTGATATCGGTGTTGGTCAGCGCCTTGGCGACGAGCTTCGCGATCGTATCGCCGCCTGCGGTCCCAGCGCCCGCCTCGCCGTCGACGATGTTGCCCGCGATGTAGACGATGCCGACCGCGGGGCCGCTGCGGTTCGGCTTGGTCGCGTTCGCATAAGTGTCGAGCTTGACACCGTTGAACGCGCCCGGCTGCTTGTCGTCGCCGGTGCCGACGAGCTTCGCGATCGTCTGCCCGAACGCGACGCGGGTGCCGATCTGGTCGATCAGATGCGCGTGGAGCGCTTCCTTGGCGAAGTCGCCGTTCGCCGCCTTGATCCGCGCCGGCAGGTTGGCGAAGGCTGCGGTGATGTCGACGTCGGGCCGCGTCGCATGGACGTCGGCGGTGTAGGTCTTCCACAGCCCATCGACGAGCGCCTGCTCGGCGGCCTTCGCTTCGGGCGAGGCTTCGGTGCGGGTGAACGGCTCGACGAACGACTTGTACTTGCCGACACGGAACACATTGATGTCGACATCGAGCTTGTCGAGCGCCTTCTTGAAATACAGGTTGGTGCCGCCGGGGCCAGTCAGCAGGACCCCGCCGAGCGGGTTGATCCACGCATGGCTCGCCTGCGCCGCGAGGTAGTAGCTCGCATCGGTGTAGGCGGTGGCATAGGCGTAGACCGGCTTGCCGCTGCGCTTGAAGTTCTGCAGCGCCGCCGCGATCGACTGCAGGTTGGCCTCGCCAGCGCCGATGAAGGTGTCGAGCTGGAGGACGATCAGTTTGATCCGGCCATCGGTCCGCGCGGCGTCGATCGAGCGGACGACGTCGCGGACCTCGATCTCATTGCCGCCGGTCGGGCCGCCGGTGACCGCGGCGAACGGCGACCGCTCGCTCGCCTGGTCGACGACCGGGCCATCGAGGTCGAGGACGAGCGCGCTGCCGTCGGGGATCCGCGCTGTCCGTGTATGGAACGCCGCCCATAAGGCGAGCGCGAGGATGATCAGCAGGACGAGAACGCCAAGGTCCTTGACCCCGACGAGGAAGCGCCACGCGCCGCGGACGAAAGTCATTCGGGGATCACCTTGGACGAACCGTCGCGCAGCTATAGCGGGACGACGCGAGACCGTACAACCGGGGCGCGACACTGAACCTTAACATGAACGGTGGTTGACGATCGAACCCGCCCGGACCATATGCGTCGGGCGTTAGCACTTGCCGTGGGTGAGTGCCAGCGAGCCCATTCATCCGTTGAAGGTGAGACCCTCATGAAGTTCACGCCGCTGCACGATCGCGTGCTCGTTCGTCGTATCGAAGCCGAGGAAAAGACCGCGGGCGGGATCATCATTCCCGACACCGCCAAGGAAAAGCCCCAGGAAGGCGAAGTCGTCGCCGCCGGTACCGGTGGTCGTCGCGATGACGGCGGCATCACGCCGATGGACGTCAAGGCCGGCGACAAGATCCTGTTCGGCAAGTGGTCGGGCACCGAGGTCAAGGTCGACGGCGAAGACCTGCTCATCATGAAGGAAAGCGATATCCTCGGGATCATCGGTTAATTCCGACCTTGAGCATCGCAGTCCAATCCATTCAATCAGCTAAGGAATAGTCACATGGCAGCGAAAGATGTCCGCTTTTCGCGCGACGCTCGTGAACGCATTCTCCGTGGCGTCGACATTCTCGCCGATGCAGTGAAGGTGACTCTCGGTCCCAAGGGCCGTAACGTCGTCATCGAGAAGTCGTTCGGCGCCCCGCGCATCACCAAGGACGGCGTCACCGTCGCCAAGGAAATCGAGCTCAAGGACCGCTTCGAGAACCTCGGCGCGCAGATGGTCCGCGAAGTCGCTTCGAAGACCAACGACAAGGCCGGTGACGGCACCACCACCGCGACCGTCCTCGCCCAGGCGATCGTTCGCGAAGGCATGAAGTCGGTTTCGGCCGGCATGAACCCGATGGACCTCAAGCGCGGCATCGACATGGCGGTCACCGCCGTCGTCGCCGACCTCAAGGCGCGCTCGAAGGATGTCGCCGGCACCGCCGAAATCGCCCAGGTCGGCACGATCTCGGCGAATGGCGAGAGCGAAATCGGCGAGATGATCGCCAAGGCGATGGAAAAGGTCGGCAAGGAAGGCGTCATCACCGTCGAGGAAGCCAAGGGTATGGCCTCCGAGCTCGATGTCGTCGAAGGTATGCAGTTCGACCGCGGCTACCTCAGCCCGTACTTCATCACCAACCCCGAGAAGATGACGGTCGAACTCGACAACCCGTACATCCTCATCCACGAGAAGAAGCTGTCGAACCTGCAGGCGCTGCTCCCGGTCCTCGAGGCCGTCGTCCAGTCGTCGCGGCCGCTTCTGATCATCGCCGAGGACGTCGAGGGCGAGGCTCTGGCCACGCTCGTCGTCAACAAGCTGCGCGGCGGCCTCAAGGTTGCTGCCGTCAAGGCTCCCGGCTTCGGCGATCGCCGCAAAGCGATGCTCGAGGACATCGCGATCCTGACCGCCGGTCAGATGATCTCGGAAGACCTTGGCATCAAGCTCGAGAACGTCACGCTGGCGATGCTCGGCCAGGCCAAGCGCGTCACGATCGATAAGGACAACTCGACCGTCATCGACGGCGCGGGTGATGCCGACGCGATCAAGGGCCGTGTCGAGCAGATCCGTGCACAGATCGAGATCACGACCTCGGACTACGACAAGGAAAAGCTCCAGGAGCGTCTCGCCAAGCTTGCGGGCGGCGTTGCCGTTCTCAAGGTCGGCGGCTCGACCGAAGTCGAAGTCAAGGAGCGCAAGGACCGCGTCGACGACGCGCTCCACGCGACCCGCGCTGCGGTCGAAGAGGGCGTCGTCCCCGGCGGCGGCACCGCGCTGCTGTACGCGACGAAGGCGCTCGAGGGCATGAAGGGTGCCAACGACGACCAAACCCGTGGCATCGATATCATCCGCAAGGCGCTGTTCGCGCCGGTTCGCCAGATCGCCCAGAATGCCGGGCATGATGGTGCGGTGATTTCGGGCAAGCTGCTCGATGGAGACGACCAGAACATCGGCTTCAACGCGCAGACCGACACCTACGAGAACCTGATGACGAGCGGCGTGATCGACCCGACGAAGGTCGTCCGCACCGCGCTTCAGGACGCTGCGTCGGTGGCCTCGCTGCTGATCACCACCGAAGCTGCGATCACCGACCAGCCGGCCGACGACAAGTCGGGCGGAATGGGCGGCGGCATGGGCGGCGGCGGCATGGGCGGCATGGGCGGGATGGACTTCTAGTCCAGCCCAACCGCTGAACGAATGAAGGGCCGCGGTGCAAACCGCGGCCCTTTTTCATGAACGATGATCCGCGCCGGATACGAAAAAGGCCGCGGCGATCGCCGCGGCCTCTCCATCGTCGTTGGGCAATTAGCGCGAAGCGGGAGTCGAGGTCTCGCTGCCGGCGCTGTTCGGAGCGCTGGTTCCGACGCTGCCGCCCGCCATGCTGCTGCCCGAGCTGCCACCCGTCGTCGTCGCGCCCGAACCCGCGTCGGTCGCGCCGCTCGACGGAGTCGAACCCGCCGCACCGCCGCTGACGTCGCCGCCGGTGGCTGCCGAACCATTGGCATCGGTCGTCGAGGTGCCGGCGGTCCCGGTGCTGCCCATCGCGCTGCCGCTGGCCGCCGTGTCCGTCGTCGAGGACGTCGTCGTCGTGGTGTCGTCGGCCTTCTTGCCGCAGGCACCGACGCTGAGCGCGGCGGCGATGGCGATGATGCTGATTGCGCTACGCATTTAGAGATCCTCGGTTGCGGGTAATCAGCCCGCTCAACCGTATCACTTCGGCGTTTGTTCCGGTGCGGCGAGGGGTCGCGCCGGGCTCGTCGCCTCGCTTCTCGCGGCGTCGGTATCGTCGACTGCCTTGCGCATTCCGGCGTCGATATCGCGCGCGCTTGCCGCCGCCGCCGGGTCGGGAGCCTTGTTGCACGCCGCGAGTGCGAGCAGCCCCGCGAAGGCAGCGAAGCGGATCACGGTGCCTTGGGCGCGCTTGCCGGGGGCGCATCTGCCGAAGGAACAGTCGCGTCACCCGCAGGCTTGTCAGCCGCCGTCGGCTTGTCGGTCGCGCTCGGCACCGGGGTCGTCGGAGCAGCAGAAGGCGGCTGCGGCGTCGACGAACCGGGCTGGCGCGTCCCGCCGGGCGCGAGCGGCGCATCGGCGGGCATCGTGTCTTCCTCGTCGGGCGGATTGCCGTCGTAGATCTGCGACTGGCGATGCTGGAGATACGCCGACCGCACCGTCGCATATTCGTCGAGGCTGCCCGCGAGCAGCCCGTCGGCACCGGCGTCGATCAACTGCGACCGCAGGTCGACCGCCTTGAGTCCGAACTCCGCGACCGAATAGTAGAATTTCCAGTCGAGCACGGCGTTGCGGACGTACGGCACCGGATCGACCGCGAACTCGACGCCGAGCCCGACGCCGTCACGGAGCGTCGACGGGCCGAAGAACGGCAGCATCAGGTACGGGCCAGACTTGATCCCCCAGACCGCAAAAGTCTGGCCGAAATCCTCCTTCTCCTCGGGACGGCCGAGATCGGTGGCGACGTCGGCGAGCCCGCCGACGCCGAGGACGGTGTTGAGCATGAAGCGGTCGACGGTGCGGAACGCCTGCTTGATCTTGCCCTGCAGGACGGCGTTGATGAACGACACCGGCTCGCCGAGGTTGTTGAAACCGTTGGTCACGCCGTGACGCGCGGCGCCGGGAACGACCGCGCGATACACATGCACCGCCGGCAGCAGGGCATAGTGATCGAGCTGCTTGTTGAACGTGTAGAGCTTGCGGTTGGTCTTCTCGTACGGGTCGCGATACGCCTCGGCCATGCTGCCGGGATGCGGCGTGGCGCACGCCCCGACCGCGGCGAGCAATATTGTGGCGACGACACGTTCGACGGCGGAATGGCGCATAGTGACCCTCGAAACGCGACGTCGACGCGGTTGCCACAAAGCTTTCCGGGGTACAAGCACGCGGGGTCGGTTGACCTCATATAAGGATATGTTTATATCCCGATCATGAGCTCATCGCTGCCGATCTTTCGCGCGCTTGCAGATCCGACCCGGTTGCGGATCGTGCTGCTCGTGCGGCACATCGAACTCGCGGTCGGCGAACTCGCCGCAGTGCTGTGCCAAAGCCAGCCGCGGGTCTCGCGCCACCTCAAGATCCTCGCCGATGCCGGCTTGCTCAATCGCGCCAAGGAAGGCGCGTGGGTGTTCGTGCGGCTCGGTGACGCGGCCCTGCTTGGCCCGGTGTTGAGGGTGCTCGACGCGCTCGGAGAATCGGCGACGGCGGATCTCGCGCGGCTGGCCGACGTCCGCAACGAGCGCGCCGCCGCAGCGGCGGCATATTTCGCCGCGCACGCTGCCGACTGGGACGGCATCCGTTCGCTTCACGCCGCCGACTGCGACGTCGAGGGCGCGATCGTCGACCTGCTCGCCGATCGCCCGGTCGGCCGGCTCCTCGACATCGGCACCGGGACCGGGCGGATGATCGAGCTGCTCGGTCCCGGCGCGGCGTCGGCGATCGGCGTCGACCGCTCGCCTGAGATGCTCCGCCTCGCGCGCGGCAAGATCGAGGCGGCGGGACTCGGCCATGCCGAAGTTCGCCACGCCGACATGTACGCTCTGCCCCGCTCCGACGGCAGCGCCGACACCGTCGTCATCCACCAGGTCCTCCACTTCGCCGACACGCCCGAGCGCGTCATCGGCGAGGCGGCGCGGGTGCTCGGCGATGCCGGACGGCTGCTCGTAGTCGACTTCGCGCCGCACGACCGCGAGGAACTTCGCGCCCGCCACGCGCATGCCCGGCTCGGCTTCGACGATGCCCAGATCGGCGGCTGGCTGCGCGGGGCGGGGCTCGCCGTCACGCGCACCGCCCACGTCACCACTCCCGGATTTCCGCTGACCGTCAGCCTGTGGCTCGGCGAGCGGGCTCCACACGTTGAAAGGCGCGCCGCATGAGCCTGTCGCTGTCGCAGATGACCGATGCCGCGCGGGCGCTCGAAGCGCCGCTCTACGCCGACGTTCCCGGTGATATCGCGGTGTCGTTCGAGTTCTTCCCGCCGAAGACCGAGGCGATGGAGCGGACGCTGTGGGAGTCGGTCGAGGCGCTGACCCCGCTTGCGCCGAGCTTCGTCTCGGTGACCTACGGCGCCGGGGGGACGACGCGCGAGCGCACCCACGCGACTGTCGCCCGCATCGCCCGCGAGACGCCGCTCAAGGCCGCCGCGCACCTCACCTGCGTCGATGCTTCGCGCGACGAGATCGACGCGGTCGCGCGTGACTATTGGGCGGCGGGGGTCCGCCACATCGTTGCGCTCCGCGGTGACCCGCCGCGCGCGGGCGAGAAGTTCACCCCGCACCCCGACGGCTATGCCAGCGCCGCCGAGCTCGTTGCCGGGCTCAAGCGCGTTGCCGACTTCGAGATCTCGGTCTCGGCGTATCCCGAACTCCACCCCGACGCGCTCTCGGCGAGCGACGATATCGACAACCTCAAGCGCAAGCTCGATGCCGGGGCGACGCGGTCGATCACCCAGTTCTTTTTCGAGCCCGACACATATTTCCGTTTCCGCGACGCCGCCGCCGCCGCGGGCGTCACCGCGCCGATCGTCCCGGGCATCCTCCCGGTGAGCAATTTCGCGATGCTCAACAAGATGGCGTCGAGCTGCAACACCGCCGTCCCGCCGTGGCTCGCGCGGCTGTTCGCCGGGCTCGACGACAAGCCGGCGACGCGGCAGCTCGTGGCGGCGACCGTTGCCGCCGAACTGTGCCGCCGCCTGTACGCCGGCGGGGTTCGCGACCTCCATTTCTACACGCTCAATCGCGCCGAGCTGAGCTACGCGATCTGCCACATGCTCGGCCTGCGCCCGGTCGAGGCCGCCGCTATACCCCAGGAACTCGCAGCATGATCAAGTCCACTGCTGCCGCCCGCCTGCGCGCCGAGGCCGCCAAGCGCGTCCTCATCACCGATGGCGCGTTCGGCACGATGATCCAGTCGTACAAATTGACCGAGGCCGATTATCGCGGCGACTACGACCTGACCGACGACCAGAAGGGCAATAACGACCTGCTTGTGCTGACGCGTCCCGACGTCATCGACGCGATCACCCGCGCCTATTTCGATGCCGGGTCGGACATCGTCTCGACCAACACCTTCAACGCCAATACGATCAGCCAGGGCGACTACAACGCGGTCCATCTGGTCCGCGAGATGAACCTTGCCGCCGCCCGCATCGCCCGCACCGCCGCCGACGATTTCGAAGCCAAGGACGGCCGTCCGCGCTTCGTCGCCGGGGCGGTCGGACCGACCAACAAGACGCTGTCGCTGTCGCCCGACGTCAACGATCCGGGCTATCGCGCGGTCGGCTTCGACGAGGTCAAGGCGGTCTACGCCGATCAGGCCGCGGCGCTGCTCGACGGCGGCTGCGACTTTATTCTGATCGAGACGATCTTCGACACGCTCAACGCAAAGGCGGCGATTGTCGCGGTGATGGAACTCGCCGAAACAAGGGGTTGCGAGATCCCGCTGATGATCTCGATGACGATCACCGACATGTCGGGGCGCAACCTGTCGGGCCATTCGGTCGAGGCGTTCTGGTACACCGTCCGCCATTCGCAGCCGCTGACGATCGGACTCAACTGCGCGTTCGGCGCCGACCTGCTCCGCCCGCACGTCCAGGCGCTCAGCCCGATCGCCGATGCGCTGATCATGGTCTACCCCAACGCGGGACTGCCGAACGACCTCGGCGAGTATGACGAGCACCCGCACACCACCGGCGAGTTCATCGGGGAATGGGTCGCGCAGGGGCTGGTCAACATCGTCGGTGGCTGCTGCGGCTCGACGCCCGCGCATATCGCGGCGATGGCGAAGGCGGTCGCAGGCCAGCCGGTCCGCGTGATCCCTCGCCCGGCACCGTCGCTGCGGCTGGCCGGGCTCGACCCGATGATCGTGAGCGAGGCCGCCTGATGGCGACCGCGTTCAAGCTCGACGGCGACGACCAGCCCAAGTCGCGCGCAATCTTCGTCAACATCGGCGAACGGACCAACGTCACCGGCTCGGCGGCGTTCAAGAAATTGATCATGGGCGGTGACTATACCGCCGCGGTCGAGGTCGCGCGCAGCCAGGTCGAGAACGGCGCGCAGATCATCGACGTCAACATGGACGAGGGCCTCCTCGACGCCGAGGTGGCGATGACCACTTTCCTCAAGCTGATCGCCGCCGAACCCG
>JAYTTV010000274.1:0-3296 GCA_043745075.1 Sphingomonadaceae bacterium
TTGTTCAAATTGGCTTTTGTTTTTGGCGGCCACTCCGGAGACGGCACAGGACATGGAGTCGATGCCGGGCATGACGATGCCCGCATCTCCGGCATCGCCGTCGCCGCCAGCGAACCACGCTGCGATGAGCGGGATGGACATGTCGGGACATGACATGGCGGGGATAGACATGAGCGGTCCGGCGATGGTCGCCGGTCTGGGGCCGTATTCGATGACGCGCGAGGCGTCGGGGACGTCGTGGCAGCCCGATGCATCGCGGCACGAGGGCGTGCACCTGTCGTCGGGCAAGTGGGCGTTCATGCTCCACGCGACGCTCAACGGGGTTTATGACAGTCAGGAGGGGCCGCGCGGCGCGTCGAAGGGCTTCGCCAGCGGGATGGTGATGGGGGTCGCCAAGCGCGCGTTCGACGACGGCGACGTCCTCCAGTTTCGCGGCATGCTCAGCCCCGATCCGCTGATGGGACCGAGTGGATATCCGCTGCTGCTCGCGACCGGGGAGACCGCCGACGGCAAGACGCCGCTCGTCGACCGCCAGCGTCGGCATGACCTGTCTATGGAATTATCAGCGAGTTACAGTCACAGGCTGTCTGACCGTGACAGCGTCTTCGTCTACGGCGGTCTGCCGGGTGAACCCGCATTCGGGCCGCCCGCATTTATGCGCCGCCTGTCGATAATGGATTCGCCCGAGGCGCCGATCAGCCACCACTGGCTCGATTCGACCCACATCACTTTCGGGGTCGTCACGGCTGGCGTAATCCTCGGCAACGTCAAGGTCGAGGCATCGCGTTACCACGGTCGCGAACCCGACCAACATCGCTACGACATCGAGGTCGGGGCGTTGGAATCGAGAGCGGTCCGCCTGTCGTGGAACCCGACGCGAACGCTGTCGCTTCAGGGATCGTGGACGCGACAGATCAGCCCCGAGCAGCTCGACCCGACGCAGAACGAGACCAAATATTCGGCGAGCGCGATCTATACTTTCCCCGTGGGGCAATAGGGCTATTGGTCGACGACCGCGGCGTTCGGGCTGCGGCTGAGCCACGGCGATACGCTCGACGCCTATGTGCTTGACAGCGCGATCAAGTTCGATGCGCGCTGGACGGTATTTGCGCGCGCGGAGTCGGTCGGCAATGACGAGCTGCTCGGTCCGGTCGCGGGGCACGCGCCGGTGTATACGGTGGGCAAGGCGTCGCTCGGCGCGATCCGCGATTTCCCGGTCGCGCGCCACGTCAAGTTCGGGGTCGGCGGGTTGTATGCGCGGAATTTCGTGCCTGCGGGGCTCGACGCGGCGTATGGCGGGGACCGGAGCGGGGCGATGGGGTTTGTGCGGCTGAAGGTGGACTGAGCAAACTCGTCCCGTGCAAGTGCGAGCGGGGCGTTAGAAAGCGCTGTCCTACGGGGCCGGGCAGTGTGATTGGGTCGGGTTATGGATCCATTCCCTCAGGCCAGATCGAGCCGCGCGGCAGGACCGCGCCGGCTACCGCATGGGAGGTGCGTTTCACATCGACGTGGCGTCAGGTTCGTCAACTTCCGGCCATCGACTTGCCCTGACCGGGCACATCGCCTATAGCGCGACCTCCATTTCGGGCTGGTCGGAACCAGCCACATTCCCAAGGAACGACCCATGAAGTCCGGCATCCACCCCGACTACCACATGATCAACATCACGATGACCGACGGGGCCAAGTTCCAGACGCGGTCGACGTGGGGCAAGGAGGGCGACACGATGGCGCTCGACATCGATCCGACGTCGCATCCGGCGTGGATCGGCGGCGCGGGCAAGATGCTCGACGCGGGCGGTCAGGTCGCGCGCTTCAACAAGCGCTTCTCGGGCTTCGGGCTCGGCAAGAAGTAGTTTTGGGATTTACGTCGCCGCGAGCTCCAATGCCGCGGCGGCCATCTCCTTCGCCCGCGCGTAGTCAGCCTTGCCGTTCGGTGCGCGGGGGACGGCGCCAACGTGAATGACCTGTTTTGGCGTCTTGTAAGGTGCCAGACGGGTTCTAACGTGAGCGATAAGGTCAGCCGGGGTCACCGCTGACCCAGCCACGACGGCGGTAACCGCCTGTCCCCATTTGGCGTCGGCGACCCCGAAGACGAGGGCATCGTCGACCCCTGGATGCGTCTTAAGCGCCTCCTCGACCTCTTCGGGAAAGACTTTCTCCCCGCCAGTATTGATGCAGTGGCTGCCGCGCCCGAGCAGGACGATCGAGCCGTCGGCCTCGACCGTCGCCCAGTCGCCGGCGATCGAATAGGTCTTGCCGCCGATGTCGACGAAGGTCGCCGCCGACTTGGCCGGGTCCTTGTAATAGCCGCGCGGGTTGAGCCCGCCGCGCGCGAGCCGACCGGTGATACCGGATCCCGGCGCGACCGGCTGCATGTCCTCGTCGAGCACCATCGTCTCGACGCCCTGGGTAAAGCGGGTCGGCGCACCTGCGGTCGCGGCGGTCTGGATCGCGATCCCAATGCCGAGGCTTTCGGACGAGCTCAGCGCATCGAGCAGCATCATCTCGGGATTGTGGCGCAGCAGCCCGGCCTTGACCTCGGGAGACCACATCGTCCCCGACGACAGCATCGTCCGCAGCGAGGCGATGCTGCCGCCATTATGGTCGAGTGCGGTCAGCAATGGCCGGGCGAAGGCGTCGCCGACAATCGCGGCATAGTCTGGGGCATTCGCTGCGCACGCCGCGAGCGCCTCAAGCGGGCTGAAGCCGGGCGAGGGCAGGGTGATGACGCACCCGCCGCGGGCGAGCGTGCTCAGCGTCGCGAGGTAACCGGTTCCGTGCATCTGCGGCGGGAGAACCAGCGTGCGGTTGCGCCCGATCCCGCTGGCGATGTTGGCGAGAAGTTCGTCGAGGCCCGACAGCGGCGCTCCGCCGATCGCCGCGCCGCCGCCCATCAGCAGCCACAGGTCGGACTGCGCCCACATCACCCCCTTGGGCGATCCGGTTGTGCCGCCGGTGTAGATGAACAGCAGGTCGCCCGGGTCGAAGCCCTGCGACGGCGCGGCGGCCCCGCTGTCGGCGATGGCATCGAACGCAGGCCCGGTCTCGACGACAAGCTTGAGCCTGGGCAGGCGCGGGCGCAGTTCGGCGACGATCGCGGCGAACTCGGGGTCGTGAACCAGCACCGCTGCGTCACTGTTGTCGAGGATGTAGAATAGCTCCTCGCCGGTATAGCGGTAGTTGACGTTGACGTGGACGAGCCGCGCCTTGAATCCGGCAACGCTCGTCTCGCAATACGCCGGGCCGTTGCGCATCAGGTGCGCGAGCTTGTCGCCGGGGACCGCTCCGGCAGTG
>JAYTTV010000275.1:0-41232 GCA_043745075.1 Sphingomonadaceae bacterium
GCTGGCGTGTCGATCGCCGCCGGCAACGCGCTGGTCAAGATGATCGCGCCGCTCGCCCGGGCGACCGCGCGGCGCGGCGCAGATGCCGAGCTCGGCGGCTTCGGCGGCTTCTTCGACCTCAAGGCGGCGGGGTTCGTCGATCCGCTGCTCGTCGCGGCGAACGACGGGGTCGGCACCAAGCTCAAGCTCGCGATCGAGACCGGGCTGCACGACACCGTCGGGATCGATCTCGTCGCGATGTGCGTCAACGACCTCATCGTCCAGGGCGCCGAGCCTTTGTTCTTCCTCGATTATTTCGCCAGCGCCAAGCTCGATACCGGAGTCGCCGCGCGCGTCGTCGCGGGAATCGCCGAAGGCTGCAAAATCGCCGGCTGCGCGCTGATCGGTGGCGAGACCGCCGAGATGCCGGGGATGTATGCCCCCGGCGACTACGACCTCGCGGGGTTCTCGGTCGGCGCAGTCGAGCGCGGCGAGCAACTGACCGGCGACAAGGTCCGGCCGGGCGACGTCCTGCTCGGGCTGGCGTCGTCGGGGGCACATTCGAACGGCTTCTCGCTGATCCGCAAGCTCGTCGAGCGGAGCGGCGCGCGGCTCGATCGCCCCGCGCCGTTCGATATCGAGGTGCTGCTTGGCGCGGCTTTGCTCGAGCCGACAAGAATTTACGTCCGTTCGTTGCTACCGGTATTAAAGTCGGGAGCGATCCACGCACTCGCGCATATCACTGGCGGCGGACTGCTCGAAAACGTCCCGCGCATCCTGCCTGCGGGGTGCCACGCCCGGATCGACGCGGGGGCGTGGCCGCAACCGCCGCTCTTCGCGTGGCTTCAGGCGCAGGGCCGGATCGAGCCGGGCGAGCTTGCGCGGACGTTCAATTGCGGGATCGGGATGGTCCTCTGTGTCGCTCCCGACCGGGTCAATGAGCTCACGGCGGCGCTGAGCGAGAGCGGCGAATTCGTTCATGTCATTGGCGTCGTCGAGCCCGGCGACAAGGGCTGCACCGTCTTTGGGGCCGACGAAATCTGGAATGCCCAGGGCGCGTGGGAAGCGACGCACCTTGGCTGAGCGCGCGCGGCTTGCGGTCCTGATCTCGGGGCGCGGGTCGAACATGGCGGCGCTGCTTTATGCGTCGCGACTGGCCGATTGCCCGTTCGAGATCGTGCTTGTCGCGTCGAACGTCCCCGACGCCGCGGGACTGGCCCTTGCCGCCGCCGAGGGCGCGCCGACCTTCGCGCACGACCACCGCGGCATGAAGCGCGCTTACTTCGATGCGCTAATCGACGCCGAACTCACCCGCGCTGGAGCGACGCACGTCGCGCTTGCGGGCTATATGCGGCTGCTGTCTGACGGCTTCGTCGCGCGCTGGGCGGGGCGGATGGTCAACATTCACCCGTCGCTCCTCCCCGCACACAAGGGCCTCGACGTCCACGAAGGCGTACTTGCAGCGGGCGAAAGCGTCACCGGCTGCACCGTTCACCTCGTGACGAGCGACCTCGACGGCGGCCCGATCCTCGGGCAGGTGCGCGTCGCGGTGCTGCCGGGGGATACGCCGACGACGCTCGCGGCGCGGGTACTGATCGCCGAACATCAACTTTATCCGCGGGTTATCGCCGATCTCGTCGCGCAGGACGCAGGTCCCGCGACCCTGGAGCGAGTCCGCGTCCTCGCCCTCGCGCTCCCCGCCGCCGCCGAGAAGCAGTCGCATGGCATGACCGGGTTCTTCGTCACCGGCGGCAAGTTCTTCGCGTATTTCACCCGCGACCACCACAATGACGGCGTGACGGCGCTTCTGGTCAAGACGAGCGGGGTCGAGGAGCAGGCGAGCCTGATCGAACGCGACCCCGACATGTATTACCGCCCTGCGTACTTCGGACCGTCGGGCTGGGTCGGCATCCACCTCGATCGCGACATCGACTGGGGGCATATCGAGGACTGGCTGGCGCGAAGCTGGCGGTTGAGCGCGCCGAAGCGCCTCGCGATGCTGCCGTTCTGATGATCCGCCGTCGCCTCGCCCTGCTCGCGCTCTTGCTTGCCGGATTTACCCGAGCGCCGGATTCGCCCACATGGTCCGAACCGACGCCGCCATTTCGCATCGTTGGATCGATCTACTATGTCGGCACGGCAGGGCTGGCGGCGTATCTGATTGCGTCGCCGCGCGGGTTGATTCTGCTCGACGGAACGCTCGAAGGGAACGTCCCGCAGATCGAGGCGAACATCGTTTCGCTTGGTTTCCGGCTCCGCGATATCCGCATCCTGCTCAACAGCCACGCGCATTTCGACCACGCCGCCGGTCTCGCTCGCCTCAAGCGCGATACTGGTGCCGCGATGCTGGCGAGTGCGGGTGACCGTGGCGCTCTCGAAAGCGGGATTCCGCCAAGCGTCGTGGATTACGGCGTCGTCCGCTTCCCGCCGGTAAAGGTCGACCGGGTGCTGGTCGACGGCGAGCCCGTCCGCGTTGGCGATATCGCGATGACGCCGATCATCACCCCGGGCCATACGCCGGGGTGCACGACGTGGACGATGACGGCGGTGGAGCGCGGTCGCCCGCTGCGTGTCGTGTTCCCGTGCAGCCTGACCGTCGCCGGTAACGCGCTGATCGGCAACATGGGCTACCCGGGGATTGTCATCGACTTCCGGCGATCATTCGTCCGCGTCGGCGCCCTCAAGGCGGACGTCGTCCTGACCGCGCATCCAGACATCGCCGACGTGCTGGCACGCCACGCCCGCCGCGATTCCGGAGATGTCGGTGCCTTTTTCGCGCCGGAAAGCCTTGGACACATCGTCGCCGACGCCTCCAAGGCTTTCGATGTCGAACTGGCTCGCCAGACCGCAGCGGCCCGGCGAGACAAGATCAGCCGGTGATTTCGGTCTGCGCGAAGAAATAGGCGATTTCGATCGCGGCGTTTTCGGCGCTGTCCGAACCGTGCACGGTGTTCGCCTCGATGCTCTCCGCATGGACCTTGCGGATCGTGCCCTCGGCGGCGTTCGCCGGGTTGGTCGCGCCCATGATGTCGCGATACGCGAGGACGGCGTTGTCGCCTTCGAGGACCTGAACGACGACAGGGCCGGAAATCATGAAGGCGACGAGCTCGCCGAAGAAGCCGCGCTCGCGGTGGACGGCGTAGAAGCCTTCGGCCTGCGCCTGGGTCAGCTGGAGGCGCTTCTGCGCGACGATCCGCAGGCCGGCGGCCTCGATCATCGCATTGACCGCGCCGGTCAGGTTGCGGCGCGTGGCGTCGGGCTTGACGATCGAAAACGTGCGTTCGGTGGCCATTGGGTCTCCGGGAGAGTTAATTATTTCGGGGAAAGCGCCGCCGCCTTATCGGCGCGAAGGCGAAATGGCAAGTTAGGCGGCCTTTTCCCAGCCGCCGCGCTCGGTTTCACGCCAATAGACCGGGGTAACGCCGTCGAGTTCGCGGATCGCCTTCCAGTGGCGGCGGGCAAGGCCGAGCGCGGCGGCGTCGGCCCCGTCGAACAGATAGAGTGCGCGGCGGAAGGCGGTCAGTTCGCCGGGCATGACGCCGTCGACGACGACGAGCAGGTCGGCGTCGTTCGCTGCGCTGTCTTCACCCTCTCCGGTCGTCAGCAGGATCGGCTGCGCGGCGGCGTAGGGGCCATCGACCGCGTGGGGCAGGAACGACGTCGGATCATAGGTCCACAGCGCGGCATCGAGCCGCGCGAGCAATGCCGGGTCGGCGGCACGGATCACCGCCCGATACCCCGCCGCGACCGCCTTTTCGAGCAGACGCGGCAGGACGGCATCGAGCGGTTTCGCCGCGAGCTGGTAGAAATTGACGTCGGTCACTTCTGCTCGAAATTATCCGCGACGAACTTCTCGAGCAGGCGCACGCCGTATCCCGTCGCGCCCTTCGGCGCGAGCGGGCCGTCCTTTGCCGCCCACGCCATGCCGGCGATATCGAGGTGCGCCCACTTGACCCCCGGCTTGATAAAGCGCGCGATGAACTGCGCGGCGGTGATCGAGCCGCCCTCGCGCGGGCCGACGTTCTTCATGTCGGCGATCGGCGAATCGATCAATTTGTCGTACTCGGCGCCGAGCGGCATCCGCCACAGCCGGTCGCCGGTTGCCGCACCTGCCGCGATCAACTGCGCCGCGAGCGCGTCGTCGTTGGCGAAAATCCCGGCCTGCTCGTGGCCGAGGCTGACGACCATCGCGCCGGTCAGCGTCGCGAGATCGACGACGACCTCGGGCTTGAACTGCTCCTGCGCCCACCAGATGACGTCGCACAGCACCAACCTTCCCTCGGCGTCGGTATTGATCACCTCGATCGTCTGCCCCGACATGCTGGTGACGACGTCGCCCGGACGCTGTGCCTTGCCGTCGGGCATGTTCTCGACGAGCCCGCAGACGCCGATGACATTGACCTTGGCGTTACGCGCGGCGAGCGCGTGCAGCGCGCCGGTCACCGCCCCGGCACCGCCCATGTCCCACTTCATGTCTTCCATGCCCGCGGCCGGCTTGATCGAGATGCCCCCGGTGTCGAACGTCACGCCCTTGCCGACGAGGACGACCGGGACCGCGTCGCCGCCGCCGTTCCAGCGCATGACGAGGATCTTCGCCTCGCGATCCGACCCGAGGCTGACGCCGAGCAGAGCGCCCATGCCGAGCCGCGTCATCTCGGCCTCGCCGAGCACCTCGATCGCCAATCCCGGGGGAGCGACGGCGGCGGCGCGCTCGACGAAGCTCTCGGGGTAGATGATGTTCGCTGGCTCGGAGACGAGATCGCGGGTCAGGGCGACACCGGCGGCGATCGCGGCGAGGCCGGCGTGCGCGCTGTCGTCGGCGCCGACGATCGTCATCGCCTCGAGCGTCGCCTTCTGCGCCGCCTTCATCGTCGTATGGTACTTGTCGAAGCGATAGCCGCGGAGCGTCGCCCCGTGTGCGAGCCGCGCTGCGGCCTCCGCGAGCGGCAGGCCGACGCCCTCGAGCCCGGTCAGGTCGACCGTCACGCTCTTCTCGCCGCTGGTGATGAGCTTGGCGGCGATCGCCCCGCCGAGCTTCTCGAACGCGGCGGCGTCGGCGGCTTCGGCCTTGCCGAGCCCGGCGACGATGACGCGCGTCGCGGGCGAATTTGCGGGGGCGAAGATTTCGACGACGCTGGCGGCATCGCCGTCGAAGCGGGCTGCGGCGATCGCGCGCGCGATCTGGCCGCCGGTGAGACCGTCGAGCGCAAGCGCGGCACCCGACAGCGGGGCATCCTTGGCGGTGACGACGGCGAGCGCGCCCGAGAAGTCGGCAGGAAGTGTCGCGGCGTAATGAATGAGCATGGTTGTCCTCGGAACAGGCGGCGGATCGACCCCGAGGACATTTAAGCCCGGCCTCGTCCACAACGCAAACCGCGGGGGCCGCCTTGCGACCTTTGCACCCCCACCGTATGGACCGGGATCGCCGCCCGTTGATGCGAAAGTCACGCTTGCCCCTTCGCCCTGCCCTGCTCGCCGGTCTGGCCTTCCCGTCGATGGCGTTCGCCCAAGGGACTGTGGCGGGGGCCACGGCGACCACGATGCTCGCCCAGCCGGCGACGGCAACGCCGTTCCTCGACGTACCGCCATCCGCCGCGCCCGCGACCGGCGAGAAATCGACCTTGCTCGATGGGTCGGGCGACATCGCCAAGCCGGGTGACGTCATCGACTTCGCGGCGGACGCGATGGATTATTCGGACGACGAGCAGGTCGTCACCGCCACCGGCCATGTTCAGATCAACCGCGACCAGTACCGGCTCAGCGCCGACACGGTGATCTACAACCGCAACTCGGGGCAGGTCGAGGCACGCGGCAACGTCGCGACGATCGATCCCGAGGGCAACAAGGCATACGGCGACCGCGTCATCCTGACCGATTCGCTCAAGGACGGCGCGATCGACAATATCCTGCTGGTGCTCGCCGACGGCGGGCGGCTCGCGGCGGTGTCGGGCGTTCGCGTCAACGGGCGCAGCATTCTCAATCGCGCAATCTATTCCCCCTGCGCGGTCGAAAAGAGCGACGGCTGTCCCAAGACGCCGGTCTGGGCGATCAAGGCGGTCAAGATCACCCATGATCCGGTCAAGCACCGGATTTCGTATCAGAAGGCGCGGGTCGAGATTCTCGGCGTGCCGGTCATCTATCTGCCGGCCTTCTCTCATCCCGACGGCAGCACCGGCCGTGCGTCGGGGGTACTGCTGCCCGAATTCGAAATCCGCAACACGCTCGGCTTCGGCGTCGGCATTCCGTATCACCTCGATCTCGGCCCCGACCGCGACCTGACGATCAAGCCGTGGATCTTCAGCGGCGCCAAGCCGGCGCTCGACCTGCGCGGGCGCCAGTTGTTCGCCGCCGGGCCGGTGCAGTTCCGGGCGTATCTCACCCGCGGCGATGTCATCGACTTCGCCCCCGACGGCGTCACCGAGGTCGACAAGGGCCAGCGCTGGCGCGGTTATTTCGAGGCGAACGGGCGGCTCCAGCTAAGCGACGAGTGGCGCGCGACCTTCTCGACCCGGCTGTCGAGCGACGACACGTTCGATCGCCGCTACAACATCGACTATGACGACTCGCTGCGCAGCACGGTCGATTTCGAGCGCTTCCGGGCGAACTCGTATCTGTCGATCGCCGGCTGGGGGTTCCAGAACCTCCGCGCGAACAAGGGTCCCGACACCACCCCGATCGTCCTGCCGCTGATCGACTACGACTGGCGGCCCGAGGAGAAGATCCTTGGCGGTCAGCTCGACGTCGCCGCGAACAGTATGAGCCTCGTTCGCATCGACGGCCAGGGCGAGCAGCGGGCGATCGCCTCGGCCAAGTGGACCCGGAGTTTCCTGACCAGCTTCGGGGTTCGCGTAACCGGTACCGGCCTCGTCCGCGGCGATCTCTACAACACCGAGAACACCGAGGACGCGACGCTGCCGACGTACGCGGGCAAGGCCGGCTTCGAGACGCGCGGCATCGCGGTCGGCGCGGTCGACGCCGAATGGCCATTTACCGGGCCATTGCTCGGCGGCACGCAGACGATCACGCCGCGCGTCCAGGTCAGCGTCGCCCCGTTGCATCTCAATCGCAATATCCCGAACGAGGATGCGCGCTCGATCGACCTCGAAGATACCAACCTGTTCGACCTCAACCGGGCGAGCGGCTACGACCGCTTCGAGAGCGGCAGCCGGGTGACTTATGGGCTGCAATACGGCTTCACCCGGCCGCGCCTCGCGATCACCAGCGAGATCGGCGAGAGCGTCCGGTTCTCGGGCACCGGGGCGACCGCGTTTCTCCAGGGCACCGGCCTGTCGGGGCAATTCTCGGACATCGTCGGGCGGACGACGCTGCAATACGGCAGCTATTTCTCGCTGACCCACCGCTTCCGCATCGACAGCACCGACGGCGTCTTCCGGCGGAACGAGATCGACATATCGGCGGGGACGTCGCAGACCTATGTCACGATTGGCTACACCAACCTCAACCGGAATATCACGCTCGAAGACCTGAAGGACCTGCAGGAGGTGCGTGCCGGGGCGCGGGTCGCCTTCTCGCGCTATTGGTCGGCGTTCGGCTCGGTGATCATCGATCTGACGACCAAGTCGCAGGAGCCGACATCGACGACCGACGGCTTCACTCCGGTCCGGCATCGCCTCGGCGTCCAATATGAAGACAGCTGCTTCCGCTTCGGCCTGACGTGGCGCCGCGACTATATCACCGACCGCGATTTCCGGGCCGGCAGCAGCTTCATCTTCTCGATCGCATTCAAGAACCTGGGGCGGTAGGAGTCGCGCGCCGCGGGCGCTAATCGCGGGTTCAGCGCATCCGGTGCATCGTCTTTGCGCAACGCTGCGTCACCGTGTAGAGCCCGGCGATGTTTGGCACGGGCAGCGGGGGCCCGAGGAGACGTTGATGAGATTGCGTGGACTGCCGGCGGTGTTGTTTGCCGGCGCGTTACTGGCGGCCCCGCTCGGGGCACAGCAAGCCGACAACTCCCCCGATGCGGCGTTCGCCCTGCCGGACGCGCAGGCGCTCGCCGATTTCAACCCGAACCTCCGCAAGGCGACGGCGATCGTCAACGGTGCGGTCATCACCGATACCGACGTCGAAGAGCGGCTGAACCTCGTCATCGCCGCGAACGGCGGCAAGATCGACGCCGACGAAAAGCAGCGCCTCCGGCTTCAGGTCCTGCGTAACCTGATCGATGAGAAGCTCGAGATCGGCGAGGCGGAATCGGCCGATATCAAGATCACCGAAGCCGAAGTCGACCAGGCGTACAACCGCGTCGCGACGAACTTCAAGCAGTCGCCGGCCGCCTTCGGTGAGTTCCTCAAGCGCTCGGGATCGTCGCCCGCCTCGATCCGCGGGCAGATCCGCGGCGAGCTGGCATGGAGCCGCCTCCTCCGCCGGAAGGTCGAGCCGCTCGTCAATGTCGGTGACGACGAGGTCAAGGCGGTCATCGAAAAGCTGACCGCGTCGAAGGGCAAGGACGAATATCACGTCGGCGAGATCTTCCTGTCGGCAACTCCCGAGAACGAAACCCAGGTGATGACCGACGCCGGGCGGATCGTCGGACAGATTCGCGGCGGCGCTTCGTTCGTCGCGTACGCGCGCCAGTTTTCGGAGGCATCGACCGCAGGCGTCGGCGGCGACCTCGGCTGGGTCCGCGCCGAACAGCTGAACGACGTCGTCGCGCCGGTCGTCACCAAGCTCACCCCCGGCGATCAGTCGGCCGGCGTCAGCGACCCGATCCGCGTTCCCGGCGGCGTCGCAATCATGGCACTCATCGAAAAGCGGCAGGTGCTCGCCGCCAACCCCGACGACGCGATCCTCAGCCTCAAGCAGCTGTCGATGGCGCTTCGCCCCGGCATCACCCAGACCGAGGGCGAGGCGATCGTCGCCAAGTTCCGCAAGGCGACGCAGGACATGGGCGGCTGTGGCCGCGCCGAGGCCGTCGCCAAGGAGATCGGCGCCGACATCGCGACCAACGACGCGATCGCGATCAAAGACCTGCCGCCCGCACTGCAGAATTTAATGAAGCAGCTCTCGATCGGCCAGGCGACGCCGCCGTTCGGTTCGGCCGCCGACGGCCTGCGCGTCCTCGTCCTGTGCGGGCGCGACGACAAGCCGACGCTTGCCGCCGAGCCGAGCTTCGACGCGGTCTACGCGCAGATGAACGAGGAGCGCGTCAACATGCGCGCCCGGCGCTACCTTCGCGATCTTCGGCGCGATGCCATCGTCGACTATCGTTGATATTGGCCGCTGAGATGGCACTTTAGGATGGGCCGCTAGGATGGCGGTGCCGCTCGCGCCTTTGGCGGTTGCGCTCGGCGATCCCGCTGGAATCGGGCCCGAAATCGTTGCGGCGGTTTGGGCAGCGCGGACGACGCACAATCTCCCGCCGTTTTTCGCGATCGGCGACATGCGCTCGATCCGCGGCGTCTGGGACGGTCCCGTCGTCGCGCTCGGGGCTCCGGGAGACGCGGCGGCGATGTTTCCGCACGCGCTGCCGCTGGTCCAGGTCGACGATCCCGGCGAGATCATCCCGGGAGCGCCGAACCTGGCAGGAGCGCGCTGCGCGCTCGACAGCCTCGAGATCGCGGTTGGCCTGACCCGCACCGGAACCGCTTCGGGCATCGTCACGGGGCCGGTTTCGAAGTCGCAGCTGTACCAGATCGGCTTTACCTACCCCGGCCAGACCGAGTTCATCGCCGAACGCTGCGGCGTCGCCGGTGGGAATGTCGTGATGATGCTCGCCGGGCCGACGCTGCGGACGGTCCCGGTGACGATCCACACGCCGTTCGCACAGGTGCCGAACATTCTCACCACCGAGCTGATCGTTTCGCGCGCCCGCGTCACCGCCCGCGGCCTCCAACGTGATTTCGGCATCGCCGCGCCGCGCCTCGCGGTCGCCGGGCTCAATCCGCACGCCGGCGAGAACGGCACGCTTGGGCGGCAGGAGATCGACGTCATCATCCCCGCGATCGAGATCCTCCGCGCCGAAGGGATCGACGTCGTCGGGCCGATGTCGGCCGACGCGATGTTCTATCCCGTCGCGCGAGCGAAGTACGACGCCGCGATCTGCATGTACCATGACCAGGCACTGATCCCGCTCAAGACGATCCACTTCGACGACGGGGTCAACATCACGCTCGGCCTGCCGATCGTCCGCACCTCGCCCGACCACGGCACCGCGTTCGACATCGCCGGCAAGGGCATCGCCAGCCCGGCGGCGATGATCGCGGCAATCCGCATGGCCGGCGAGGCGGCGGCGCGCCGCGCGCGCGGATAGTTGCGGGTGGGTCTCGACGATCTTCCCCCGTTGCGTGAGGTTATCGCGCGCCACGGCCTCGCTGCGAAGAAGACGCTCGGCCAGAATTTCCTGCTCGACGGCAACCTGCTCGACCGGATCGCACGCGTCCCCGGGCCGCTGGCGGACGCGCGAATTTACGAAGTCGGGCCGGGACCCGGCGGCCTGACGCGCGCACTCCTTCGCGCCGGGGCGAGCGTTACAGCAGTCGAGCGCGACGACCGCGCCCTCCCCGCCCTCGCCGAACTCGCCGCTGCCGCCCCGGGCCGGCTGACGGTGATCGGCGGCGACGCGATGGCGCAGAACGAGGCGACGTTGACCGGCGGGAACATCCACGTCGTCGCCAACCTGCCGTACAATATCGGCACCGCCTTGCTCGTCCGCTGGCTGACGACGGCATGGCCGCCGTGGTGGCTGAGCCTGACGTGCATGTTCCAGAAGGAAGTCGCGCAGCGCATCGTCGCCGCGCCGGGGAGCGACGCCTACGGCCGCCTCGCGGTCCTCAGCCAGTGGCGCAGCACGCCGCGGATCGCCTTCGACGTGCCGCGACAGGCGTTCACGCCGCCCCCAACGATCACGTCGGCGGTCGTCCACATCGTCCCCGCCGCGCCGCTCGGCGACATTGCCGTCGCAACCCTCGAACGCCTCACCGCCGCCGCGTTCGGCCAGCGCCGCAAGATGCTGCGAGCGAGCCTGCGCGGGTTGCCCGGCGGGGTCGAAGCGCTCGAACGCTCTGGTATCGACCCGTCGCGGCGCGCGGAAACGCTGTCGGTCGCAGAGTTCGTCGCGCTGGCGGCATTGCTGCCGTAGCCGAACCTGTTGCCGCCCTAGTTCTTACCGACGACCGGCTTCGCCGGCTCCGCGCTCGCGGTCGCGGCAATCACCGGCGGCGGCGCAGCGAGCGCGATTTCGAGGCGCTTGGCGGCCGAACAATCGGCCGTGCACAGCGTCTTGATGCGCTCGAGGTTGACGCGGGCCCGCGTCGTTGCCCCGCGCGCGATCAGCGCCTCGCCCTGCCCCTCGAGCGCGCCGAGATCGTTCGGCTCAAGCGCGAGCGCCTCGCGATAATATTTGATTGCGCGGCCGGGCAGGCCCTGACGGTCGTAGGCGTGGGCGATGCCAAGGAAGGCGCGCGCATTCTTGGGATCGACCGCGAGCGCCGCCTCGAACGCGTCGATCGCCGCCGGAGCCTGGCCCTTGTCGAGCGCGGCCTGGCCGGCTGCGACCCAGCGCAGCGACGCCGGCGACACGGTGTCGTCGGTTGCCGCGCCGATCGCGACGGTCGCTGCCGCTCCAGTGATCAGCAACGCGAGGGGGATCGACAAGGCTTTACGCATTTCGGCTCGCTCCGATGGGGACTTATCCGACAGTTTCCGTTTTGATCGTATCAGACCCGTGTCAGTCGCGCGATGTAGAATCCGTCGCACCCGTGGTCCTCCGGTGTCAGCACGAGGCTCTTTACGGCCTCACCCCCTGTCGGGTTGCTGAACGGCACCGAATGAAATGCTGCGTTGCGGCGCAGCAACGCTGCGACCTGCGCCTCGCCCTCCTCGGGGAGCAGCGAGCAGACGATGTAGACGAGCGTCCCGCCGGGCCTGACCAGCGTCGCGCCGAGGTCGAGCAGCCGCGCCTGCGCCTCACCCAGTCGATCGAGCCGCACCGGGGTCAGCCGCCACCGCGCCTCGGGGTTGCGCCGCCACGTCCCGGTCCCCGAGCACGGCGCGTCGATCACCACCAGGTCGGCGGCTCCGGCGAGGTCGGTCAGCTTTTCAGCCTCGGCGCCCGGGTTGAGCAGGCGCCGCTCGACGATCGTCACTCCGGCGCGCTCGAGCCGCGGCCCCATCCGGTCGAGCCGCCCGCGGTCGGTGTCGGTGGCGACCAGCCGCCCCTCGTTCGCCATCGCCGCGGCGAGCGCGAGCGTCTTGCCCCCCGCCCCCGCACACAGGTCGACGACGGTCATGCCGGGTTCGGCGCCGCAGACCGCCGCCGCAAGCTGGCTGCCCTCGTCCTGGATCTCGATCTCGCCGGCGAGGAACTGCGGCGTCAGCTCGACCGCGAGCGGAAGCGTCGTCCGCAGGCCGTTGGCGGCGAAGCGCGTCGGCTCGGCCCCCTCGATATGCACCGCGTCGCGCGTCGTCAGAAGCGTGTTGACGCGCAAATCGAGCGGGGCGCGCCCGAGCAGCGCCGCGACCTGCCGGGGCGTTGTCTCGCCGAAGCGGCGTTCGAGCTTTTCGACGAGCCAGCCCGGCGCGGGGTTGGTCGCCGAGGAAATCTCGTTGTGGACCAGCGCCGCCGGGGTGTGGCCGATCCCGCCGAACAGCGCGAGCAGCTGCGGCGCGTTGGCACGAGCATGGCCGATCATCGCGCCGCGTCCGCTCGCCGGGCGGTCACCGATGCTGCGGACGACGTCGTAGATCAGGTCGCGGACCGCACGGCGATCCTTCGATCCCGCATAGCGCCGCGCCGCGAAATAGCGCGCGATGATCGTATCGGCGGCGGCCCCGCTGTCGCGCGCGGCGTCCGAGATCAGGTCGAGGCATTCGATCGCGGCCTGAACGCGGGCACCGGGGGTCATACTAAGGTCTTCGCCAAATCGAGGATCCCGGTCACGTCGGGTAGTTCGGGGCTTCGCGGGTGATCGCAACGTCGTGAACGTGGCTCTCGCGCAGGCCGGCGTTGGTGATGCGGATGAATTGGGCGCGCTCCTGAAACTCGGCGATCGTCGCCGCGCCGGTATAGCCCATCGCCGCCTTCAACCCACCGACGAGCTGGTGGAGGACGTCGCGCACCGGCCCCTTATAGGCGACCTGCCCCTCGATGCCTTCTGGAACGAGCTTGAGCTGGTCCTTGATGTCTTGCTGGAAATAGCGATCGGCCGACCCGCGCGCCATCGCCGCGACCGACCCCATGCCGCGATACGACTTGTACGTCCGGCCCTGGAACAGGAAGCTTTCGCCCGGAGCCTCGCTCGTCCCCGCGAGCATCGACCCGACCATCACCGCCGCCGCGCCCGCCGCGAGCGCCTTGGCGATGTCGCCGCTGGTGCGCAAGCCGCCGTCGGCGATCACCGGGATGCCGAGCTTCGCGGCGGCTTCGGCGGTATCGAGGATCGCGGTCAGCTGCGGCACACCGACCCCGGCGACGATCCGCGTCGTGCAGATCGACCCCGGGCCAATCCCGGTCTTGATGCAGTCGGCCCCCGCCCCGACGAGCGCCCGCGCCGCCTCGGCGGTGGCGACGTTGCCGGCGATGACCTGGACGCGGTTCGACAGCCGCTTGATCCGGCTGACCGCAGCGGCGACGTGGACCGAATGGCCGTGGGCGGTGTCGACGACGATCAGGTCGCATTCGGCGTCGATCAACGCCTCGGTTCGCGCGAAGCCGGCGTCGCCGGTCGTCGTCGCGGCGGCGACGCGGAGCCGCCCGGTCGAATCCTTGGTCGCGTTCGGATAGGTGACCGCGCGCTCGATATCCTTGACGGTGATCAGCCCGATGCAGCGATAATCCTCGTCGACGACGATCAGTTTCTCGATCCGCCGCGCATGGAGCAGCCGCCGTGCCTCATCCTGCGTCACGCCGGGGCGGACGGTGACGAGATTGGCGTGGGTCATCAATTCGCTGACCGGCTGCTCGGGGTTCTCGGCGAAGCGGACGTCGCGATTGGTGACGATGCCGACGAGCCGTCCCGGCCCGCCATTGGTATTGGCATCGACCACCGGAATGCCGCTGATCTTGTGGTGCTTCATCAGCGCGAGCGCCTGACCGAGCGTCTCGTCGCTGCGCATCGTCACCGGGTTGACGACCATGCCGCTCTCGAAGCGCTTCACCTGACGGACTGCCTGCGCCTGGACATCGACGTCCATGTTGCGGTGGAGAACACCAAGCCCACCGGCTTGCGCCATGACGATCGCCATGTCGGCCTCGGTCACGGTATCCATCGCCGACGACAGGATCGGGATGGTCAGTGCGATTTCGCGCGTGATCCGGGTCGCGGTGTCGGCGGCGCTGGGCAACACGGCAGATTCGGCGGGGACCAGCAGAACGTCGTCGAAGGTCAGCCCGGTCCTGATTTCCATGCGTCTGCGAGCCTCGGCTGCCCGCAGCACCGAAATTGAGCTACGGTCACGCCCTATATCGAAACCGCCGGGCGAAAGCTACCCTTTCGCGCGGCGGCATCGAAATCAGACGTCCGGGCGATCAGGCCTTGGCGCCGAGCCAGATCATCCAGTACGTCGCGAGCGCCTCGCGCGGTGCGCCCTTGACCTGCTGGAGCGCGGCGGTGGCACCGGCCTTGTCGCCCGCCTTCGCCAGCGTCGCACCAAGGCGCAGGTTCGCCGTCGCGGCGTCGATCCCGCCCTTGGTCAGTGCCAGCCGGTACATGTCGGCAGCCTTGGCGTATTCGGCATAGCCGTAATACGCGTCGCCCTGCCCCATTGCGGCCTTGCCGGTCGCAGCGGCACGCGCTTCCTTGTCGCCCGACGCAAGGCTCGCCTTGTCGGCCGCAAGGCGCGTCGTGATCGATTTGTTATAGTCGGCGATGTACGGCTTGCTGTTCGACAGCATACCTTTCTGGACGCCCTCGGCGAGGACGGTCCTGGCCTCGCCGGGCAGACCCTTGCCGATCGCGGTCTCGACATATTCGGCATAGTCACGCTCGCCGTTGAGCGCACCGGCGGCGTCCATCAGGCGGAAGATGTCGAGGTTCGACTGGTCATCGGTCTTGACACTGTCGCGATAGACCAGCAGCGCGTCGCGCCAGTTGACCGGATTCGGATAGGCGGTGACGAGGTCGACCGACGCCGTCTGGACCAGCGTCGGCAGCTTCGCGTCGACCGCGATCTTGAGCTCGGTCCGGTACAGCGATTCATCGGGGGTCTTCCCCGATGCCTTCGTCGCGGTGATCGCCTTCTGCAGCGCCGCGATCGCCTGCGGATTCTGCTTCTGCCGCGAATACAGCACCGCGAGGTTGCTGAAGATATCGGGGTCGTTCGGCGTCATCGTCCCGAGCTGCTCGTAATATTGCGTCGCGGCATTGTAGTCGTTGCGCTGAAGCGCCAGCGCGGCGAGGTTCTTGATATACTTGGGCTTCTCCGCCGCCGGCAGGAACTCACTGTTCGCCGACGCCTTGATCGCCTCCTCGAGAACCGTATTATCCTTGAGCTTGTTACCGAGCCCGAGCTTCATCTGGCTGATGAAGAAGATGTCGGTCGAGTTGAGGTTGCCCGCGGCCTCGGCGGTCTTCAGCTGCGCGAGCGCACCGGCATTGTCGCCCGCCGCCTCGAGCTTCTGCGCCTCGACGAGGACCGGGCGGACGGGCTTCGAGATGTTCTTGGCGTCGACCGCGCCGGGTGCAGCAGCGGCAGCGGCCTCGGCCTTTTTCGCGGTGGCGGGGGCGGCAATCGCGGTCGTCGCGAGCATCGCAGCAAGCAACAGGCGTGAAGTCGGCGTCATCAGTGTCTCCCATCGGACGGTATTTGCCTCAGCGCTAAGCCGCCGAAACGTCGCGGTCAATCGCGTAACAAGCGTCGCATGAACGCCTTTTGAACTGTTCAGACACGGTTTCGCTCCCTAGGCAGTGGCGATGCTCGCTGTCCTCTCCCCCGCCAAGACCCTCGATCTCGAAACCCCGGTGCCCGCGGTCGACGCGACCGAGCCGCGCTTCATCGCCGAGGCGGCGCGGCTCGCCAAGGTCGCGGCGAAGTTGCGGCCATCGGCGCTGCGTAAGCTGATGCACATCTCGGAGCCGCTCGCCGAACTCAACGCGGCGCGGTTCAAGGCATTCGAGGTCCCGTTCACTCCCGAGAACGCGCGGCCCGCGCTGTATACCTTCGACGGCGACGTCTATTCGGGGCTCGATGGTCCGGCGATGGACGCAGGCACAGTCGATTTCGCGCAAGGCCACGTCCGCATCCTGTCGGGACTGTACGGTGTCCTCCGCCCGCTCGACCTGATGCAGGCGTACCGGCTCGAGATGGGGATCAAGCTGCCGGTCGGGCGGACCAAGACGCTCGTCGATTTCTGGGGCGACCGGATTGCGAAGGCGCTGGCCGAGGATCTCGCCGATCACGACAGCAAGACGCTGATCAACCTCGCCAGCGTCGAATATTTCGAGGCGGTCGCGGTCGAGAAATTGCCAGCCAAGGTCATCGCCATCGACTTTCGCGACAATGACGGAGGCGCGCTGCGCTTCAATACCTTCGTGGCGAAGAAAGCGCGGGGCAGTATGGCGCGCTACATGTGCGACCACCGGCTCGACCGTCCCGACGGGCTCAAAGACTTCGCCGCCGACGGCTATAAGTTCGATGCGCGCCGGTCGGATGGCGACCGCTGGACCTTCGTCCGCGCCAAGACCTGATCGCGCTCGCTATCTGTCCGGTGGCTGAGCGACCGGCCGCCAGTCGCGTGACACGACCAAAACAAAGGGGCCGGGCGTCGCCGCCCGGCCCCCGATATTCGACGGTCGAGAAGAAGTTTAGTTCTTCTTCATCGCGTCGGCCTTGGCGTCCATCGCGTCCTTGGTCGCCTTGGCATGTTCCTTCATCGCGTCGGCAGTCTTCGACGCGTCGTCCTTCATCGCGCTCGCCTTGTCCTTGGCGGCGTCGACCATGGCGTTGGCCTTCTTGTCGGTCGAATCCTTCATCGCGCTGGCGTCCGACTTGGCGGCGTCGACAACGCCATCGGCCTTGGTCTTCATCGCATCGGCAGCGGCATCGGTCGTCGTCGTCGCGGTCGTCGTTGTCGATGTCATCGCCGCATCGCTCGCCGGGGTCGATGAGTCGGTCGCGACCGGGGTCGTCGTCGTCGTGTCGGTGGTTTCGGCAGCCTTCTTGCCGCAAGCGCCGAGCAGGCCGAGGCTGGCAACCGCGACCAGCGTAATGGCAGTCTTCATTGTCGTTCTCCGTAGGGAATGATGCGTGACGTACGCGATATGTCGTTAGCGAAATCGGGAACGCTTGCGAAGAGCGAATATGAGCGGTAACTAACCCGTTCTTTATTCAGCTCGAGCGCCCGGCAACTACTGGTTCGCGTAGGCCTCGTTCCCCACAAAACCCATCTTCTTGACGCCCGAGCGCTGTGCCGCCGCCATGACCTCGTCGACCACGGCATATTTCGCGAGCGCATCGGGCTTAAGCCGCAACTCGGGCTCGACCGGCAACGCGACCGCCTGCTTCATGTAGCCGATCAACTGCGGAAGCGTAACTTCCTTGTTGTTCCAGTAGATCGCTCCGAGGAAGTCGATGTTGATCTGGTTGAAATCAGGCTTGATGTCCGACGGATTGGGATTGGGCGGCGGCAGGTCGAGCTTGACCGCATGCGTCTGGATCGGGATCGTGATGATGAACATGATCAGGAGCACCAGCATGACGTCGATCAACGGCGTCGTGTTGATGTCCATCATCGGGCTGCCTTCGGCGCCACCACCGGAACTAATCGACATTTCTATACTCCTTGCGGCGGGCGCTGCCCGCCGCTTTCAACCTAACGTTCGGTGACCGTGCCGGCAGGCGGCTCCGAGATGAAGCCAATCTTCTGGAACCCGGCGCGCTGGAGCGTGTAGATCACGCCCCCGACGCAACGATATTCCATATTAGCGTCACCGCGGATGTGAACCTCGGGCAGCTCCTGCTTCGATCCCGCATCCTTCTGCCGCTTGATCTCGGCACGAAGTGCCGCGACCGAGCGGTCGAGAAGTTCCTGCTTGGTCGCGATCTTCTGCTGACCCCAATAGGTGTTGCAGGCGGCATCGACCGACAGCAACACGTTCTCGGGCTTGGTCGTCGTCGGCAGGTTCGCGACCTTCGGCAGCGACAGCGGGACCGTCTGGATAACCACCGGGACGGTGATCAGGAAGATGATCAGCAGAACCAGCATAACGTCGACCAGCGGCGTCGTGTTGATCTCGGTCATCGGCCCTTCTTCGCCGCTTTCGTCCGGTGATCCGACGTTCATCGACATGGCAAAGCCCTCGTCTTATCGATCAACGCGCAACCGCGGGCTTGCCCGAAACGACCATCGTCTCCGACGGGACGCGAGCACCCGACATCAGGTAGCCGTGGACGTCGGAAGCGAAGTCGCCAAGCTTCTCGGTGACCGCCTTGTTGCGGCGGATCAGGTAGTTGTAGCCGAGCACGGCGGGAACGGCGACGAACAAGCCGAGCGCGGTCATGATCAGCGCTTCACCGACCGGGCCGGCGACCTTGTCGATCGACGCCTGACCGGCGATGCCGATGTTGATCAGCGCGCGGTAAATACCGATGACGGTGCCCATCAGACCGACGAACGGCGCGGTCGACCCGACCGAGGCGAGGAAGGCGAGACCGCCCTGGAGCTTCGACACGACGCTCGCATTCGAACGGTTGAGCGCCATCGTCACCCACTCGTGCTGATCGATCTTGTCGGTCAGGCGGCCTTCGTGATGCTCCGAAGCGCGCAGGCCGTCGTCGACGATCTGGCGGAACGCACTGTTCTTGCCGAGCTTCGACGCGCCGTCCTTGAGGCTGGGGGCGGCCCAGAACTTCTTCTCGAGCTCACCGGCGTCGGCGAGGACCTTCCGCTGATCCCACCACTTGGTGAGGATGATATACCATGAGCCGAGCGACATGATGACGAGGACGCCAAAGATCGCCTGGGTGATGATACCGCCCTGTTGCAGGGCCTGCATCAGGCCGTAGGGGTTGGTCGTTGCAACGGTTTCCATCTGGTTTTCCTTGCGATGTCGCGATTATCGTGATCGGTTTACGGAGTTGTCCGACCGGTCATCCCGGGCGGACGGGTGAGATTATTTACGGATCTGCCAGCGGATCGGCAGGACCTTGGTCGAGGCGACTGGCGTTCCGTTCTGCAGCGCAGGCTTGAAGCGGAAACGACGCTGCGCGATCTGGCAGGTCTTCTCGTCGAGCTTGGGGAAGCCGCTCGATGTCGTCACCGAGCAGGTATCGACCTTGCCCTGCGCGCTGATCCCGATCGAGATGACGGTTCGGCCCTCCTCCTCGGCGCGGAGCGACGCCGGCGGATAATCATCCTCCGACACCTCGAGACTACGCGGATTGGCCGTCGCCGCCTGCGTCGGACCCGTCGGCGCAGGTGGTGCGGGTGCGGCGACCGGAGGCGGCGCGACGTATGTGACCGGCGGCGGCGGCGCGACGCTCTGCGTCGTGATCGTCGGCGGCGGCGGACTGTCGTTCTGGACGGTCACCTCGGGCGGCGGGACGAACGGCGGAATTTCGATGTCCTTCGGCGGCGGCGGCGGCGGCTCGTCGGGCGGCGGCGCTTCTTCCTTGATGTTCACCGTCTCGAGCGGCCCGACGATGTGCTTGACCATCTTCAGCGCAAGCCCGGTTATGAGCGCATAGCCGAGGAAGATGTGAATGATCACGGCGATGCCGAGACCGATCATCTTGCCTCTGCTAATTCCCTGATCAGCGTAAGCCATAACTCGAGCGAGACTCCCTCAAATGAACGGAACGCCCTTTGGCGTGCCATGATGCGTGGACTCAGTCTCGCCGATCAACGCTCGGTTTGACAAGCGAACAATCCAGTTTCGCGCATTATGTTGCGCTGCAACGTGGCTTGACGTCCGAACATTAGCCGCCACGCCGTCGAGCCGCAACCCGCTTTGTCGACTGTTAACAGATTAGTCAGGAGCGAGCGCGGCTTGCCGCCCCGATGACGGCAGCTTAAGCCGCAGGCGTCCAGAACCGGAGCGAAGTATGTCGATCGCGCGCCTGCTTGCCGTCCCGCTCGCCCTTGCCATGCTCGCCGCCAGCCCCGTGGCGGCAGCGAGCTTCGCCGATCTGGCAACGCTGAGTATCGCCGCGCCGGTCGTCCTCCGTGCGACGATCTTCAAGGCCGAACGGCTCAAGCCGCGCGACGCCCCCGACGTCGCACCGGGCAATGCGCGCATGCTCGTCTCGGCGGCGACGACCTCGGCGATCGTCGCCCCGGGCGAGGTGCCGCCGCGGATCACCTACCTCGTCGACGTGCCGCTCGATGCGCGCGGCAAGCCGCCGCAGTTGTTGCGCAGCGATGTCATGCTGTTCCTTCGCGGCAACCCGGCGACGCCCGGCGAATACACGCTGATCGACGCGCACGCCCAGATCGCGTGGACGCCCGACACCGACGCCACGGTTCGCACCGTCCTGACCGGCGCGCGCAGCGGCACCGTTCCCGTCGTCACCGGCGTCACCTCGGCATTCCGCGTTCCCGGCGCGGTCCCTGGAGAGGCCGAGAGCCAATTCTTTCTGTCGACCCGCGACGGCAAGCCGGTGTCGCTCGTCGTCCTGACGCGCCCCGGCGAGGCCCGAAAGCTGACGGTTGCGCTCGGCGACGTCATCGACGATGCGGCGGCGGGGGTGAAGCCGGGGACGCTATTATGGTACAGGCTCGCGTGTTTCCTGCCGAAGACGCTGCCTGCGAAGCTCGACGCCGGCACCGATGTCGCCGACGAATACCGCTTCGTGCTGACGTCGCTCGGCCCGTGCGGGCGGACCTTCTAGAAGGACGCGATCTCGACCCCGACCGAAACGCAGTCGGGGTAGATGTCGGGCTTGCGGGTCGAGACGCGGATGCCGGTGACCCCGCGCCGCGCCGCGACATGGTCGTATACCGCGCGGCAGACGGTCTCCTGCAGGTTGAAGCGGCGCCCCGCGGTGATCGCGATGATGCCGGTCCGCAGCGCGTCATAGTCCCACGCCTCCGCGACGGTATCGCTTTCGGGGAAGTTCGCCGCGTCGAGCCAGACTTCGACGTTGATCCGCAACCGCTGCGGCGTCCCGATCTCGAAGGCGTGGAAGCCGATGTCGACCGGCAGGTCGAAGTCCTCGAGGACGATCTTGCGCGTTCGCGGTGCGAGGGTGGCCGGGATCAGGCCTGCGAGGTCGGTCATGCGGAGTCCACCATATACGCCACGTCACGCGGCTGGCCGAGCAAACGCTGCCCGCCATCGAGCGTGATCGTCTGGGCGTTCAGCGTCGGCGTGGCAATGATGTAACGCAGCGTCGCGACGATCTCGGCGACCTCGACGCCGCGCCCGAGCGGGTTGAGCGTGTGCGCCTTGGCAAAGTTCTCGCGCGACTGCGGCCCGCTGACCATCGTCACTGCCGGCGCGATCGCGTTGACCCGCAGCTTGGGCGCATAGGCGCGCGCGGCGAGCTCGGTCAGCCCGGCGAGGCCGATCTTGCTGACGGTATACGACAGGAAATCAGGGTTGAGGCTGGCGAGCTTGGCGTCGAGCATGTTGACGACGATCCCGGCGTCGTCGGTCGTCGCGGGTTCGATCGCGGCAGCGAACGCGCGGATCAGCAGCGCGGGAGCGCGGAGGTTGACCGCCATGTGGCGGTCCCATTGCTCGACGGTGAAATCGTCGAAATGATCGGGGTCGAAGCGCGACGCGCTGTTGACGAGCAGCCCCGGCGGGGCGGCGGCGGCTGCGGCGACAACGACCCTGCCGGCGGCGTCGGGGTCGGCCAGATCGGCGGCGATGACCGACGCCGCGCCCCCCGCGGCGATCAGCTCTTCGCGCAACGCCTCGGCCTCGCTGGTCGATGCATTGCAATGGATCACGACGTGCCAGCCATCGGCGGCGAGCGCGCGGACCAGCGCCGCGCCGATGCGCTTCGCGCCGCCGGTAACGATCGCGCTGCGGTTGAGAGGTTCGACGGCCATCGCGGCGAGGTAGCGAGCGCGCCGGGTCGCGGCAAGCGCGGCAGGGTGCCGCCTGAAAAACGGGCAGTGTCTTCCACCCACATCGTCCGCCGCTGGACGTGGCGAGATTTCGCGCACCCCATCCGACCGTCGCACACCGCTTTGTCCACAGCCGCCGTGGATAAGCCAATCCTTGAGACCCGGGCCGTGCGCGCCTAGATGCCGGTAACCGATGGCCCTGCCCCCTCCCCCCGACCGCTTTTCCGAAGAAACCGCGACCTCGACCGTCCGCGGGCGCGATACGCCCGACATCGACGCGGGCGTTGCGGCGATCCGTAACGTGCTGCGGACGCTGCCCGCGCGCCCGGGGGTCTACCGGATGCTCGATAGCGGCGGCGACGTGCTGTACGTCGGCAAGGCGCGCGCGCTGAAGGCGCGGGTGACCAATTATACGCAGGTCACCCGCCTGCCCCGCCGCCTCCAGCGGATGGTCGCGCAGACGCGGTCGATGACGATCGTCACGACGAATTCGGAGAGCGAGGCGCTTCTGCTCGAGGCGCAGCTGATCAAGCGTTTCCGCCCGGCGTACAACGTCCTCCTTCGCGACGACAAAAGCTTCCCGTTCATTTTCCTGCGCGAGGATCACGCCTTTCCGCGCATCTCGAAGCATCGCGGCGCGCGGGTCGGCAAGGGCATTTATTACGGCCCGTTCGCCAGCGCCGGGGCGGTCAATACGACGCTCAACGCGCTGCAGAAGGTCTTCCTGCTGCGGTCATGCTCGGATTCGTTCTTCGCCAATCGTTCGCGGCCGTGCCTGCTTCACCAGATCAAGCGCTGCTCGGCGCCGTGCGTCGGACGGATCGAGCCTGATGCCTATGCCGAGCTCGTCGACGACGCCAAGGCGTTCCTGTCGGGCAAGAGCCAGGAGGTCCAGCGCAAGCTCGGCGGGCTGATGGAGACCGCGGCGGCGGCATACGACTTCGAACTCGCGGCGGTGTTCCGCGACCGGCTGCGCGCGCTGACCTACATCCAGGGCAGCCAGGCGATCAACGCCGCCGATGCCGCGACCGACGCCGATATCGTCGCGCTCGCGTGCAGCGCCGGGGTGATGTGCATCCAGGTGTTCTTCATTCGCGGCGGACAGAACTGGGGGCACCGCGCCTTCTTCCCGGCGCACACCACCGACGTCGCCGAGGACGAGGTGCTCGCCGCCTTCCTCGCGCAATTCTACGACGACGTGCCGGTGCCGCGTGAAGTCCTGCTCGATCGCACCCTCGACGAGATGGCGTTGCTCGCCGATGCGCTGTCGGCGCGCGCAGGCAAGCGCGTCGGGCTGCGCGCGCCGCAACGCGGGTCGTCGAAGCGCCTCGTCGAGCAAGCGACGCGCAATGC
The DNA here is from genome assembly GCA_043745075.1 of Sphingomonadaceae bacterium. Lineage (GTDB taxonomy): Bacteria > Pseudomonadota > Alphaproteobacteria > Sphingomonadales > Sphingomonadaceae > Polymorphobacter_B. Next base: position 23,303 of record JAYTTV010000275.1, read on the forward strand.
GAAGGAAGCGCTCGACCGCCACCTCGCCGAATCGACGACGCAAGGCAAGTTGCTCGCCGAACTTGCCGAGCTGTTCGACCTCGCCGCGCCGCCGCAGCGGATCGAGGTCTACGACAATAGCCACATCCAGGGGACCGCAGCGCTCGGTGCGATGATCGTCGCCGGGCCGGAAGGCTTCCGCAAGAACGCGTATCGCAAATTCAACATGAAGGACGCCCAGATCGACGGCAAGGCGATCACGCCGGGCGACGACTTCGGGATGATGAAGGCGATGCTCGGGCGGCGCTTCGTCCGGCTCGAAAAGGAAGACCCCGACCGGACGAGCGGCGACTGGCCCGACCTGCTGCTGATCGACGGCGGCCGCGGACAGCTCAACGCCGTCCTCGAGGTCATGGGCGAGCGCGGCGTGTTCAACGTCTGCGTCGTCGGGGTCGCCAAGGGCCCCGATCGCAACGCCGGACGCGAGACTTTCTACCTGCCCAACGGCCGCGAGATGACGCTCCCGCCGAACACGCCGGTGCTGTTCTTCCTCCAGCGGCTGCGCGACGAGGCGCATCGCTTCGCCATCGGCGCGCATCGGGCGAAGCGGTCGAAGGCGATCGTCGCCAACCCGCTCGACGATGTCCCCGGCATCGGCCCGGCGCGGAAGCGGGCGCTGCTGATGCATTTCGGCACCTCGCGGGCGGTGCGAGGGGCGACGCTCGCCGATCTCGAAAAGGCTCCCGGGATCAGCAAGGGCATGGCCGCCGCGCTCCACGGCCACTTCCATCCAAAAGGGTAGAGGCGATGCGCGAAAAGCCTGTCCTACAGTCCACTTCGCGGCCTAGCCTCGGCGGCTGAGGAGGAAGCAACGCGATGAGCCGCTACGACGAAGCTATTCAGGGCCGGCAAGAGCCCGTCGGACGCTCGATCGAAATCACCCGTCTGGTTCGCGGAATGACGACATGCCCCCGAGACGTGGCGTCAGGTTCATCAACTTTGGAATATTGTTACGCGGCCGTTTTAAGCCATTTGGGTTCGCGGCACCGCTGGCGGTTAGCGCCGCGACGCGACTCGCGTCCACGTCTGCGTCTGGCAAACGAGCCCCGGAATGACGCAGCCGCTGACTTCGAGCGCGTTCGCATCGACCTGCGCCAGCGTGCCGGCGACGGTCTGCCCGATGTCGGGGACGAAGACTTCGCCGGTCCAGTGGTCGGGACCGTCGGCGGTCAGCCCGCGAAACAGTTGCGTGCCGACGAGCTGATCGGTGCCACCCCGCGCCGCGTCATCCTTCGCCTTGTCATTTGCCCGGACGACGGTGCCGCACAGGCGCGGGCCGCACGGCGCCATCTTCACCTCGACGCTACCCGCCGGGTTGTGCCATGTTCCCGTTATCCCCGCGGCATGGAGCGGCATGGCGGCGACACTGGTAAGGGCGGCGACAACGGCGAGCGGCAGACGGTGCATGGCGAGCTCCCAACGGCGACGGGCGAGCTAATGGCACCAGGCTGGACGCGGCATGAACGATGGAGACTGCGATGACCCTGACGCTCTACACTGCCGCAACGCCCAACGGGTACAAGGTGTCCGTCGCGCTCGAGGAGCTCGAGCTGGCGTACGACGTCCGCAAGATCGACCTGATGGCGGGCGAGCAGAAGCAGCAATGGTTCCTCGATATCTGCCCGAACGGACGCATTCCGGCGATCGTCGACCATGATGTTCCGGGCGGCTTCCCGGTGTTCGAATCGGGCGCGTGCCTGATCCACCTCGCCGAGAAGACCGGACGGCTGATGCCGTCCGACGCGCTCGGCCGCAGCCGGGTGCTCCAGTGGCTGATGTTCCAGATGGGCGGCGTCGGCCCGATGATGGGGCAGGCGAACGTCTTTTACCGCTATTTCCCCGAGAAGATTCCCGCTGCGATCGCGCGCTATCAGGGCGAAGGGCGGCGGCTGTTCACCGTCCTCGACGGGCAGCTCGCCAAGACCGAATATCTCGCGGGCGACGACTATAGCATCGCCGACATCGCCAACTGGTGCTGGACGCGCACCGCGACATGGTCGGGCATCGACACCGACGGACTGCCCAACCTCGCGCGCTGGCACGAGAGCATCGCCGCGCGCCCGGCGGCGCAACGCGGGATCGTCGTGCCGGAGGACGCGAGCGCGAAGATGAAGGACGGCGACGCCGCGAAGAGTTTCGCTGCAAACGCGCGGACGATGGTCGAGATGGGCAAGCCGGCCAGCTAAGCAACCGAACTTCCGGGGGGGGACGATCATGCCGCATTATCTACCATTGACCGAGGGCGCGCTCATCGCCGCGCTCGCCATCTACGTCTGGTCTGCGATCCGCGTCAGCCAGTCGCGCAGCAAGCTCGGCGTCATGGCACCGACCGTGACCGGGGCCCCGGAATTCGAGCGCGCCTTCCGCGCACAGCAGAACACCGTCGAGCAGATGATCTTGTTCGTCCCGCTCCTCGGCCTGGCGGCGCTGTTCTGGGGCGACCTCTATGCCGGGATCTACGGGGCGATCTGGTGCGTCGGGCGGCTGATCTACATCGAGACGTACATCCGCGACGCCGGTAAGCGCTCGCTCGGCTTCATGCTGTCGGGGGTGCTGTCGATGGTCGTCCTGATCGCCGTCATCGCCAGCTTCGGCCTCCACCAGTTCGGGATCGGCTAGACCCCGCGGAAGGTGGCGAAATCGTCGACGACCGCACGGCGCGCACGCATCGTGTTGACCGGGTCGGCCGGGTCGGCGCGGCCGATCGCCATGCCGCAGAACAGCATCCGCTCGGGCGGCAGGTCGATGAACTTGCCGACCGTCTTCGGATACACCGCCCAGCACTCCTGCGCACAACTGTCGAGCCCCTCCTCGCGGAGCAGCAGCATCACGGTCTGGAGGAACATGCCGAGATCGGACCATTGCGGCGGGCCCATCCCGCGGTCGACCGAGCAGAACAGGGCGAGCGGCGCGCCGAAGAACTGGAAGTTGCGCGCGAACCACATCATCCGCGCCATCTTGTCCTCGCGCGGAATGCCGAGGGCGCCGTACAGATCCTCGCCGACCTCGAAGCGATAAATGCGCTGCCGTTCGGGCAAGGTCTTGGGATAGATGTCGTATTCGCTCCCCTCCCCGCCCGGCGCCTGCTGGACACGGTCGAGCATGATCGCCTTCAACGCGGCGAGCGGTTCGCCCGCGACGACGTCGATGTGCCACGGCTGGAGGTTGCCCCCCGACGGCGATCGCGCCGCCGCCGCGAGCACGCGGCGGATCACCGCACCGTCGACCGGATCGGGCAGGAACCCGCGGACCGAGCGGCGGCTCGCCACCGCTTCACTGACCTGCATCGATCTCGCTCCAGCCGTTGAGTTGCACGGTCCCATAGCCTATCCCCGGCGCGTGTTGTCCAGCCTCCCCAATCTCCTCACGCTCAGCCGGATTTTCGCGGTCCCGCTGCTCGTCGCCTTGCTGTGGGACCCCGGGGTCGCCGCGATACTCGCCGCCTTCGTCGTCTTCTCGGTCGCGGGCGCCACCGACTATCTCGACGGCTATCTCGCCCGGGCGCGCGGCACGGTGTCGAAGCTCGGGGTGTTCCTCGATCCAGTCGCCGACAAGATCATGGTCGCGGCGACGATCATCATGCTCGTCCATCTCGGCGCGATCCACGGCCTCGCGGTGATCGCCGCGCTCGTCATCCTGCTCCGCGAGATCACCGTCTCGGGCCTGCGCGAATTCCTCGCCGGGCTGCAGGTGTCGCTGCCGGTGAGCGCGCTGGCGAAGTGGAAGACCGCGTTCCAGATGATCGCGCTCGGCGCACTGATCCTCGGCGTCGCCACCCCGACGATCGCGCCGTGGCTGCCCGCGCCGCTCGTCGGGCTGTGGTGCCTGTGGCTCGCCGCAGGGCTGACCGTCATCACCGGCTACGACTATCTTCGCGTCGGCCTCAAGCACATGGACACATGATCGACCTCGTCTATTTCGCGTGGGTCCGCGAGCGGATCGGGGTCGATGGCGAAGTCCTGCCGCTGCCGCCCGGAGCCGCGACGGTCGGCGACCTGCTCGACTGGTTGAGCACTCGCTCCCCCGGCCACGCCGCCGCGCTCGGCGACCGCGCGGCGATCCGCGTCGCGGTCGACCAGTCGTTCGTCGGGCTTGATGCGCCGGTCACCGATGGCGTCGAAGTGGCGATCTTTCCGCCGGTCACCGGGGGGTGATCGCCGTCCGCGTCCAGGCCGAGCCGATCGACACCGCCGCCGCGATCGCCGCCCTCGCCGCCGGCCGCGACGATGTCGGCGCGGTGGTCAGCTTCACCGGCTTCGTCCGCGCCGACGACGGTCTCATCGCGCTGACCCTCGAGCACTACCCCGCGATGACCGAACGCGCCCTCGCCGCGATCGCTGCCGAGGCGGATGCGCGCTGGCCGCTGACCGGCGGCAGTGTAATCCACCGCATCGGGCGGATGCTGCCCGGCGAGGCGATCGTCCTCGTCGCCGTCGCCAGCGCCCACCGCGCCGCCGCCTTCGACGCCGCCGCCTTTCTGATGGACTGGCTCAAGACCAAGGCCCCGTTCTGGAAGTCCGAGGAGCGCGCCGGGGGAGCGACATGGGTCGAGGCCAAGGCGAGCGACGACACTGCCGCCGCTCGCTGGAACGAACCAGATAAGCTAAGTTCAAAATAAGTTCACACAAACGCGTATGTCTTTTCGTGAGCGCTTCCCTCGAAAACCGCGCACCGGACACGCAAACTATCGCTATCCTATCCGGTTCAAAATGTTAAGCCCTCACGCGGTCAACACGACCTTCCCCGTCGCCTTGCGGTCCATCATCCAGCGAATCGCGGTAGGTCCCTCGCTCAGCGGAAAGTGCTTGCTGACGTGCGGTTTGAGCTTGCCCGCCTCGTACCAATCGAGCAGCTCGGCCATGTTGGCGCGGTGGACCATCGGCTCGGCCTGGGTGAACGCGCCCCAGAACACGCCGACGATCGACGCGCCCTTGATCAGCGGCAGGTTGAGCGGCAGCGAGGGGATGTTACCCCCGGCGAACCCGACGACGAGGTAGCGCCCGTTCCAGCCGATCGAGCGAAACGCGGGTTCGGCATATTTGTCGCCGACGGGGTCGTAGATGACGTCAGGGCCCTTGCCGCCGGTCAGCCGCTTGACCTCGTCCTTGAGGTTGGCCGTCGCATAGTTGATCGTCGCGTCGGCACCGTACTCGCGGCACAGCGCCAGCTTCTCGTCGGTCGAGGCGGCGGCGATGACCGTTGCGCCCATCAGCTTGCCGAGCTCGACCGCGGTCAGCCCGACGCCCCCCGCCGCGCCGAGGACGAGTAGCGTCTCCCCGGGCATGAGCTGCGCGCGCTGCTTGAGCGCGTGATGCGACGTGCCGTAGGTCATCGTGAAGCCCGCAGCGATGTCGGCGGGCATGTCCCCCGGGATCGGCACGACCTGCGCGCGATTGGCGATGACATATTCGGCGAAGCAGCCGTTGCCGGTCATCGCCACGGCGCGGTCGCCGACTTTCAGGTCCTCGACCCCCTCGCCGATCGCGTCGATCACGCCAGCCGCCTCGCCGCCCGGGGTGAACGGCATCGGCGGCTTGAACTGGTAGAGGTTCTGGATGATCAGCGTGTCGGGGAAATTGACCCCGGCGGCCTCGACCTTCAGCCGGATCTGCCCGCGCCCCGGCTCGGGCATCGGCACGTCCTGCACCACGAGCAACTCGGGCGGACCATGCTCGACGCACATCACGGCTTTCATCGACGCTCCCCTTTTGATTGATCGGCATCGAGTGCCTTGCGCCACGGATATCAACATCGCCGGTCGGAACAACCCGTAACCGGCGTCGGTCGATAATACCCAGGTGCTTCAGGGAATTGTGACGAAAGCCAACGCAGGTGTCACGCCGCCGCGGCGACGAGCGCATCCCCCAGCAACTCGAACTCCGCCGCACGCGGGGAGCTCGACCGCCACGCCAGCGCGATCTCGCGGCTCGCGTGCGCGCCCTCGACCGGGCGGGCGAGGACCGGGGTGTTGAGCAGGATGCCCGCGTCGATCGCCATCTTCGGCACCAGCGTCAGGCCGAGCCGGTTGGCGACCATCTGGACGAGCGTGTGGAGCGACGTGCCGAGGATCGCGGCATCGGCGCGCAGGTCGGGCCGGCCGCACGCGGCGAGCGCATGGTCCTTGAGGCAATGCCCGTCCTCGAGCAGCAGCAGCCGCGCGGCGTCGATCGCCTCGGGCAGGACGCGGAGCGGCGGATCGGTGAAGTCGGCGGGGTGGAAGGCGAGGTAGAATGGGTCGTCGAACAGCCGCTTGGTGGCGACGTCGCCGCACCCCCATGGCAGCGCCAGCAGGACGCAATCGAGCTGGCCGCGGGCGAGCGCCTCGCACGCTGCGCCGCTCGGCTCTTCGCGGAGAAAGAGTTTGAGGTCGGGGTAGGATTCGCGGAGTCGGGGTAGCAGGCGCGGCAGCAGGAACGGCGCGATCGTCGGGATGACACCAAGTCGCAGTTCGCCGCCGAGCGGCTTCGACGCCGAGTGTGCGAGTTCGGCGAGTTCATCGGCTTCGCGGAGGACGGTGTACGCCTTGGCGACGACGCGCTCACCGAGCGGGGTGAAGCGGACGACCCGCCGCGTCCGCTCGACCAATGTCACGCCGAGCAGCGTCTCGAGTTCGCGCAAGCCTGCCGAAAGCGTCGACTGGGTGACGAAGGTCGCGGCGGCGGCGCGGCCGAAATGTCCGCTTTGGTGCAGTGCAACGAGATATTGCAGCTGCTTGAGAGTTGGCAGGAAGGTCATCGGATAAGCCGATCAATAGCAGCGAATATATTCATTAGGCAATTTGTGTGCAGTGCACCATTTGCCGGTTGCAATCCATCCCCAAGGAGACATTCCATGCTCAGCGTCGGCGACAAGCTGCCCAACTTCACCCTGTCAGTCCAGCAGGGCATTTCGGCGCTGCCCGGCGGCGAGACGATCGATCTCGCCACCCATGCCCCCGGCAAGTGGAAGATCCTGTTCTTCTGGCCCAAGGACTTTACCTTCATCTGCCCGACCGAGATCATCGGCTACGGCGACCTCGCCGAGGATTTCTCCGACCGTGACGCGGTCCTGATCGGCGGCTCGACCGACAGCGACTTCGTCCACTTCGCCTGGCGCAAGGCCGACGAGCGCCTCGCCAAGTGCGACTTCCCGTGGATCGCCGACAACAAGCACGAACTGACGCGTGCCCTCGGCATCCTCGATAAGGACGCCGGCGTCGCACTTCGCGCGACCTTCATCGTCGATCCCGAGAACGTCATCCAGCACATCACGGTCAACGGCCTCAACGTCGGCCGCAACCCCGCCGAGACGCTGCGCATCCTCGACGCGCTCCAGACCGACGAGCTGTGCCCGTGCAACTGGAAGGAAGGCGACGACGTCCTCCAGCCGATGGCCGAAGCCGCATGAAGCACTGTCCTTCTCCCCGCGGGGAGAAGGACGGCGCCCTTGCGCCAGGGTGAGGGCCAAGCGCGGCACTTCCCGCCATTCGCTCCACTCTCCCCCACTCACCCTCACCCTGGTCGCCAAGCGGCGACCTGTCCCTCCCCCTCACGGGGGGAGGGAAGCCGTAGGATTTGTCCATGTCGCTCAACGACCTCGCCCGCACCCTTCCCGACTACGCCAAGGACCTGCGGCTCAACCTGTCGTCGCTGCTCACCGAGCAAGGCCTGACCGACCAGCAGAAGTACGGCTGCATCGTCGCCTGCGCGCACGCCGCATCGTATCGCCCGCTGATCGTCGAAGCCGAGGCCGAAGCCGCGGCGAAGCTGACCGAGGCCGGCATGACCGCCGCCAAGGCCGCCGCCTCGATCATGGCGATGAACAACATCTACTACCGCTTCATCCATCTCGCGGCGAACAAGGAATATTCGACGCGCCCGGCGAAGCTGCGGATGAACGTTATCGGCGCGCCCGGCATCGACAAGGCCGACTTCGAGCTATTCAGCCTTGCGGTCTCAGCGGTCAACGGCTGCGGGATGTGCATCGACGCGCATGAGAAGGTGCTGCTCGCGGCGGGCGTGTCGATCGACACGATCCAGACAGCGGTCCGCATCGCGGCGGTGATCCATGCGATCGCGCGGTCCTTGCAGGCGCTCCCGCAGGCCGCCTGAACGAAAAGAGGCGGCCCCGTTCGAGGCCGCCTCCATCGGTCGATCATGGCTTCAATCGGTCGGTCTGAGCGATCAGAAGTTGCGGTTCGCGCCCATTCCGGCCGAACCCATGCCGCTCGACCCGGCACCGGTGGTCGACCCGATCGCGTCGGCGCTTTCGATCCCGGTGAACCGGCCGCGCGCGACGTTGACGCCGTAATAATCGTCGATTTCGCCACCACTCTGGCCGTAATCGAGCGTGTCGACCTCGTCGCGGCTGTAGTTCGGCGCATCGCGCAGGTCGTCGGCGGTGTGCTGGATGTTGTAGCCGCCCTTGGCTTCGTCGTACGTCAGGACACTCCACGGCAGCGGGTGGTAGCGCTCGCCGATGCCGAGAAAGCCGCCGAACGACATCACGGCGTAAGCGACCTTGCCCGAGGTCTTGCCGAGCATGATCGAATCAATCGTGCCGAGGCGCTCGCCGCTCGCGTCGTACACCGCGGTGCCGACGACCTTGTCGGCCGAGATCAGGTCGTGCGTCTCGTCGGTGCGAAGCGTGTCGCTGTCGGCCGCGGCGGTCGTCGGGATCGCGGCGGGCGCGGCCGAATGCGTCGTGTCCTGGACCGTCAGGCCGTCATTATACTCGGGGCTCCGCGTTGTCGTCGCGGCGTGCGGATTATCGGTGGTCATCGGATCCTCCTCTAAGGGAAGCCCTGCTGGGGCTGCCCATCAACGGGCGTCGACCATCGGCGTTCCGGCAATTCGTCGCACGGTAGGCGCGCTTCGCGGCGGGCTGGCGTTGCACCCCGCGGCGGGTTATGAGCGTTGCTCGAAAACGGGGAAAACCCCGGGAGACCCGAATGACCGCGCTGTTCGCCTATCTCGATGCCGTCAAGGCGCGCGACCCCGCCGCCCGCTCGCGCTGGGAGGTGATGCTGTACCCCGGCGTCTGGGCGCTCGGCTTCCACCGCGTCGCGCACGCACTCTATAACGCCCGGCTGTTCCTGCTCGCGCGCGTCGTCAATCATACCGGACGCTTCCTCACTGCGATCGACATCCACCCCGGCGCCAAGATCGGCCGCGAATTCTTTATCGACCACGGCTTCGTCGTCATCGGCGAGACCGCCGAGATCGGCGACGGCGTGACGATCTACCAGTGCGTCACGCTCGGCGGCACCGATCCGGCGAACGGCATCCCTGGCAAGCGTCACCCGACCATAGCCGACGGCGTCATCATCGGCTCGGGCGCACAGGTCCTCGGCCCGATCCTCGTCGGCAAGCGGGCACGGATCGGCGCCAACGCCGTCGTCACACGCGACGTCCCCGAAGGCGCGACGATGGTTGGCATCCCGGCAAAGTCGACGCTGGTCGATGCCGACGACTATGCGCGCAAGTTCGTCCCGTACGGCACGCCGTGCAGCCAGAAGTACGATCCCGAGACGCAGAAGCTCGAGATCCTGCGCTGCGAGGTCGAAACCCTACGCGCCCGGCTCGATGCGCTCGCAGGGACTGAAACCGGTGTCGAGTCCGGCGATACGCTGACGCGGAAGATTCAGGGCTGACCGGCTTGTCGAACGTCGTCCCCCTGCCCGTTTCGATGGCACGGCAGACGGTTTTCGACCGGCACGAGTTGAATGCGATCCTCGGCGTCTACGGGCGGATGGTCGCGGCGGGGTTCTGGCGCGACTACGCCGTCGAGCTCGGGCGCGACACCGCAGTGTTCTCGGCCTTCCGCCGCGCCGCCGAGCGTCCCGAGATCCAGGTCGTCAAGGCCCCGGCACTCCGGTCGAAGCAGGGGATGTACGCGCTGATCGGCGAGGCCGGAGCGGTGCTCAAGCGCGGCCACGAACTCAGCTCGATCCTCGCGCCGCTCGAACGCAAGCTCGTCAAGCTGGTCGACTAGACCGTCACCACCGGCAGCCGCGCGGTCAGTCCGGCCGGGAGCAGCGTCAGCACCCGCGCGCGGATCGGCCGCCACGCCACCGACAGCAACACGAGGAAACTGCCGATCACCAGCGCGGTCAACGCCAGCGACATGTCGAGCGCTCCGCCACTCGCGACGAGCGACTGGATCGCATAGACGACATACGCCAGCGCCGAGACGAGCAGCGCGCGCCGGTCGATCGCCAGCGCGACGAGCGTCAGCCCGGCATAGACCGCGATCACCGCGACCGCCGCCCCGGGGGCGGGATTGCCGTGCAGCAGCCCGGCGAGCGCGAACACCGGATGGATGATCGCCGGAGCCGCGAGCAGATGGAGCCAGAATGCGACGTCGGCCCAGCGCGTCGTCCGCGCGCGGTCACGCATATCGAACGACATCGCCAGCGCGAAGGTCGCCAACCCGGCGAGCAGGACAAGGACGAGCAGCAGGTCGGGCGATACCGGCATCAGCGCCGCGACCGTCGCGAGCACTGTCCCGCCGATCGCCGCTGCTCCGGCCGCAACGGTGATCGGGACCATGAACCGCCGCCAGTGCGCGTACGCCGCGATCGCCGCCGCCGCCGCCGCCGCGACGACGCCGAGCGACCCCGTCGTCTCGGGGCCGAGGTTCGATCCCCCCGTCGTCACCGCGAGGACAGTGGCGAAAACGCCGCCGATGAACGCCAGCAACAGGACGATGCTCGGCAGCGCCATCCGCCGGTTCCGGGTGAAATACTCGGCGAGTCCCCAGCTCGCCGCTGCGACCAGCGCTGGGCCGACGATCGGGTCGATCCGCCCGGCGAGGCTCGAGATCGCGAACAGCACGAGGCCGATCGCGATCGTGACGAAAATGTCGTTGAACCCGGTCAGCAACCGAAACGATTCCTCATCGGGTCCGGCAGTGGTCACGGCAGTCTCGCTGGCAAAGGCCAGCAAGCGTTCACGCGTTGTTGCGTCGAGCACTCCAGCCCTGACGGCAGCATCGAGGTCGATTTCACTCATCGCTTGCTTCTCCGCCAATTCCACCGCGTCGACTGTTCATCTTCGGGCAACTACGCTGCCCGCAATGCGCGGTCTCCGGACCGTTACCGGGACGGAACATCCCCACTAGACTATCGTTCCTGCCGCATCATCAACACTTGGAGACAATCAATGCGTCGTATCGCCCTACTCACTTTTTCCGCCGTCATGGCGCTGTCGTCGCTGCCCGCGCACGCCGGTGAAGCCGAGCGTGCCCGTCAGGCAATCGCCGAAGCGCAGGGCAAGATCGATGCCGGCGACAAGGCCGGTGCCAACGGTGACGCCGCCCTCCTTCAGACCCAGGCACGCGACGCGCTCCAGTCGGCGAAGGACCGGCTCAACCGCGGCCGCAAGGAAGAGGCGATCACCGACGCGCACCATGCAAGCGAGCTCGCCGACCGGGCGATCGTCGTTTCGCAGAACCGTAAGGTTGGCGAACAGCGCGTGGAAACCCGCGACGCTCAAGCCGCTGCGGCCGCCGCGCAGCAGAATGCCGCCGCCGCCAACAACCGCGCCGATGCCGCGCAGCAGCAGGCGATGACCGCCCAGCAGCAGGCCGACGCCAACGCCCAGGCCGCCGCCGCCGCGAATGCGCAGGCCGACGCGCTGCGCAACGCCCCGGCCCCTGCCCCGACGACGACGGTGACAACGGTCGACAAGCAGGTCGTCAAGACCCCCGCGCACACGACGACGCGCCGGGTCATCCACCACCCCGCCGTGGTCTCCGACAAGACGACGGTCACCACGACGACGAGCCCGAACTAAGATGCTCAGCCCCGGATCGCCACGCGGCGGTCTGGGGCTTCGCGCTTCTGCGGTGTCGCTTAACTGTCGGAAATCTTACGCTCCGATGATGGTGGCGCTCTTGAGCCTACCGCGTGGGCCCTGATGGCGACTGGCTTCCGCGTGGTCCCTGTCGCCCCGCGCGGGTCCTGACCGTCACGACGGAGCGCACGTCACGTCCCGCCGAGCGCCATCGCCCCTTGCGCCGCGCCGGTGTCGGGCACGATCTCACCCGTGCGGTCGCTGATTTCGGCGAATCGCGCGGCGATCGTCTCGGGGGTCATGTCCTCGGGCGCGACATGGATACCGCGGGTCAGCGTGACGTAAGCGCGCTCGAAGCCCCCTGCTCCGGCGTTGATCACCGCATTTGCGGGGGCATCGTCCGACACCAGATACAGCGCGGCGGGCGCGACGGTTTCGGGGCCCATCTTGGCGAGGAGTTCGGGCGGCATCAGGTCCTCGGTCATCCTCGTCGCCGCGACCGGCGCGATCGTATTGACCTTGATCCCGTACTTCGCGCCTTCGAGGCTCAGCGTCTTCATCAGCCCGACGAGCGCGAGCTTGGCCGCGCCGTAGTTCGCCTGGCCGAAATTGCCGTAGAGGCCCGACGACGACGTCGTCATCAGGATGCGCCCAAAGGTCTGTTCGCGCATCGTCTCCCACACCGCCTTGGTGCAGACGACCGATCCGATCAGGTGGACGTCGATGACCTGACGAAAGTCGTCGAGGCTCATCTTGACGAAGGTCCGGTCGCGCAGGATGCCGGCGTTGTTGATCAGGATGTCGATCCGGCCCCAGCGCTCCTTGACGAAGCCGACCATCTTTTCGACCGCGGCGGCATCGGTGACGCTCGCGCCGTTGGCAATCGCCTCGCCGCCGGCGGCGACGATCTCGTCGACGACGATCTGCGCCGCGCCGATCGAACTGCCCGAACCGTCGCGCGCCCCGCCAAGGTCGTTAACCACGACCTTCGCGCCGCGCTTGGCGAGTTCGATCGCATAGGCACGGCCAAGGCCGCCCCCGGCCCCGGTAACGATGGCGACGCGGTTGTCGAAACGGATGGTCATTCGAGCGGGTGTCCCTGTGTAATCCGCAACGATCTAGGCCAGCGCGGGGCGCTGGTATAGAGCGTAGCGGCAACATTCCAGGGTCAACAAGGTAAACGCCACTCGCAATCGAGCCCGGCCAAGTAGGTCTGTTCAGGCGGGCACGGGCTCCAGGTCGAGCGCATAGCCGGCGGATCGAACCGTCCGGATAACGTCGGGCAGGTTGTCACCGTTAACCGCTTTTCGCAGCCGCCGGATGTGGACGTCGACCGTCCGCTGCTCAACGTAGACATCGCGTCCCCAGACCGCATCGAGCAATTGTTCGCGGCTGAACACCCGCGCCGGATGCTCGAGGAAATGCCGCAGCAGGCGGAATTCGGTCGGCCCGAGCGCGATCGCCATGCCGTCGCGCGTCACGCGATGCGCCGACGTGTCCATCGTGATCCCGGCATAGTCGAGGTTGCCCCCCGACAGCGCCGGACGGAGCCGCCGCAGCACCGCGCGAACCCGCGCGATCAGTTCGCGGGGGGAGAAAGGCTTGGTGATATAATCGTCGGCGCCGGTTTCGAGGCCGCGAATGCGATCGGCTTCCTCGGCACGCGCGGTGAGCATGACGATCGGCAGTCCCGCCGTCACCGGTGCCCGACGCAGGCGGCGGCAGACCTCGATCCCCGAAAGGTTGGCGATCATCCAGTCGAGGATGACGAGATCGGGCTTCTCCTCCTCGGCAAGCACGAGTGCTTCCTCACCATCGCCGGTGCGGATGACGTCGAAGCCTTCTTTTTCGAGATTATACGTAACAAGCTCGACGAGGTTGGCGTCGTCTTCGACCAGCAGGATCTTCGGCTTCATGCGCATTACTCTACTTAGACAGCGTAGGCAGTGTCGTCGGTCTTGTTCCGCGCCGCGATATAGTCGCCTGTCGCGCTGAAATACACCATCTCGGCAACATTGGTCGCGTGATCCCCGATCCGCTCAAGGTTCTTGGCGATGAATAGCAGATGCGCCGACGGGGTGATGTGGTGCGGGTTTTCCATCATGAACGTCAGCAGCGACCGGAACAGGCTATTGTAAAAGTCGTCGACCGTGGCATCGCGCTCGACCACCGCGAGCGCCTTGTCGGCGTCGCGATCGACGAACGCGTCGAGCGCGTCCTTGATCATCTCGACGACGACCCGCGCCATCTGCGGGATGATGATGACCGGCTCGATCTGCGCGGTCGCGGTCAGCGTCGAGGCGCGCTTCGCGATGTTCTTGGCGTAGTCGCCGATCCGTTCGAGGACCGAGCTGATCTTGAGCGCGGCGATGATCTCGCGCAGGTCGCTCGCCATCGGGGCGCGAAGGGCTATCATCGTCACCGCCAGCCGCTCGGCCTCGGCCTCGAGCGCGTCGATCCGCGCGTCGGTCTGGACGACGGCGAGCGCCGCGTCGGGATCGCGCGCCATCAGCGCATCGACCGCGGCGGTGATCTGCGCTTCGCACAGTCCACCCATCTGGCCGACGATCGACCGTAACTGATTGATCTCGTCGTCGAACGACTTGACGGTATGTGCGCTCTGGTCAGCCATGTTCGTTCCCTATCCGGTCAGCCGTAGCGGCCGGTGATGTAGTCCTTGGTCCGCGGTTCGGAAGGATTGGTGAAGATCGTCTTCGTATCACCATATTCGACCATCGTGCCGAGGTGGAAGAAGGCAGTTTTCTGACTGACCCGCGCCGCCTGCTGCATATTATGCGTGACGATGACGATCGCATAGCGCCCGCGAAGCTCGTCGATCAATTCCTCGATCTTGGCGGTCGCAATCGGATCGAGCGCCGAACACGGCTCGTCCATCAGGATGACTTCGGGGTCGACTGCGATCGCGCGGGCGATGCACAGCCGCTGCTGCTGGCCGCCCGACATCGCCGTCCCGCTCTCGCCGAGCCGGTCCTTCGCCTCGTCCCACAGGCCGGCGCGGCGCAGCGAGCCTTCGACGATCTCGTCCATCTCGGCTTTGTTGCGCGCGAGGCCGTGGATCGACGGGCCGTACGCGACATTGTCGTAGATCGACTTGGGGAACGGGTTCGGCTTCTGGAAGACCATGCCGACGCGCGCGCGGAGCTGCACGACGTCCATGTCGCCCTTGTAGATGTCGGTCCCGTCGAGCTTGATCTCGCCCTCGACCCGCGCCGAGGCGACGGTGTCGTTCATCCGGTTGAGGCAGCGCAGGAAGGTCGACTTGCCGCAGCCCGACGGCCCGATGAACGCGGTGACATTCTCCTGGCTGACGTCGATCGAGACGTTCTTGAGCGCCTGCTTCGGCCCGTAATAGACGCTGACGTCTCGCGCGGTCATCTTGGTCGTGACCGGGCCGACGTTCGACGCCGACGGCATAACCGTCTGTGAGTCCATGCCCATCCTACCAGCGCCTCTCGAATTTGTTGCGGAGATAGATGGCGACGCCATTCATCAGCAGAAGAAACAGCAGGAGGACGATGATCGCGGCACTGGTCTTCTCGACGAAGCTGCGGTTGACCTCGTTCGACCAGAGATAGACCTGCATCGGCAGAACCGTCGCCGGCTGGGTCAGCCCCGATGGCGGCGCGCCGACGAACGCGCGCATCCCGATCAGCAGCAGCGGCGCGGTCTCGCCGAGCGCGCGCGCCATGCCGATGATCGTGCCGGTCAGGATGCCGGGGAGCGCGAGCGGCAGGACGTGCTGGAAGACGACCTGGACCGGCGACGCACCGATTCCGAGCGCGGCATCGCGGATCGACGGAGCAACCGCCTTGATCGCGTTGCGCCCGGCGATGACGATCACCGGCATCGTCATCAGCGCGAGCGTCAGCCCGCCGACGATCGGCGCCGAGCGCGGCATGCCGAAGGTGCCGAGGAACACGGCGAGGCCGAGCAGCCCGAAGATGATCGACGGCACCGCCGCGAGATTGTTGATCGACACCTCGATCATGTCGGTCCAGCGGTTCCGCGGCGCATATTCCTCGAGGTAGAGCGCCGACAGCACACCGACCGGGAAACTGAGGACGAGGGTGACGAACATCGTCAGCATCGATCCCTTGAACGCACCCCAGATGCCGACCGAGACCGGGTCCGACGAGTCGGCGGCACTGAGGAAGTTGGTGTTGAAATGGGTCCGCGTCGCGTCGTCGGCCTGGAGCCGGGCATAGGCTTCCTTGAACGGCCCGACATCGGCCGACGGCGCCTTGCCCTTGGCGACGAGGTCGAGATTGCCCGCCGCAGGAACCCACAGCGTCACCGTCCGGCCGATGATCGACGGGTCGGCGGTGACCGCCTCGCGCAGCGCCGTCCAGCCGGTGTCCGAGACGAACTCCGCACCCTTATCGCCGAAACGCGTGACCGCGGCGGCGCTGACGACCCCGGCAAAGTCGGCGGCCGAGAGCGCTGCCTCCTTGTCGGGACCGGCGAGCTGTGCGGCGGTGAGGTTGAGCTTCGCCGCAGTGACCGGGATCGCCAGCTTGATCTCGGTGCGGAAGAAGCCCGGGATGCCGTTGATCGCCATGTTGACGAGCAGAAACGCGAGGAACAGCACCGACGCGGCGACCGCGATGAAGCCGAGTGCGCGAAACCGCGTCTCGGCGGCGTATCGTCCGCGGATGCGGCGCTTCATCGCCGGGTTCGACCAGTCGGTCGGGGCCTTTGCGGCGAGTCCGCGCGGGGCGACGGCCATCGGAGAGGCTATCGACGCCATATTATTCGTACGCCTCCCGGTACTTCTTCACCACGCGGAGTGCGACGATGTTGAGGATCAGCGTCACGACGAACAACACCAGCCCGAGCGCGAAGGCCGAGAGCGTCTTCGACGAGTCGAACTCCTGATCGCCGGTCAGCAGCGTCACAATCTGCGTCGTCACCGTCGTCACACTCGCAAACGGGTTCGCGGTCATGTTCGCAGCGAGACCTGCCGCCATGACGACAATCATCGTCTCGCCGATCGCGCGGCTGACCGCGAGCAGGACGCCACCGACGATGCCGGGGAGCGCCGCGGGAACGAGGACGCGCTTGATCGTTTCGGACGAGGTCGCCCCCATCGCGAGGCTGCCGTCGCGCATCGCCTGCGGCACCGCCACCATCGAATCGTCGGCCATCGACGAGACGAACGGAATGATCATCACGCCCATGACGAGACCGGCGGCGAGCGCGCTTTCCGAGCTCGCTCCGGGGATGCCGACCGCGAAGGCGAAGTCGCGCAGCGCCGGGGCGACGGTCAGCGCGGCGAAGAAGCCGTAGACGACGGTCGGCACGCCAGCGAGAATCTCGAGGACTGGCTTGAGGATGCTGCGGAGCTTGGGCGGCGCATATTGTGTCAGCCAGATCGCCGACATCAGCCCAAGCGGGATCGCGACCGCCATGGCGATGATCGCGCCGATGAAGATCGTCCCCCAGAACAGCGGGACCGCGCCGAACGCGCCCGAGCTGCCCGCCTGGTCGGCGCGGATCGCGGTCTGCGGCGACCACTGCATCCCAAAAAGGAATTCGAACGGCGAGACCATGTTGAAAAAGCGGAGCGATTCGAAGAGCAACGAGAAGACGATCCCGAAGGTCGTCAGCACCGCGATCAGCGACGCGATGATCAGGATGGCCATGACGATCCGCTCGACGCGGTTGCGGGCGCGGAACTGCGGAGCGAGCCGCGTGTACGCCCAGGCCGCACCGCCGATCGCGAGCAGAACCGAAGCGATCAGCGCCTCGGTTTCGAGCTGCGCCTCGTTCGCCTGGTATGCCGGGACCGCCGCCCGGCTGGCCGGGTTGAAGGCGTCGGCAAGTTCGCCCGAGGCGAGGCCCTTGACCTCGCCGATGATCGCATCCTTGTCGATCTGCGACTTCGGCTGGTCGGCGGCGGGCAGCGACGCGATGATCGTCGCATCGAGCAATCGCGGCTGGATGAAGCTCCACGCCGTGAGCAACAGCAGCGCCGGGATGACGGCGGAAAGTGCGACGAACCAACCATGATAGACCGGGCGCGAATGCGGCCGGTCGCCCGCGATGCGGGTCGCCAGCGTCCCGGCGTCGAACACGTTGGCGCGCGCGCGCGCGACG
>JAYTTV010000276.1:0-12948 GCA_043745075.1 Sphingomonadaceae bacterium
TGTCATGACCTACACTGCCCCGATCGCCGAACAGCGCTTCGTCCTCGACGTGGTCGCCGACCTGCCGGGCCTAAGCGCGCTGCCGGGATTCGACGGTGCGACGTCGGACATGGTCGAGGCGATCCTGACCGAAGCCGGCAAGCTGGCGAGCGGAGCGTTTGCACCGTTGAACGCGATCGGCGACAAGGCCGGCGCGACGCTCGCCAACGACGCTGTGACCCTGCCTCCGGGATTTACCGACGCGTACAAGCTGTATGTCGACGGCGGCTGGGCCTCGCTCGGCGCGCACCCGGCACACGGCGGACAGGGACTGCCGTTCGTCCTCGCGAGCGCGGTTCAGGAGCAGCTGACCAGCGCGAACATGGCGTTCAGCCTGTGCATGATGTTGAGCCAGGGCGCGATCGAGGCGCTGCAGGTTCATGCCTCGCCGGAATTGCAGGAAACCTATCTGACCAAGCTCGTCTCGGGCGAGTGGACGGGCACGATGAACCTGACCGAACCGCAGGCCGGGAGCGACGTCGGGGCGCTGCGGACCAAGGCCGAGCCCGCCGCCGACGGGACGTACCGGCTCGAAGGGTCGAAGATCTACATCACGTGGGGCGAGCATGATTGCGCGCCGAACATCGTGCACCTCGTTCTCGCCCGGCTGCCCGACGCGCCGCCGGGGACGAAGGGCATCTCGCTGTTCCTGTGCCCGAAGTTCCTCCCCGACGACGACGGCAAGTTCACCCGGCGCAACGACCTCCGCGCAGTCGGGGTCGAGCACAAGCTCGGCATCCACGCCTCCCCGACGTGCACGATGGCGTTCGGCGAGCACGGTGAATGTGTCGGCTATCTGGTGGGGGCCGAGGGCGCGGGCATGAAGGCGATGTTCACGATGATGAACCACGCCCGGATCAACGTCGGCCTCCAGGGCGTCGCGATCGCCGAGCGCGCAACGCAGGGCGCGGTCGCTTATGCCCGCGACCGGGTCCAGTCGGCGAAGTTCGGGATGGGCGGCGCGCCGGTCCGGATTATCGAGCACGCCGATGTCCGGCGGATGCTGATGACGATGCGGAGCACGACCGAGGCGGCGCGCGCGCTGACCTATTACACCGCCGCCGCGGTCGACCGCGCGCATGCCGGCGGCGATGCGGCGGCCGCGGGGCTCGCCGACCTGCTGACCCCGGTGACCAAGGCGTATTGCACCGACATCGGCGTCGAAATGTCGAGCATCGGCATCCAGGTTTTCGGCGGCATGGGGTTCGTCGAGGAGACCGGGGCGGCGCAGCACCTGCGCGATGCGCGGATCGCGCCGATCTACGAGGGGACCAACGGCATCCAGGCGCTCGACCTCGTCGGGCGCAAGCTCGGCATGGACGGCGGCGCGCATTGGAAGGCGCTGTTCGCCGAGGTCCGCCAAGATATTCGCGACCTTCCGCCGCGCGGCGATCTCGGCCTGCTGCGCCCGTATCTGGAAGACGCGCTGGCGGCGCTCGAAAGCGCGACGGTGTGGCTGACGGGGAACCGTGGCGAAGCGCTGAGCGACACCGCCGCCGGCGCGACGCCGTATCTGCGTATGTTCGGCATCACCATCGGCGGGTGGCTGATGGCGCGGCAGGCGGTGGTGGCGCACGAGCGGCTGGCGAGGGGTGAGGGTGATGCAGTGTTCCTGCGCGCAAAAATAACCACCGCGCGCTTTTTCGCCGAGCAGGTTTTGCCGCAAGCCACTGCTTTGCTTGGGCCGGTGACGCGCGGGGCCGAGTTGTTGTACGCGTTACCCGAGGAGGCGTTCGCGGCATGAGCGGCAATCACGGGCACGACGACGGGCACGGGCACGCGCACTCTCATGCGCACGGGCACGCACACGGCCACGATCACCACGGCCACAGTCACGCGCCGCCGGCGGACTTCAGCACCGCCTTCATCATCGGCATCGTCCTCAATCTCGGCTTTGTCGCAATCGAGGCGGTGTACGGTTTCCTTGCCAATTCGGTCGCGCTGCTCGCCGACGCGGGCCACAATCTCTCCGACGTCGCCGGCCTTGCCGCGGCATGGGGGGCGACCGCGCTGGCCAAGCGCGCCGCGAGCGAGCGTTTCACCTACGGCATGCGCAGCTCGTCGATCCTCGCCGCATTGTTCAACGCCGTCCTCCTGCTCGTCGCGGTCGGAGCAATCGCGCTTGAGGCAATCCGCCGCCTCGGCGATCCGCAGCCGGTTGGAGGCGTCACCGTCATGGCGGTCGCCGCCGCCGGGATCGCAGTCAACGGCGTCACCGCGTGGCTGTTCGCGCGTGGGCGCAAGGGCGACATCAACGTCCGCGCCGCCTTCGCGCATATGATGTCCGACGCGCTCGTGTCGGCCGGCGTCGTCGTTGCCGGATTCGTCATCCTCGAAACCGGCTGGACGTGGCTCGACCCCATCGTCAGCCTCGTCATTGCCGCGGCGATCATCTGGGGGACGTGGGGGCTGCTCCGCGATTCGATGACGCTCGCGCTCCAGGGGGTTCCACCCGGAGTCGAGCTCGACGCGGTGCGGTCACGACTGGCGGCGCTGCCCGGGGTCGAGCAGACCCACCATGTTCACATCTGGCCGGTCAGCACGACCGAGACCGCGCTGACCGCGCATCTGCTGTGCCCCGCCGGTCACCCCGGTGACGCCTTCCTGTGTGCGGCGGCGCATATGCTCGAACACGACTTCGGCATCGGGCACGCAACGTTCCAGATCGAACTCGTCGAGGGGTCGTGCGCGTAAGGCGCTAATCCTCGCCAAATTTTCCCTCGACAAGCGCGACGAGCGCGGCGAGCGCCGCGTCGGCCTGCTCACCCTCGGCCGATAGCTCGACGGTGTCGCCCGGCGCGGCGGCGAGCATCATCAGGCCCATGATCGAGGTGCCGACGACGCTCGAGTCGTCCTTCGCCACCGTCACCACCGCGTCGAAGGTCGACGCCAGCGTGACGAAGCGCGCGCTCGCCCGTGCATGCAGCCCGCGCTTGTTGCGAATCAGGACGGTGACCGGACCCGCCAAGGCTTACGCTGCCTCGCCGAGAATCTTCGACGCGACCGAAATATATTTCCGCCCCGCCTCCTGCGCCGCATCGACCGCGGCGGCGACCGACATCGTGCCACGCACTGAGACCAAGCGGACGAGCATCGGCAGGTTGACCCCGGCGATGACCTCGACGCGTTTGGGCACCATCAGCGAGATCGCGAGGTTCGACGGGGTGCCACCGAACATGTCGGTCAGGACGATCACCCCCGAGCCGCGGTCGACCCGGGCGATCGCGGCGGCGATGTCGCCGCGGCGGACCTCCATGTCGTCGTCGGGGCCGATGCAAATGCCCTCGAGCGCAGTCTGCGCGCCGACGACGTGCTCGAGCGCGGCGACGAATTCGGCAGCGAGCCGCCCGTGCGTCACCAGCACCAGTCCGATCATCGGCACCTTACTGTCCGTCCTCACCGTGTCTGCTCGCGGCCCGGTAGCGCGGCTTCGTCGCCATGACCAGCCCCCGCCCCGTCGGCGGCGGCGCTCGCCCCGCCCGCCTTGTCGCGGTGGACGACCGATCCGACCCAGCCCGCCGCCGCCAGCCGTTCGGCCATCATCCGCGCGACATAGACCGAGCGATGCCGCCCGCCGGTGCAGCCGAAGGCGACGGTGAGGTACGACTTGCCCTCCGCCCCGTAGCGCGGGAGCAGCAGGAGGAGCAGGTCGGCGATCCGTTCGAACGCCGGGGCGAAAGCTGGATCGGCGGCAACATACGCCCCGACCGCAGGGTCGTCGCCGGTTAGCGGGCGCAAGGCCACGTCCCAGTGCGGGTTAGCGAGAAAGCGCACATCGAACACGAGGTCGGCATCGCGCGGCAGGCCGCGGGCAAAGCCGAACGACATGATCGTCAGCGTCAGCGGATCGACCCCGGCGCGGGCGAAGCGCCCGGCCAGCGCGCGGCGCAGGTCGGACACGGCATAGTCCGAGGTGTCGATGACGATGTCGGCGGCACGGCGCAACGGCGCGACGATCTCGCGCTCGCGGGCGATGCCGTCGGCGGCGGGGCGGTCGAGCGCGAGCGGGTGGCGGCGGCGGGTCTCGGAAAAGCGACGGGTCAGTTCGGTGCCGCTGCAATCGAGGAACACCAGCGTGATGTCGACGCCCTCGGCGCGGAGGTCGCCGATCCGCTCGACGATCGCGTCGGCGTCGAACGCCCGCGTCCGCGAATCGATGCCGATCGCCAACGGTCGCTCGGCGTCATGGTCGGCGTGGCCATCGCTCGTCGCGAGCAATTTGTCGAACAGCCCGAGCGGCAGATTGTCGACCGCCTCATAGCCGAGGTCCTCGAGCACCTTGAGCGCGGTCGACCGCCCGGCCCCCGACATGCCGGTGACGAGCAGGGTGCGCGGCGACGTCGCGACGCTGGAGGGCAAGACGGGCATATCCACGGGTGCAGTCTCTACCCGCCGCCCAAACGTGGTCAACGCCCGTTCGACCTTGAGCGCTGCCGACGCGTCGAACGGATCGAGCCCGATCAGCGGAATCGCATGGCCAAGGATGTCGCGCGTCATCGCCTCGGGCAGGCGTTCGGGCGACGCCGCGAGGTCGACGACGAGCGCGACGGGGATGCCGGCGACGTGGCGGACGCCGACGATGCCGACGCCCCGAACCTCGATCAGACCCGCGATCGCTGGCGGCGGGGCCGCGAGGAGCTTCGCGCCGTCGGCGGTCAACGCGACGCGGTCGTCGGCGATGAGCGTCGCGCCGCGATCGATCAGTCGCAGCGCAAGGTCGGACTTGCCGCTCCCCGGCGGGCCAACGAGGAGAACCGCGCGGGCGAAGCCGGGCGCGCCGATCGCGACGCCAGTGGCGTGGATCGTCGGAGGGCTCGTCATGCCGCGGGCAGGGTGACGGTGAAGCGTGCGCCACCGCCGGTGCGGTTCGCCGCGACGATGCTGCCGTCATGCGCCTCGACAATGGTCCGCGAGATCGACAGGCCGAGGCCCGAATGCCGCCCGAAATCCTCGGTCGCCGGGCGTTCGGAGTAGAAGCGGCGGAAGATGTCGTCGCGGTTCTCGGGCGGGATCCCCGGGCCGTTGTCGTCGACGCGCAGTTCGACGTGGCGGGCCGACCGCGTCACCGCGACCGCGACGACGCCGTTCGGCGGGGAGAACGACACCGCATTGTCGATCAGGTTGCGCGCGACCTGCGCGAGCCGGGCATTGTCGCCATAGACCGTCGCCGCGCTGTCGCCGGCATAAGCGACCGACACCCCGCGCGGCAGCGGCGCGCTCGAATAGCCGGCGATGAGGGTTTCGACCTGCGCAGCGAGGTCGAAACGCTCGTAGCGGCTCCGCGACAATTCGGCGTCGAGGCGGCTGGCGTCGGCGATATCGGTGATCAGCCGGTCGATTCGCCCGACGTCGGTGCGGATGACCTCGAGCAACTGGCTTTGCAGCCGCGGCTCGCGGACGCGCCCAAAGGTGTCGACCGCGCTCGACAGAGACGCGAGCGGGTTCTTGATCTCGTGCGCGACATCGGCGGCGAACGCCTCGGTCGCGTCGATCCGCTCGCGCAGCGTCAGCGTCATGTCCGACAGCGCACGCGCGAGCTGGCCGATCTCGTCACGCCGCTGGTTGAAGCGCGGCACCGTCACCTCGCGTGCGCGCCCGAGCCGGACGCGTTGCGCCGCGAGCGCGAGCTGGCGCAGCGGGCGGACGATCGTCGAGGCGAGATAGTTCGACAGCAATAGCGACGCCGCGAGGACGAACAGGAAGACATAGAACGACGACAGCCGCTCGGCGCGGACGAGGCTGGTGATGTCGCGGCTGTCGCGGGTCAGCTGGACGGTGGCGAATGGTGCGCTGGCCGGGGATGCCCCATCGGCGTTGAACAACGGCGCAGCGGCGCTGATGATGACGATGCGGTCGGGGGCGGCGCGCATCGTGTCGGCCGGGCGGCCGGTCGTTGCGGCAGCGGCGACCTCGGGCCACGCGGCGCGGGTGTCGGCGGCGGGCTCGGCATACTCGACGAGCTTGGGGAACGACCCGACCGCCTCGACGATCTGGTCGAGGAAGCGGGCGACGTCGCGGCGGAACGGGTCGTCGGCGGGGTCGCGCAGCTCAAAGGTCGGCCCCGTCGCGCGCCAGCTATCGGCGGTCAGCGCCCCGTCGCGGTCGTAGACGCGCAGCCGCAGCGCCCCGACCCGGCCGTAGCGCGCGGCGATTGCGGGGAGCGCGGCGGGCGGCGCGCCGGCCATGAAGCTCGCGATCAGCACCGCCTGCATCCGCATCTCGACGCGACGCTGGTCGATCAGCCGCTCACGAAACGAATCGAGGTAGAAGATGCTGCCGGTCAGCGCGAGGATGGCGAAGACATTGACCGCGAGGATGCGCGGCGCGAGGCTGAAGCGCCGGTCGGGAGCCTCGCCGCCGATGTCACGGTTCACCTGCCGCGCTCCGGCACCCGCGACCAGCGCGGCGCGTCAGTCCTCATTGAAGCGGTAGCCGACGCCGTACAGCGTCTCGATCGCCTTGAAGCCCGGATCGACGACGCGGAACTTCTTGCGCAACCGCTTGATATGGCTGTCGATCGTCCGGTCGTCGACATAGACGTCGTCTTGGTAGGCGGCGTCCATCAGCTGGTCGCGCGACTTGACGAAGCCGGGCCGCGCAGCGAGCGCCTCGAGAATCAGGAATTCGGTGACGGTCAGCGCGACGTCGCCCTTGCCGTCCCCGCCCGCCGCATTCCCCCAGGTCACCCGGTGGCGGGCCGGGTCCATCGCCAGCCGTCCGCGAACGATCGCCGGGGCGGGCGCGGCCTCGCCATCGGCGAGCGGGAGCCCCTTGCGCGACGCCGCCCGCCGCAGCACCGCGCGAATCCGCTCGATCAGCAGCCGCTGGCTGAACGGCTTGCCGATATAATCGTCGGCCCCCATCGCCAGCCCGAGCGCCTCGTCGATCTCGGTGTCCTTCGATGTCAGGAAGATCACCGGCACGTCGACCTTGTCACGCAGCCGCCGGAGCAGCTCCATCCCGTCGAGCCGCGGCATCTTGATATCGAGCACGGCGAGATCGGGCGGGGTCTCGACCAGCGCCTTCAACGCCCCCGCGCCGTCCGAATACATCCGCACGACGAAGCCCTCGGCCTGAAGCGCGATCGATACCGACGTCAGAATGTTGCGATCATCGTCGACGAGGGCGATGACGACGGGCGTGATGTCGGTGTCGGGCATGATGCGGGGACGGCCTGACGGTTGAATGCGCCGCTCTGCCCCGCGCGCTCCGCCTGCGCAAGTCCGCCCTTTGACGGAGCCGCGGCGCATCCTGTAAGCGATTTGCAAATCTGCGGCGGCTAATAGTCCGCCGTCCTTGAGGAGACGCCGCCCGTGAATACCGTAACCGCCCCCCGTCACGGCCTCGACGCTCAGGGATTCCCGACATCTTCGGAGATCCACTGGAACCTGTCGACCGCGCCGCTGATCGAACTTGCCGTCGCGCGCCACGAGGGGCTGTTGTCGAAGGACGGCGCATTCGTCGTCGAGACCGGCAGCCACACCGGCCGCTCGGCGAACGACAAGTTCATCGTCCATGACGATGTCACCGGCCCGGTGATCTGGTGGGGCAAGACCAACAAGGCGATCACTCCCGAGCAGTTCGCCAACGTCAAAGCCGACTTCGCCGCCGCGCTCGCCGCCAAGGAGACGCTGTTCGTCGAGGACCTGTTCGGCGGCTCACAGCCCGAGCACCGCGTCAATGTCCGCGTCATCACCGAGCTGGCGTGGCACGCCCTGTTCATTCGCACGCTGCTGGTGCGCCCCGATGCCGCCGCGCTCGCCGACTTCGCGCCCGAATTCACCATCGTCGACCTGCCGAGCTTCAAGGCCGATCCGGCGCGCCACGGCTGCCGTTCAGGGACGATCGTCGCGGTCGATTTCGAGGGCAAGACGATCCTCATCGGCGGCACGAAATACGCCGGCGAGATGAAGAAGTCGGTGTTCTCGATCCTGAACTACCTGCTCCCGGTCAAGGGCGTGATGCCGATGCACTGCTCGGCGAACATCGGCACCGACGGGCGCACTGCGGTGTTCTTCGGCCTGTCGGGCACCGGCAAGACGACGCTCAGCGCCGATGCCAGCCGCACGCTGATCGGCGACGACGAACACGGCTGGTCGGACACCGCGGTGTTCAATTTCGAGGGCGGCTGCTACGCCAAGGTCATCCGCCTGTCAGCCGAAGCCGAGCCCGAGATCTACGCGACGACCAAGCGCTTCGGCACCGTCCTCGAGAACGTCGTGATCGACCCGGTGACGCGCGAGATCGACCTCGACGACGCGACGCTCGCCGAGAACAGCCGAGCCTCCTACCCGATCGACTTCATTCCCAACGCCAGCGCCGATAACCTCGGCCCGGTGCCGTCGAACGTCATCATGCTGACCGCCGACGCGTTCGGCATCCTGCCTCCGATCGCCAAGCTGACCCCCGAACAGGCGATGTACCACTTCCTCAGCGGCTACACCGCGCGCGTCGCCGGGACCGAGATCGGCGTCACCGAGCCCGACGCGACCTTCTCGACGTGCTTCGGCGCACCGTTCATGCCGCGCCACCCGAGCGTCTACGGCAACCTCCTCAAGGAGCGCATCGCCAAGGGCGGAGTCGATTGCTGGCTGGTCAACACCGGCTGGACCGGCGGCATCTATGGCACCGGCAGCCGCATGCCGATCCGCGTCACCCGTGCCTTGCTCAACGCCGCGCTCGACGGCAGCCTCAACGATGCCGAGTTCCGCACCGACCCGAACTTCGGCTTCCAGGTGCCGGTGTCGGTCCCCGGGGTCGAGCCGCGCATCCTCAACCCGCGGGAGACGTGGGCCGACAAGGACGCCTACGACGCCAAGGCGAAGTCGCTCGTCGGCATGTTCGTCGCGAACTTCGCCCAGTTCGAGGATCACGTCGACGCCGGCGTCCGCGAGTCGGCGCCCAAGGCTGCGTAAGCCTCCGCCTGAGTAATACTCGAACCGCTCGACTCGCCTGCGGCGTCCTCTTACGGTCGCCGCAGGCTGGGGAGCATTGACATGAGCAAGGGCAAGGTCCTCGTAACCGGGGCGTCGGGGTATATCGCGGGCTATGTCGTCAAGGCGCTGATCGCCGACGGCTGGTCTGTCAGCGGCACGATCCGCAGCCTCGCCAGGGCCGACGCCGTCCGCGCTAGCCTCGGGGTGACCGCCGACCAGCTCCCGCTCACCGCCGCCGACCTTACGAGCGACGCCGGCTGGGCCGAGGCCGCGGCGGGATGCGACTTCGTCCAGCACATCGCCTCGCCGCTGCCGACCGGCGCGGTCAAGACCGACAACGATTTGATCATTCCCGCACGCGATGGCGCGCTGCGCCTGCTCCGCGCGGCGAAGGCGGCGGGGGTCAAACGTGTGGTGATGACCTCGTCGGTCGCGGCGATGTATTACGGGATGACCGGCAAGGACCGGACCTACAGCGAGGCCGACTGGAGCGACCTGTCGTCGCCCGCGACCGGCGCCTATGCCAAGTCGAAGACGATCGCCGAACGCACCGCACGTGACTGGGTCGCGGCGGAGGGCGGGGGCATGGAATATTGCACGATCAACCCCGCGCTCGTCCTCGGCCCGGTCCTCGGCAACGATTTCTCGGGATCGCTCATCGTCATCACCAAGCTGCTCAACGGCGAGCTGCCCGGGCTGCCGGCGATCGGATTCGGCATCTGCGACGTTCGCGACATCGCCGCCGCGCACGTCGCGGCGATGACCACGCCCGGCATCGATGGCGAGCGCTTCCTGTGCTCGGGCGACTATCTAACGATGGCTGATGTCGCCGCGATCCTGAAAAGCCGCCTTGCCGACAAAGCGAAGCGCGTGCCGACGATGAAGCTGCCCAACTTCCTCGTCCGGGTGTCGGCGCTGTTCGACGAGCAAGTCAAGATCGTCCTGCCCGAACTCGGCCGCACCCGAGTCGGCGATTCGAGCCACGCCCGCGCGGTGATCGGCTGGAACCCGCGCCCCGCCGCCGAGTCGATTGTCGACACCGCGCGGAGCCTGATCGCGGCGGGGCTGGTCAAAAGCTGAGTCGAACGGGGACGGGCATCACACCCGTCCCCGATGCATCACGCCGCCTTGAGCGACGCCATGTCGATGACGAATCGGTACTTGACGTCGCTCCGCACCATCCGGTCGTAGGCGGTATCGATCTCGTCGATCGCGATCATCTCGATATCGGCGGTCAGCTTTTGGTCGCGGCAGAAGTCGAGCATCTCCTGCGTCTCGGCGATGCCGCCGATCAGCGAGCCGGCGATCGCGCGGCGCTTGAAGATGAGGTTGCCGACGGTCGGCGACGGATGCGGATGCTCGGGGACGCCGACCAGCGTCAACGTCCCGTCGCGCTTGAGCAGCGTCGTCAGCGCATCGAGGTCGTGGCTCGCTGCGACGGTGTCGAGGATGAAGTCGAAGCTGTTGGCGTGCGCCGCCATCGCCTCGGCGTCCTTCGACACGATCAGGTCCTTCGCTCCGAGCCGGATCGCGTCGTCGCGCTTGTTCGGCGAGGTCGAGAAGACATAGACCTCGGCGCCCATCGCGGCGGCGATCTTGACGCCCATGTGGCCAAGCCCGCCGAGCCCGACGATGCCGACCTTCTGCCCCGGACCGACCTTCCAGTGGCGCAGCGGCGAGTAGGTCGTGATGCCGGCGCACAGCAGCGGCGCGACTGCGGCAAGGTCGGCCTCGTCGTGGCTCACCGACAGGACAAACCCTTGATCGACGACGATGTGATCCGAATAGCCGCCGAAGGTATAGCCGCCGAGAACGGTATCGGGGCCGTTGTAGGTGCCGACGAAGCCGGTCGTCTCGCAATATTGCTCCTCGCCATCGGTGCACGACGGGCAATGCCCGCAGCTGTCGACCATGCAGCCGACGCCGACGACGTCGCCGATCACGAACTTGCTGACGTTCGTGCCGACGGCGGTGACGCGACCGACGATCTCGTGGCCCGGCACGCACGGGTACAGGGTGCCGCCCCACTCGCTGCGCGCGGTGTGGAGGTCGGAATGGCAGACGCCGCAGAACATGATATCGATCGCGACATCGTCGGGCTGGACGTCGCGGCGGGTGAAGCTGAAAGGCGCGAGCGGCGCGTCGGCGGAATGCGCCGCATAGGCGTTGGCGGTCGTCGACATGATGGATTCCTGACGGATTTGGCGGGCGCGGGCTGATGTCGCCGTCAGAGATATCGGATGGCGACAGGCGTTGTTCCACCCCTGGCGGCGTCCGGCGCGGAAATTTTGCTGCAACGCAACAGACTGTTCAATTAGCGCCGATCCTCGCTATGACGGTAAAGCACAATAGGGAGCCGGCAATATGCAGACGATCGGCGTTATCGGCGCGGGGTTGATGGGGAACGGCATCGCGCATGTCGCGGCGCTTGCGGGCTATGAAGTGATCCTGTCCGACGTCGCGATCGACCGGGTTGAGGCGGCGAAGGCGACGATCGCGACCAACCTCGCGCGCGGGGTCAAGAAGGGGACGGTCGACGCCGCAGCGGTCGAGCCCGCGCTCGCCCGGATCGCGCTGACCACCGACACCGCTGCCTTCGCCGCCGCCGACCTCGTGATCGAGGCGGCAACCGAGAACGAGGGCGTCAAGGCGAAGATCTTCGCCGGCCTGTGCCCCCACCTTGCGCCGCACGCGCTGATCGCGACCAACACCTCGTCGATCTCGATCACCCGGCTGGCGGCGGCGACCGATCGCCCCGACCGCTTCACCGGGGTCCATTTCTTCAACCCCGTCCCGCTGATGGCGCTCGTCGAGATCATCCGTGGGCTGGCAACGTCGGACGCAACCGCGACCGCGATGCACGGCTTTGCGGCGAAGCTCGGCAAGACCGCGATCGAGGCCGCCGACGCCCCCGCCTTCATCGTCAACCGGGTGCTGTGCCCGATGCTCAACGAGGCGATCTTCGCATTGGGCGAGGGCGTCGGCTCGGTCGTCGACATCGACACCGGGCTCAAGCTCGGCGCGAACCACCCGATGGGGCCGTTGACGCTCGCCGATTTCGTCGGCCTCGACACGCTGCTGTCGATCATGCGCGTCATGCAGGAGGCGACCGGCGACCCGAAATACCGCCCTGCGCCGCTGCTGGTGAAGTACGTCGAGGCGGGTTGGCTGGGGAAGAAAACGAAACGCGGCTTCTACGATTATAGCGGCCCCGAGCCGGTGGCAACGCGATAGCATGCACGAGTGTCGCACATCCAATCCAATCGTATTCGTTTAAGCGCTGCGGCTACTGCACTAGTGACCAATTACGTCGCGGTCTCGGGACTTTCGCTTGAAACGGTGCTGCTCTCTGCACTCGATCAATACAAGGATCACCTTAAGGCAGAGGGTCGATTGAGCCCCGGATTTGAATGGTCAAGCTAGTCCTGACGCACCGGTCGAACTCCAGCTACGACGACCGTCCCGACTCACGCTATCATTTCCCCGAACAGTACATCCGCGCAATGCGTGAGGCCGTTGGCGACGAAATTGTCTATTACGAGCCAAGGCGGAACAGCGGACGGCAGTGTTATTTTGCTATAGCGCACGTTGATCTGATCGAGCCGGATCACGAATTGATCGGTCATTTCTATGCGAGGCTGTCGGGCTATCTCGATCTCGATCGGCCAGTCCCTTTCCGGTTGAGCGACCGAACGATCGAATCGGCTCTGACGAAGAGTGACGGCTCAGCGAATGCTGGGGCGTTTGGCTGGTCTGTACGTCGGATCCCCGAACCTGAGTTCGAACAAATCCTTGCGCTCGGATTTGCCCCCGTCTTGCAGCCCGTCGCCGAATGGGCGCGCTCCGACCTTGCAATCAACCATGTCGCCGAGGAGCTGAAGTAGCCCCCTAAAGCGCCTGACAGGCCCTCACACTTATGGAAGTGTGATGATTATGCCTGAGACTATGACCAGCATGTATGACGATGGCGGCC
>JAYTTV010000277.1:0-3287 GCA_043745075.1 Sphingomonadaceae bacterium
TGCGGGCTGGAGTAGAAGGGAAATCCGAGGCTGGTGACCTCGAGCCCGCCACCGGTCTGAACCGCTTCGGGGCTGGACGAATAGGCGCTCTTGTCGATCGTGCTCAGCGTCAGGCTGTTTCCGCCGCCGGTATCGATCGTGTACGGCGCATTGTAGGTGCTCGCGTTGACGATCGTCGTTACGACCTTGGCATTCGCCGTCGCGGCGATTCCGATCGCCATTATTCCGATGCTGCCCGTTATCCAGAATCGCATGTTAGTCTCCATCGCCATCTCAAGAGTTCCCCAGCGGGACTACGGAGTTGAGAGGCGAGCGGACGCACACTTGATTAACTATGACTGTGTATTTGCGATGAACCGTTACGGTACGGATCGCTCGATAAATAGGGTTGATAATCTTTCGGCATTCATCCGCCGAAACGATGTGCTGCCGACGCGAAAACGGCGCGGCGAATGTTCGCCGCGCCGTTTCGTCGATTGTCGTTCGTAGACTTACTGCGCCTTGATCGCGCCCGACGACATGCCTTTGATCATGTCGAGGTGCTTCTCGACGACCGGGACGATCATGCCCGCGGTGGCCTTGAGCTGCGGCGTGTCGCCCGACATCGCGTACTGCTTCTGGAACATCAGCGTGTCGCGATGCGCCTGGATCTGCTGCTTCTTATACAGCGTGTCGCGCGCCGTGCCCGAGGTCCGCTTGAGGCTGTCGATCATCGACCCCTGCTTTGGCGTCATCTTCGGCGTCATCGCGGGCAGACCGTCGGCCGCGGCTGCCGCCATGACGTCGCTGGTCGACTTGCCGTGGTCGGCGATCATCATCTGCGCAAAGCTGGCGACCTGCGGATCGGCGCTGGCGGTCTCGAGCTTCGCCGATTCGATTTCGAACATGTCGGACGCGCCTGCCTTCATCACATAGGTCTTGGCGGGCAGCGCAATCGCCGACGCCGCGACCGGCACGAGCGAGACGGCAGCAGCGGCAAGCAGGGTGAATGTCTTCATGGGAAACTCCTGTTTACGATGGTGCCACTCAATGCCGCTCCTGTTCGCAGGTTCCCGCCGGGTTGCACGCGCGGGACCCCCATGCTAACGCCCCGCTCGCCTAGCGCCGGGGGCCGCCCTGCGGTCCCGCGTGGGGCGATTCCGGGGCAAATCTGCTCTTTGGCTTCCTGTTTGGGCGAGTCTCGTGGAAATATCGGGCGGCATCGTTGCTGGACTATCGGGGCGTTATGCCACAGCCCTGTTCGATCTCGCGCGCGACGCGAAGTCGATCGACGCGGTCGCGGCGAGCCTATCGTCGGTCACCGGCGGCCTCGCCGAATCGGCTGACCTGCGGACGCTGACGACGAGCCCGATGATCGATCGCGTCACCGCGACCCGGACGATCGAGGCGGTCGCAGGCGCGATGCAGCTCGACCAGCTGACGGCCAAATTCCTCGGCGTCCTCGCGCAAAACCGTCGGCTCGCGGCGCTGCCCGCGATCATCCGCGACTTCTCCAAGCTGACCGCCAGCCAGCGCGGCGAGATCACCGCCGAAGTAACCAGCTCACACCCGCTCGACGCCGACCAGCAGGTCCAGCTCAAGGCGAAGCTCCGCGCCGGTCTCGGTGCCGATGCCGCTCTCATTCTCAACGTCGATCCCGAAATCCTCGGCGGGCTGATCGTCCGCGTCGGTAGCCGAATGGTCGACAGCTCGATCCGTACAAAATTGAACACGCTCGCCACGGCGATGAAAGGCTGACGATGGACATCCGCGCCGCAGAAATCTCGAAAGTCATCCGCGACCAGATCGCGTCGTTCGGCACCGAAGCCCAGGTCAGCGAAGTCGGCCAGGTCCTGTCGGTCGGCGACGGCATCGCCCGCGTCTTCGGCCTCGACAACGTCCAGGCGGGCGAGATGGTCGAATTCCCCGGCGGCGTGCAGGGCATGGCCCTGAACCTCGAGGCCGATAACGTCGGCATCGTCATCTTCGGCTCGGACTCGGGCATCAAGGAAGGCGACACCGTCAAGCGCACTGGCACGATCGTCGACGTGCCGATCGGCAAGGGCCTGCTCGGGCGCGTCGTCGACGGTCTCGGCAACCCGATCGACGGCAAGGGGCCGATCGAAAACGTCACGCGCAGCCGCGTCGAGGTCAAGGCCCCCGGCATCATCCCGCGCAAGTCGGTCAACGAGCCGATGCAGACCGGCCTCAAGGCATTGGACGCGCTCGTTCCCGTCGGCCGCGGCCAGCGCGAGCTGATCATCGGCGACCGCCAGACCGGCAAGACCGCCGTCGCGATCGACACCTTCATCAACCAGAAGGCTCCGAACGCCGCCGCCGGTGACGACGACACCAAGAAGCTGTTCTGCATCTATGTCGCGATCGGCCAGAAGCGCTCGACCGTCGCCCAGATCGTCCGCGCGCTCGAGGAGAATGGCGCGATGGAATACACCATCGTCGTCGCCGCGACCGCGTCGGAGCCCGCGCCGCTCCAGTTCCTCGCGCCGTACACCGGCTGCACGATGGGCGAATATTTCCGCGACAACGGCATGCACGCGGTCATCGTCTACGACGACCTGTCGAAGCAGGCGGTCGCGTATCGCCAGATGTCGCTGCTGCTGCGCCGCCCACCGGGCCGCGAAGCCTATCCCGGCGACGTCTTCTATCTCCACAGCCGCCTGCTCGAGCGCGCAGCGAAAATGTCCGACGCGCACGGCAACGGCTCGCTGACGGCGCTGCCGATCATCGAGACGCAGGCGGGCGACGTTTCGGCGTACATCCCGACCAACGTCATCTCGATCACCGACGGCCAGATCTTCCTCGAGACCGAGCTGTTCTTCCAGGGCATCCGCCCCGCGATCAACGTCGGTCTGTCCGTCAGCCGCGTCGGCTCGGCGGCACAGACCAAGGCGATGAAGAAGGTCGCGGGCACGATCAAGCTCGAGCTCGCCCAGTATCGCGAGATGGCGGCGTTCTCGCAGTTCGGCTCCGACCTCGACGCCTCGACGCAAAAGCTGCTGAACCGCGGCGCCCGCCTGACCGAGCTGCTCAAGCAGGGCCAGTATAAGCCGATGCCGTTCGAGGAGCAGGTTGTCAGCATCTTTGCTGGCGTCAACGGCTTCCTCGACAAGGTCCCGACCAAGGACGTCACCCGCTACGAGGCCGGCTTGCTGGCGGAGGCGCGGACCAACCACGCCGACGTCCTCACCGCGATCCGCACGTCGAAGGACATCAGCGACGACACGAAGAAGGCGCTGAACGCGATGCTGACCGAATTCGGGCGGACGTTCGCGTAAGCGGGCGGCTGG